>NZ_CP118496.1:4950000-5331188 GCF_028885455.1 Pseudoalteromonas rhizosphaerae
TGAGGCGTTGGCTGCACAACTGATCAATAGCGCCAAATGGGTGCAACAACAAAGTAATGGCGATATTAATCCTGTCGACATCTTACGTTGGCCTGGTGTTATGGAAGCTGAAGAGCTAGATATGGATAGCGTTAACACCGCACTCATTGCTGGTTTTGATCAAGTGATTGAAGATTTTAAATCTGCACGTGGTGATGAAGGCGCTAATCTTGAAGAGATGATAGCCACTCGCCTTGATGCTATTTTAGAGCAAGTAGCGATAGTTGAAACTCACATGCCAGAAATTGCCAAATGGCAGCGTGAAAAATTAGCACAAAAATTAGAAGATTTAACTGCAAATATTGACGAAGCTCGCCTTGAGCAAGAGCTCATCTACCTTGCACAAAAACAAGACGTAGCTGAAGAACTAGACCGTTTAAAATCTCATGTCAAAGAAACTAAAAAAATCCTTAAAAAAGGTGGCGCTTGTGGTCGTCGTTTAGATTTCATGATGCAAGAGTTTAACCGCGAAGCAAACACCCTCGCCTCTAAATCAATCAATAGCGACATCACCAATGCTGCGGTTGAGCTTAAAGTATTGATAGAGCAAATGCGTGAGCAGATCCAGAATATTGAGTAAGTGTTTCTTGGCTCAACTTGAGCAGTGTTTGGTTATTAAAGTATAATGGTGTTATCTAAGGCTTGAGTTACTTGTAACTCAAGCCTATTTATTTTTAGTAGAGAGCAAAGTAATGACGCAAACTCGCGGAAACTTATTTATTTTATCGGCACCATCTGGTGCGGGTAAATCCAGCTTAATCAATGCATTGTTAACTAAGTATAATGATATGAAAGTATCTGTATCGCATACTACTCGCTCGCCTCGTCCGGGCGAAGCAAATGGCGTGCATTACCACTTTGTAAATGTTGATGAATTCAAATCATTAATTGAAAAGAATGATTTTTTTGAATGGGCGCAAGTGTTCGATAATTACTACGGTACATCAAAGCAAGCAATTGAAGAGCAGCTTGCAGCAGGTATTGATGTATTTTTAGATATTGATTGGCAAGGTGCACGTCAAGTTCGTGATCTGGTCGCTGATGTTGAAACCATTTTTATCCTACCACCGTCAAAAGTTGAGCTTGAAGCGCGCTTAAATAATCGCGGCCAAGATTCACAAGAAATCATTGCTGGTCGCATGGCAAAAGCACAATCTGAAACGTCTCATTACAATGAATATGACTATGTCGTGGTTAACGATGATTTTGCAACTGCGCTGAAGGAAATTGAGACGATCGTATTGGCAAAACGCTTATCGCTACAAAGCCAAGCTATTCGCCATCAAGATTTACTCGTAGACTTACTGCGTTAAATCCTAATTTGGGTTCAGTAAGTATTTTATTTGTTTAAATTAACCACAAGCTATTGGCGAATCTGACTCGGTGCAGTAAACTACGTCTTTGCTTAAAAATTTATTTGGAGTGCTAAGATGGCTCGCGTAACTGTTGAAGATGCAGTAGATGCAATTGGTAATCGTTTTGATTTAATTTTAGTTGCGGCCCGTCGTGCCCGTCAAATCGCGGTCGGTGGTAAAAAGCCACTGGTTGATCCTGAAAACGATAAACCAACGGTTGTTGCTTTACGTGAAATTGAACTTGGTTTAGTAGATAGCTCATCAATGGATCTTATTGATCGTGAAGAGCAACAACATCAAGAGGCGGCTGAAATGGCTGCAGTTGCAGCTATTGTAGGCGGCAACCAATAATCTGACTTCCTTGTCTGATTTAGCCAACGGTATAGTATTTCTATTCTAGCCGTTGGCAATCCCTTCTTTTCATCGTATATTCTTAACATACCGTTACCTATTTGCTTCACGAGAACATTGGAGTGTGAATGTATCTTTTTGAAGGTCTAAAAAAGAAAATATCAGAATACTTACCTGCTGCTGATGTAGAGCTGGTACAAAAAGCCTATGTGGTAGCCCGAGAGGCCCATGAGGGTCAAACTCGCTCAAGTGGCGAACCTTACATTACTCACCCTGTTGAAGTAAGCCAAATTCTGGCTGGTATGCATTTAGATCACGAAACGTTAATGGCTGCATTAATGCATGATGTGATTGAAGACACCGACTTTAGCCAACAAGATTTAGCCGAAATTTTTGGCGAGACAGTCGCCGAATTAGTTGAGGGCGTAAGCAAGCTTGATAAGCTCAGCTTTAAAGATAAAAAAGAATTCCAAGCTGAAAACTATCGAAAAATGATTATGGCAATGACACAAGATATTCGTGTTATTTTAATCAAACTTGCTGATCGTACTCATAATATGCGCACTCTTGGAGCATTACGTCCTGACAAACGTCGACGTATTGCCCGCGAAACGTTAGAGATTTATGCGCCGATTGCTAATCGTTTAGGTATTCACGATATTAAAAATGAGTTAGAGGATTTAGGTTTTCAAGCCCTCTACCCGATGCGTCATCGCGCTTTAAAGTCAGAAGTTGCCAAAGCGCGCGGCAATCGCAAAGAAGTCATTTCAAATATCCAAACCGAGATAACAGCACGCCTTGAAGAAGCTGGCATTACAGCCACTGTTTCTGGGCGCGAAAAACACTTATATAGTATTTATAAAAAAATGCTTAATAAAGAGTTACTGTTTAATGAAGTCATGGATATCTACGCATTTAGAATTGCAGTTGATTCAATGGATATCTGCTATCGGGTACTTGGTGTTGCCCATAATTTATATAAGCCAATTGAAACTCGCTTTAAAGATTATATAGCAGTACCTAAAACTAATGGTTATCAATCGTTGCATACCTCATTAGTTGGTCCACATGGGATCCCTGTTGAGATCCAGATCCGTACTCACGATATGGATCACATGGCAGATAAAGGAGTTGCTGCTCATTGGATGTATAAAAAATCCGGTGATAGCGCAGGCCACACTGCACAACAACGTGCACGTCAGTGGATGCAAAGTTTGTTGGAATTACAACAAAGCGCAGGCTCATCATTTGAATTTGTTGAAAACGTTAAAACAGAGCTATTCCCAGAAGAAATTTACGTGTTCACTCCTGATGGTCGCATAGTCGAGTTACCTATGGGTGCAACCGCCGTTGATTTTGCATACGCGGTCCATACCGATGTTGGTAATACCTGTGTGGGTGCACGCGTTAACCGTAAACCTCATCCGTTAAGTAAAGCATTAGATACGGGTCAAACAGTTGAAGTGATTACCAGCTCAGGTGCGCACCCTAACGCAACGTGGTTAAACTTTATTGTTACCGGTAAAGCACGTTTAGGAATTCGCAATTACCTGAGGAGCCAACATCATGAAGAAGCTTTATTACTTGGCCGTCGCTTACTCGACTCAGCTTTAGGTGAAACGAAGTTCGATGATCTGCCTGACGAAAATATTAGTCGCGTATTAGCAGAACATGAACTCAATACTGTATTAGAGCTATTAGTTGAAATTGGCTGCGGTAATTTAATGAGCATGCTGATCGCACGCCGCTTACTGCAAAATGACAATGATGATTTAGGCGATATGACTAAAAATGCTAAAGCGACCATTATTGGCACTGAAGGCATGCTAGTTAATTATTCTAAATGTTGTCGACCAGTGCCTGGGGATGCTATCACCGCACATATAAGCCAAGGTAAAGGCATCACGGTTCACCGCCAAGAATGTAAAAATATTCGCGGCTGGGAAACTGAACGCTCCAAGTACTTGGTTGTTAAATGGGATGATAATCCAGAAAAAGAATATATTGCAGCACTGCGTGTGGAAATCATAAACCACCAAGGCGCACTCGCAAAACTAACCAATGTAATTGCTACAACCCAAGCAAACATAGTGGAAATTGCCACAGATGAAAAAGAAAGTAATTTATACGTGATAGATTTAGGGATCACCGTGAAAAACCGTGTCCATGTTGCTAATATCATGCGCCGCATTCGCGTAATGCCTGATGTGCAAAAAGTCTATCGTAAAAAATAACATAGGAAAATCATGAATAAAGCATTTATTTCTACGGATCTAGCACCTGCTGCCATCGGCACTTATAGCCAAGCAGTAAAAGTTGGTACAGCAGTTTACTTATCGGGTCAAATTCCATTAGTTCCAGCAACGATGGAAGTGATCTCTGAAGATTTCGCAGAACAAACACATCAAGTATTTAAAAATATTAGTGCGGTATGTGAAGAAGCCGGTGGCAACATCCAAGACTTGGTAAAAGTTAATATCTATTTAACTGATCTATCTAACTTTGCGACGGTAAATGAAGTAATGAGCCAATACTTCAAAGCACCTTACCCTGCCCGAGCAGCAATTGGCGTGCGCGCATTACCAAAAAACGTGCAAGTTGAAATTGACGGTATTATGGAATTGCCTTCAACAAATTAAGCTTACAGCAATACACCTAGGTATTTATGCTTAGGTGTATTAACTCATCAGTCCCCTTTTCCTCGATTTTCTTGACAGTTATTCAAATCTCTAGCACTCTATCCTTATATAATTATAAAAACCTTTAACTTAAGTGTTGTAAAAGGATGATCCGTGTTTAAGCTTGCTCATAACGGTAATGTACTACTCGATGTTATAGAACATTCGCCGCCTAGTGCCGCTTTTGTTATTGAGGCTCTAGAAAAATCAACATTCTGTGAATGTCGCATAGACTATGATGCTATCAATGCTTTTTTTAAAGAGCCTAGTAGCGAACGTAGTTTAGTGGTTGCCAGTAAGCATGACGCCACACTAACTGTTACACTCAGTGATGATAAAATGTTAGCAACAGGCGAACTCACACTCGCACAAGGTGGCAAAGTTTTAGCCCTTGATCAAGCGAAACAGCAGCTGATCAAAGCTGGGGTTGCTCGGGGCTACAAACAAGCATTTTTAGAGCAGCTGCTACAAAAACAATTTGAATTACCCGCTGGCACTACCGTTAAAGGTATCCTCGCTAAAGGTCGCTTACCAGAAGACGGCAAATCATCTAAATTACTCCCTCAAGTATTAACTTTAAAAGAGCGTTTGCATACCCCGAAACTGCGCGAAGATGGCACTGTCGATATGCGCGACTTTGGCAAGTTAGCAAGTGTTGAACCCGGTACATTGTTAGTTCGACAGCAACCCGCAACCCCTGGTAAAGAAGGTTTTACCGTAAAAGGCGATGTACTTCCGGCAAAAGCAGGAGAAAGTAGCCCGCTAGTTGCTGGTGAGGGCAGTGAAATATCAAAAACTAATCCTCTTGAATTAATCTCAAGTATTGCGGGCGTACCAGTCGAAATACAAAATGGCATGCGCGTTGATGATATTTTTACGATTGGCGATGTCACAGTTAAAAGCGGCCATATAAACTTTGATGGCAGCATTATTGTCACTCATAATATAGAGCCAGGCATGAAAGTAACCGCGAAAGGCGATATAACTGTGATGGGGACGGTTGAATCCGGAGAACTGACAGCGCAAGGTAATATCACCATTAAACAAGGTGTGATTGGCCACCAGCTAGATGATAAAACACTTTCGTGCAAAATTATTTGTAACGGTGATATTCATTTATCTCACGCCCAATATAGCTACCTTGAAGGTAATAATATTTTTATTGAGCGCCAAGCTAGCCACTGCGCAATGAAAGCGACTAAGCTTTTACAGATAGGCCAAGCAGACAATCCACAAGGGAAGTTATTTGGTGGCGAGATCCTGGATGCCGGAATGATTATCGCTGGTGAAATTGGTAATGAATCTGGCGCTAAAATGCTCATAAACATGGTTGCCTCAGGAAAGTCTGTTACTACTGAAACCGATGAATGCCTTAAAGAATTAGCTAAAACCGATGAGCAATTAGACACCCTGCAAGCAACGCTAGAAAAGGCCGATTTAGTAAAAGATTTAGATAAGAAAAAACTATTGCTCGCTAAAATAGGAGCTACTCAGCAACATTATTGCCAACAAGCAGAGCAGCTAGAAAAACGCCTAACAACGCTAGAACAAAGTCTATATGAACTACTTGATAATGCTAATTTAGCGGTCAATAAAAAATTGCATTCTGGGGTAGAAATCCACATTTTCGATAAAGTATTAAGAACAAATCGCAGCTACCCTCCTTGTAACGTAAAACTGCAAGAAGGAAAAATAGAGATTGAATTTAAAACCAGTTGATCGCAAGCAGATAGAGACTAACAGCAGATAGTCTCTATTGTCTCGTCTACGTTATAAAATACCAGCCACTTGTTGTTTTAACTCCTCCGGCCATACACTTACTTGTACTTGACCGATGTGAGGTTTTTGTAATAACAACATCGCCAATCGAGATTGACCAATGCCACCACCTATTGTCTGTGGTAATTGTTTAGCTAGTAGTTGCTTATGCCAATCAAATTCTAAACGAGCTTGGTCACCGGTAATTGCAAGCTGTGCAACTAATGCTTCTGGTGATACGCGAATACCCATTGATGAAATTTCAAAAGCATCTTCAAGCACAGGGTTCCACAGTAAAATATCACCATTTAAGCCACTGTATTGCTCGCAGGTCTGAGTCGACCAATCATCGTAGTCAGGTGCGCGTACATCATGAATCTTACCATCGGCTAATGCCCCACCAATGCCTATCAAAAACACCGCACCATATTCTTGTGTAATCGCTTTTTCGCGCTGCTTGGCGGTAAAATCAGGGTACATTTGACGTAACTGTTCACTGTGTACAAAAGTAATATCAGCGGGTAAAAATGGTGATATACCAAATTCATCAGCAACAAATTGCTCGGTTGCTTTTAAGCCTTTATACAAGGCTTGTACTGTTTCTTTTAACTTATCAAGAGAGCGCTCAGAACTGGCACAAATTACTTTCTCCCAATCCCACTGATCAACATAAACAGAATGGATGGGGCTTAATGACTCTTCATCCGGGCGCAACGCTTTCATATGTGTGTATAAACCTTCACCAATTGCAAAGCCGTGCTCAGCTAGTGTTTTTCGCTTCCATTTTGCCAAAGAGTGAACCACTTCAAATTGACTCGCTGGAATAGTTTTAACTTTTACCGCAACCGCATTTTCAGTGCCACTTAGGTTATCTTGGATACCATCGCCTACTTTAGCCAAAATAGGCGCTTGTACTTCAATTAACCCTAGCTGTTGTTCTAGCTGGTGTGAAAAATACTGTTTAACTTTACTAATTTGCAGCTGTTGCTTGACAAAGTGTGAACTCATAATAATTGGCCTCATTCCCAGTTATTGTTACTTGCATAAATGCATGATTGCACTATGAGCAACCATGTCGTTAAAGCAATCCTCAATCATTTTGCACTTTAATTCAATAACCAATAACAAAAACACCTTTATCATATTAATTTGATTAATTTAGTGGTATAAAAAATGATGATTCAATAATTTAAAGATGATATTTATATGGAAAATTATCAAATCGATAATCTTGATAAACAGATCCTCCACGCATTAATGGATAATGCCCGCACAGCCTATGCAGAATTAGCCAAACGGTTCGCCGTTAGCGCAGGTACAATTCATGTACGGATTGAAAAAATGAAACAAGCCGGGATCATTACAGGCACCCAAGTTAGCGTCAATGCCAAGCAGTTAGGCTACGATGTATGTTGTTTTATTGGCATCAACCTCAATAATGCTCGAGACTACCCACACACCTTATTGCACCTAAAGGAACTTGAAGAAGTCGTTGAGGCTTATTACACAACCGGTAACTACAGTATTTTTATTAAGGTAATGACCCGTTCAATTGATCATTTACAAGATGTATTGATCAATAAGATTCAAGCTATCGAAGCTATTCAGTCAACCGAAACGCTAATATCACTGCAAAACCCAATTAGCCGCTCAGTAATGCCTTAAGACGGTAATTCCCGTATAATAGCGGCAATTTTATGAGTTCAGACAAGGCTAAAAATGGAAAACACCCGCTATCATCGCATTAAACACGTACTAGATCGTCGTCAAACCGATTTAACCGTGTGCTTAGAAGATGTGCACAAACACCATAACTTGTCTGCAATTGTTCGCAGCGCTGATGCTGTGGGTTGCCATAATGTTCATGCAGTATGGCCACAAAACCAAAAATGGCTCACCAATAATACCTCTGGGGGCAGTAAAAATTGGATCGCAACTCACTTACATAAAGATATCGACAGCGCTGTGGCTATGATGCGCCTGCATAATCCGCAAGTACAAATACTCGCTACTAACTTATGCCCTGATGCTGTTGACTACCGTGAGATTGATTATACTCTGCCAACAGCCATTATTGTCGGCCAAGAAAAAACCGGGATCTCTCCACAAGCACTTGCCCACGCAGATAAAAACATTATTATTCCAATGCAAGGTATGGCGCAGTCTCTGAATGTGTCTGTGGCCGCTGCACTGATATTATTTGAGGCACAAAACCAACGCCTGCAAGCCGGCTTATATGAGCGCACTATGCTGGATGAGAGCATAAAACATAAGATGCTATTTGAAGGTTGCCATCCAATCATTGCACAAAAATGCAAAGAAAAATCGCAACCCTATCCAGCCCTCGATGAAAATGGTGAAATCATCGCTGATGATGAGTTTTGGCACAAATTAAAACATGCTTGATGACAGGCCTGTTCGCACGTAAACTAAAAAGTATCTAAAAATGAAAGATTTGAGCGTATTGTGTCAAAGCCAACTTTAAGCCGCTACCCAATCACTGACCTCAAAGGCGTTGGTCCAAAGATGGCCGAGCGGCTAAAAAAACTCGGCATTAGCACAGTGCAAGATATGCTCTTTCATCTACCGCTTCGATATGAAGACCGCACCCGTATTTATGCTATCAGTGATTTAGCTGTGCATAGTCATGTCAGTATTGAAGCCACCATAGAAACCAGCCAAATTACCTTTGGTAAACGTAAAATGCTCGTTTGCCAAGTTAACGATGGTACTGGACGACTCACCCTGCGATTTTTTAATTTTACTGCAGCACAAAAGAATACCTTAAGTAGCGGTAAGGTGATCCGCTGTTTTGGCGAGGTACGACGTGGCAGAGTCGGTTATGAAATGACTCATCCTGAATACAGCCTCAGCGATACACCGAGCGAACAACCAACAGCAACCACACTAACGCCTGTTTACTCGACAACGGAAGGGTTAAAACAACTGTCGATCCGTGCATTAAGTGATCAGGCGATTGCATTACTTGAAAAATATCAGGTAGAAGAGTTATTGCCAGTGCAATTCCAACACGCTGGTATGGATTTAACTCAAGCACTGCTACTTTTACATCGCCCCGCTAATGATGTAGATATCACCGCATTAGAGCAAGGCCTGCACCCGGCTCAACAACGTTTAGTGTTTGAAGAGTTACTGGCGCAAAATTTGAGCTTATTAAAATTACGTCAACAAGGACAGCAAGTAAAAGCAGTTGCTCTGAACCCTATTAATCATCTGGAGCATGATTTTTTAGCGCAGCTCCCCTTTGCTCCAACCAACGCGCAAAACAAAGTCGTCGCTGAAATAAAAAACGATTTGCAGTCTCCTTATCCAATGATGCGCTTAGTACAAGGCGATGTTGGCTCAGGTAAAACCCTGGTTGCGGCACTGAGCGCCTTAACAGCTATCGCACAGGGCTATCAGGTGGCATTAATGGCACCCACCGAAATTCTGTCAGAACAACATGGCATTACTTTCGAAAATTGGTTTACGGCTTTAGGTATAACTACAGCATGGCTCGGTGGTAAAACCAAAGGAAAAGAACGCAGCGCAACGCTTGAAAAAATAGCATCAGGTGAAGCGCAAATGATTGTTGGGACTCATGCGTTATTTCAAGAACAAGTAACATTTAATAACCTAGTGCTTATTATTATTGACGAACAACACCGCTTTGGCGTCCATCAGCGCTTATCGCTACGAGAAAAAGGCCGTTTTGGTGATTGCTATCCCCATCAACTGGTTATGACAGCAACACCGATCCCACGTACACTGGCGATGACAGCTTATGCCGATTTAGAAACGTCCGTGATTGATGAGTTGCCACCAGGACGTACCCCAATTAAAACCATTGCACTACCTGATACGCGTCGTGATGAAATTATTGCTCGTGTAAAAACAGCCTGTACCGAGCAAGGTCGTCAAGTATATTGGGTATGCACCTTAATTGATGAATCGGAAGCATTGCAATGCCAAGCAGCAGAAGATAGCGCACTGCAATTAACTCATGCACTGCCAGAGTTAACTATAGGATTAGTTCATGGCCGTATGAAAGCAGCAGAAAAGCAAGCTATTATGAGCGAGTTCAAAGCTGGAAAAATTCATATATTAGTGGCGACAACGGTCATTGAAGTCGGTGTAGATGTGCCGAATGCCAGTTTGATCATCATTGAAAATCCTGAACGGCTTGGCCTTGCACAATTACATCAGTTACGTGGTCGAGTTGGTCGTGGTGCAATCGCATCCCATTGTGTGCTTTTATACCACGCACCGCTGTCTCATACTGCACAAAAACGTTTGGCTGTTCTAAGAGATAGCAATGATGGTTTTGTAATTGCAGAACGTGATTTGGAAATTCGTGGTCCAGGTGAAGTGCTCGGCACAAAACAAACAGGTTTAGCGGAATTTAAAATTGCTGACTTAACCAGAGATAAGCACACACTCAACTTAGTCAGACCTATCGCACTACAAATGCTCCGCCAGTATCCTGAACAAGTAGAACAACTAATCAATCGCTGGCTTGCGGGTAAATCAGTGTATGCACAAGCTTAATAGTAAAAAGCCTTACTGTAATAAGTAAGGCTTTTTCAACAGTCTAAAGACTAAAACTTGTATTCCATGCCAACACCTAAGTAATCTTGATCAACATTGCTGTCCATATCAAAATTAGTGTAGAAGGCAAATAACTTGGTGTTTTTGCTCAAGGAGTGATCAACACCTGCAGAGATGGCAGACTTTTTATCACCCGCATCAAAATCCATTACTTGGTATTGAACTTTAAATGTATTGCTATCAAGAGTGTAAGCCGCATTAACTAAATAACCATCGGCATCACCGCTACCATCCACTTTTTCTTGGCTTTGGTACATTGCACCTAATTTAAAATCAGCTACCTTCCCTTGCACGGTAGCGCGTACAACATCATAACCATTAACTTCACTGTCGGCAGCAACTGATGCATAAACATTGCTTTTCTTCAGTCCAGCATCGCCATAAGTAAGTGCTAATGAATAACCGCTATCGCCATCACTGTCTTTTTCTGCAACGTAAGTTGCAAGCACTTTAAAGCCACTTAAATCCTTTGATGAATAAGTAACTGTATCACTAAGACGGTTTTCACCTTTAAATAAATTTTTGATATCACCTTCAAGGTTATCAAATAAATCCAACTTTCCTTGTGATTGCTTTAAAGCAGTATCATTACGGCCAATCACTAGTTGACCAAATCCACCTTTTAAACCAACGTATTGATTACGTGATGTAACCGTGTCTTTTGAATCATCAGAAACATTAACTTGAAATTCGAACTTATAAATAGCTTCTAAGCCATCACTGATGTTTTCAGAACCTTTAAAACCGATTCGCGATGCATTGCTTTTAATTTCGCTGAATGACCCTTCACCGTCATCCGAAG
Source organism: Pseudoalteromonas rhizosphaerae (assembly GCF_028885455.1). NCBI lineage: Bacteria > Pseudomonadati > Pseudomonadota > Gammaproteobacteria > Alteromonadales > Pseudoalteromonadaceae > Pseudoalteromonas > Pseudoalteromonas rhizosphaerae. The sequence continues at coordinate 4,961,592 of NZ_CP118496.1, forward strand.
ATTGCACAGAGACATTTGCTTTACCATACACATCAACATCAGCAAATGCAGAAAAAGATAAACCACTTAACACAGCTAGTAATAGGCTCGACTTTGCAAATTTCATATTATTTCCTCAATAAACGCAACAGACTAATTTTTAATTCGCTGCATTTTGCCTGCGGTAAATGACAGAAATATTACAACAGAAATATTTATGACTCATATTATTCATAAAAAGGAACAACAAAAGACATCAAATCAACACAAAACTGTCATATATAGCTTACTTAGCACTAAATTCACTGCTTATTGTTGGTGTTAATTCCAGTAATAAATTAACCAACGTCTCAAGCAAGGGTTTTTGTTCATTATCTCTGTGATAAGCGACAAAAATATCCCGAGAAGTATGTTCCACATCAGACACTCGATGTAGCTCCCCTTTATCTATATGGCTTTTCGCTAAAACTTCAGGAATAAATGCACTACCTCCACATTGTAGTATCAAATCTAATGCAATGCGTCCTGTGCTGGTACGAAAATATGGTGGAGTGTGGCCAGTAAATTGCCGTGCATGCCAAAGTGAGAAGGTAGTTCCCCAGTCAACATAGACATATTGATTATCAAAAAAGTTATCATTAGCAGCTCCTTCAAATGCACTGATAGGTATAATTGGCAAGGTGCAAATACGCTCAACTACTAATTCATCCACTTTTGGTGGATCAAATAAAATCGCTAGATCTAAGGTGCGCTCTAATAATAACCTTGTACTTTCTTGCTGTGCTTTAACTTCAGCCACCAGCGATACCCCTGGCATTGCAGAAACAATATTAGTGATACCAAACTGTAAAAAAGCATCCCAAATATTGGGCGTCCCTGCTAAACTTACTTGCTTATGCATATTATCAGCAAGAGCAACATCGACTTTAGCTCGTTGCATACCAGTAATAATCATTTGCGCATGGGGTAATAAGCGCTCCCCTGGTGCAGTCAATTGGATGTTATTACGTTGGCGGATAAATAAATTAACCCCTAGTCCTTGTTCTAATTGACGAATTCGAAAACTCACCGCAGACTGCGTAATGTAAAGGTTTTCAGCCGCTTTACCAAAGTGACGAGTACGTACCACTTCGACAAAGGTTTTCAATAAATCTATATCCAATTATTTATCCTCACGATAAAAATTTTTTGTTTAATAAATTGCGCAACTTGATCCATACTCCAGCTTGAAAATAGGGTATGAGGAAACAGCCATGAGCAATGATATTTCACTACTTCGCCAAGCATTTGTAAGCCAACGTCAGTTTTATGATGATCAAAACTTTCCGCGCGGATTCGGCCGCAGCGGTAATTTTACCTTACTAGAAGCCAGTATCCTTGAACAACACGGTGTTGTTCTAAAAGGGTTATATAATAAAACCCTTGAACCACAAAATGAAATCCAAGAACAATTTTTTGCCGTTGTCTCTGGTAATCAAGAACCAACCAACGCAATTGAACGTGCGTGGATTAAATACCTAAAGCTAACGACGTGTAAAGCAAAGTTTCATACTCTGTTTGGGCGTTCTAAAATTTCAAGTCCTGCACCACAAAATCCAGACTACTATTCGGAGTCTGATAGTTTATAAAAGTAATGGTGTTATTTGCTTTTTCGTGTTTTAACAGTTACAACTTGTATAACTGAATAAACTTGGCGATGCCAAAAACAAGGTGTTACGTGACACGAAAAATACTCATCATTGAAGATACGCCAACTATAGCGCGAGTGCAAAAGCACATTGCAATTAAAGTTGGCTATGATGCAGATATAGCCTGTTCCTTAGCGCAAGCAAAAGAGTTAATTAGTAAAAATAACTATTTTTGCGCTGTAGTAGATTTTATTCTACCTGACGCACCACAAGGAGAGGCTGTACCCTGCACTATTGAAGCTCAAATTCCTACTATAGTAATGACCGGCAATATAGATGCAAAGACCCGTGATATCGTCGAAAAATATCCAATAATTGATTACATCACTAAAGAGAACAAGCAAGCCTACCATTATTTAGAAAAGCAACTACAGCGCTTACCTCGCAACGAAAACGTTAAAGTCTTAGTCGTCGATGACTCACCATCAGCACGACTGCATATATGCAGCTTGCTTAAACGTCATAAATATCAAATATTACAAGCCTGTGATGGCATTGAAGCACTTGCAGTGCTCGAACAAACACCCGACATAGCCGTTATAATTGCAGATAACGAAATGCCTAACATGAATGGTGATGAGTTATGTGGTGAAATTCGTCGCTTATACAGTAATGATGAAAAAGCAATAATCGGTATTTCCGGCTCAAATGCAGCGCATCTTTCGGCGCGTTTTTTGAAAAATGGCGCAAACGACTATTTACGCAAACCATTTAATAACGAAGAATTTTATTGCCGTTTGAGCCAGAACGTTGACATGCTGGAACAAATTGCCACCATTCGCTTGCAAGCGAACACTGACTATTTAACTAAACTACCTAATCGTCGCTACTTCTTTGAAGAAACCACAAAATCATTAAAACAACTGCAGAAAAAAGAGTTAATTCCCTCTTTGGCGATGCTAGATATTGATCATTTCAAAGCAATCAATGATACCTATGGCCACGATGCTGGTGATCAAGTACTAAAAGGACTTTCAATTTGTTTTGCAAAATACTTTACAAAAGACTTGGCGGCTCGTTTAGGCGGTGAAGAGTTTGCTGTGTATTTTAATGACACAAATAAAGATGAAATATTAAAACGTCTGGATAATTTTCGTCACTTTGTTGAGCTCAATAGCCCTGAATTTAGCAAAGAAAAAATTCAATTTACGCTCTCTATTGGTTACGCACACGGGCCTGTTTATCAAATTGATGAATTATTAAAACAGGCCGATATTAAGCTTTATGAAGCCAAAGAAACTGGCCGCAATAAAGTCATTGCTTAAACAGGCTTAGTGGGTGCAGGGATATTTTCACGTTTACGCTTTTGTGATTGTCGATAGGAATCCCAACTAAAGATAGCCAGCGCACTCCAAATACAAGCAAATGTTACTATTCGTTCAGGACTAAATACTTCACCATAAAATACCACCGCCAACACAAACATTAAACTTGGCCCAATATATTGGAAAAACCCTAAGGTAGTATACTGCAATCGCTTGGCAGCACCTGTAAAGCAAAGTAGTGGCAGTGTGGTAATAACGCCTGCACTGATCAACAATACATTAGTATGCCAATCATTCGCTACGAAATCAGAGCTATTCGATGGCGCCATTAACCACCAATATACTAAAGCAACTGGCAATAATATTAATGCCTCTAGTAGTAACCCCGGCAATGATTCGATAGGTAACTTTTTACGAAGTAAGCCATACACCGCAAATGACCCTGCTAATGAAAGTGCGACCACCGGAAATGAGCCAAAACTAATAACTTGGATCACCACACCACATAACGCCAGAGCAACCGCTAGCGCTTGCCATTTGCGTAGTTTTTCACTTAAAAAAAGCATACCTAGCAGTACGTTTAATAACGGATTGATATAATAACCAAGACTTGCATCAAGCATATGATCATTATTAACCGCCCAAATAAATAGCCCCCAGTTAAAGCCAAGTAAGGTGGCCGTAATAACCAGCATAGCAATGAGTTTAGGGTGTTTAAGCACATGCTGTACTTTATGCCATTGCTTCATTACTGCAACGATGATGACGATGAATAATACCGACCAAACCACACGATGCATCAGTATTTCAAAAGCTGATATATGCTGTAGTAATTTAAAATAAATAGGTGCTAAGCCCCACATAAAAAAAGCCATACAGGCTAAGATAACACCTTTACGCTGTTCAGGATTAGTTGGCATAGATTGTTTCTGATGTAGATGAAAGGCCGCTAGTTTACCTGCCAGCTACGCTTTATCCAACTAAATAAGTTGCCGTGCCAAAAGCTATTTGAATACCTTGTTCGTTATGGAGCTCCATCCGACATACGCATACTTTATTACCGGAGCGAATTAGCTTGGCACTAGCGGTAAATTCAAGCCCTTTGCCTGGACGCAAGTAATCAGTGCGCAAATCTATGGTGCCGAGTGTCGCTAGCTTGGTTTGAATACTAACTATATTAAGCTCAGTGAGCTTATCTATCATCGCCGCCGCAGCGAGCATCCCCCCCACATTATCAAGCACCGCAGAGATCACCCCACCGTGGAGAATTTTTTGAGCGGGATTACCGATAAAAACATCCTGCCAAGGAAAGCTTATTTGCGCTTGTTCCGCATCTAGTGATTTAACTTTTATTTGTAAAAACTGGTTAAACGGCATTTGCTCTACAAAAACTTTAGCAACTTGGTCAATTAATTGGGCTTTATTCATTATTATTATCCGCAACTTTATAACTGGTAAGATGAGTAAAGCACAACTAAAAAGAAAGTGCGATAAAAAGCACCTATGCAAGGTCGCCTAAAAGCTCTAAAATGTCCGCGATGAATACACCAAATCCCACAGCAAGCACCGTAGTGCGCAGTCCCGCAGCTATACTCAAACAAGTGTTTGGCTATAGCGAATTTCGTGATGGCCAAGAAACGGTGATCAATGCAGCCCTTAACGGCCAAGATTCGCTAGTATTGCTGCCAACTGGCGGCGGCAAATCAGTATGCTACCAAGTGCCCGCGCTTGCCTTAAGCGGTCTGACAGTCGTTATTTCGCCATTAATTTCCCTTATGCAAGATCAAGTATCACAATTGCAAGCGCTCGGGGTGAAAGCAGCGTATATCAATAACAGTTTAAACCGCGACGAACAGCAGCAAATATATCAACAACTGCACAGTGGTTTGCTTAAGCTACTGTATGTTGCACCTGAAAAAGTGCTGCAACATGAATTTAAAGAGCGCTTAAGTCATCTTAATATTAGTTTATTTGCGATTGACGAAGCTCACTGTGTATCACATTGGGGCCATGATTTTCGCCCTCACTACTGCCGCTTAAGCGAACTAAAACAGCGCTTTGCAGATGTGCCTATGATGGCGCTCACAGCGACAGCTGATAAAGCCACGCGGTTTGATATTGTCCAGCAGCTTAGTTTAAATGACCCCTATATACACACTGGTAGTTTCGATCGACCAAATATTCGTTACACCATTGAAGAAAAATTCAAACCGCTGGCGCAATTACTTCGCTACTTAAAAGAACAACAAAGTCAAAGTGGTATTATTTATTGCACCAGTCGAAAACGAGTTGATGAAATAGCTGAAAAGATCGCTGATGCTGGAATGAACGCAGCGGCTTACCATGCTGGTATGAGTAACGAGCAACGCCAATTTGTACAAACCGGTTTCGCCCGTGACGATATTCAAATAGTGGTGGCTACTGTTGCCTTTGGCATGGGCATTAATAAACCCAACGTCCGTTTTGTACTGCATTATGATATTCCCAAAAGTATCGAGTCTTACTATCAAGAAACTGGCCGTGCTGGCCGTGATGGCTTGGCCGCTGAAGCTATTATGTATTTTGATCCGGCCGATATTGGCCGTGTTAGGCGATTTTTTGAAGACATTGAAGATGAACAACGTCGTCGTGTCGAAGAGCAACGCTTTAACGCCATGGCCAGCTTCGCAGAAGCACAAACATGTCGTCGACAAATACTTCTTAACTACTTTAGTGAATATCAACGCGAACCTTGCGGCAACTGCGATATTTGCCTAAATCCACCAAAAAGTTTTGATGGTACTTTAGTGGCACAACAAGCCCTTTCGTGTGTGTATCGTGCCGAACAACGGTTTGGTTTAGGCTACATAGTTGAGCTACTGCGCGGAGCAAATACCAGCCGCATTAGGGATAACAATCACCACCAACTCAGCACTTATGGCATTGGTAAAGACCACAGTAGTGAATTTTGGCTCAGTATTTTACGCCAACTGATTCACCAAGGCTTACTGAGTCAAGATATCACCCAAGGCTCAGCACTGCGCTTAACCGAAGGTGCTCGCGCTATTTTGAAAGGTCAATACGCGCTGCAAATGGCTGAACCACGTCTGCAAGCGAAGCACGTATACCAAGACAAGCTCGCTCAGTTTAATTACGATAAAAAGCTATTTGCCAAACTACGTGCCTTACGTAAAGAGCTTGCCGATGCGGATGATGTGCCACCATATGTGGTGTTTAACGATAAAACCCTCGCAGAAATGGCGCAACTAATGCCAACCAATGACAGTGAATTTCTCAAAGTGTCAGGAGTTGGCTTTACTAAACTCAATAAGTACGGCAGCCCTTTTTTACACGCCATACGCGACTACTTAGCCCAGTCTTAAATAAAGAGAAAATTGATGACTCAGCTGCAACTAGATAATCAACATAATGCCATTATTATTATCCCCAGCGAAATGCCCAACGATGATGATTTCGAGCTTTGGGCGCAGTTATTTTTACATGGCCCAGAAATAGTAATTGGTGAATTTGCAGTGGGAGCGGATCGCCACCAATGTCGCTTTACGTATGCACAGCAGAGCTTTAATTTAAACTTTGAACATTACAGTAACAGCATTTGGATTAATGGCGAAGGCATTGAAGCTGAGCATTTATTAGCAGCCTTAGCACACTATTTCCTCACACTATTGCAACAATGAGGTAGACTTATACACTAACTTAGTGTGTAGTGGGTAAACGCTAAAAACCCATAATCAAGGATTTCAATGGTGATAAATAACGCTTATGCACTTTTATTGTCTAGCTGTTGCAGCACTTTGCTCTATTCATCCTATGGCTTAGCGCAATCGTTTAATGACGGGCAGCAAAGTTGCAGTAATCAGCGCACAACTACACCCACTGAAAAAAATCTACGTCGCCAACTTGATGTTGATATACAGCTGCCAGAAAAAACTAATAATGCAAAAATAGCCCAGGTCGAACTTGAGCAACTCAACGTTTTCAATACCAATTTAGAAGCAGAAAATAACGCATTATTTCGCTTTGCTAATCGCGTTCATATGACCACAGAGCCTAATGTTATAAAAAGTATTTTATTGTTCGAACCTGGTGATCACTATGAGCCGAAAAAACTCGCCGAATCAGAGCGCTTATTACGTCGCCAAAGTTATCTATACGATGCCAGAATAAAAGCAGAAACTAACTGCAATGGTGACATAGATGTGAAAGTGATCACCCGCGACTTATGGACGTTACTACCAGAAATTAGCTTTAGCCGCAGCGGTGGCGAAAATAAATCGAGTATTGGTTTTCGTGAATCCAATTTATTTGGCTGGGGTAAACGTTTATCACTCGCTCGCACTACTGATGCTGAACGAAATGGTTACCTGTTTGTTTATGATGATCCTAATATACTTTCTAGCCGCTACCGTGGTCGCATAGAATACTCTGATAACGACGATGGTAAACGCCATTTATTCGAGCTTAGCTACCCTTTTTACTCTATTGAGACACCTTACAGCTATGGTTTATTAAGCTTTTCTGATCAACGAACTGAATCTCTTTACAAACGTGGTGAAGTATTCAGTCAATTTATCCAGAAAACAGACTATAATCGCATTCACTTTGGCCACTCTAAACAGCTTGCTAATAATTGGACTCAACGCATTAGCGTCGGTTATACCCATGAACAGCAAGCTTTTGAGAGCACAGTAAATACCGTCACACCATTGGCTGAAAAACGGGAGCTAAGCTATCCATATATCAGTGGTCATTGGTTTGAGGATCACTACATAAAAGTGCGTAATTTCGACAGTATTTATCGTACTGAAGATTTAAATCTCGGTTGGAATGTGCAAGGTTTATTAGGCTATGCAAGTGAAGAATTAAGCAATGACGATAGCCGTGCTATTTACTCTTTTGATGCGAAAAAAGCTCATTTTAGTGGCGATAATACCCTTTGGCGCTTTCATGCTAGCCTAGATGGTAATTGGAACGAACAACAAAGCAAAGTAGAGAACTTACTCGCGAGCACTCAAGTGCAGTATTATTTAAACACCAGTTTTGAACAATCGTGGTATACCAAAATACGCTTAGACTATGCTAAAAACCTAACCCCCGACAAACAGCTAATCTTAGGCGGCGAAAATGGCCTACGTGGCTATCCGCTAGACTACCAACAAGGCGATCGTAGTTTTTTAGTTAACCTTGAAAAACGCTATTATTGGGAATACGACCTGCTTCAACTGTTTAAAGTTGGTGGAGCTGCATTTTTTGATATTGGTCGCGCTTGGTTTAATGACCAAAATAACGGTAAAAATGGCCAAGTATTGAAAAATATAGGTATCGGGTTACGGCTCGCTCCAAGCAGAGCAAATGCAGGAACTGTGATCCATTTAGATATCGCCGCTCCACTTGATAAAAGTGATGATGTTGATTCTATTCAATGGCTAGTCACTGTAAAAAATTCCTTTTAAAGTGTGCTAAAAACGCTAAACTAGTTGCTCCTAAACCGCATTTGGATTGATTGTGGAACTGTTAGATATTCTTAGCACGCAGTATAAACTCATCGTCACTTTAGTCGCTCTGTTACTTTTTCCTGTACTATTAAAACTGACTAAAAAATTACTCGAAAAAACTATTAAGGGCAAAGTCGATATTCACCGTAAATATCGTGCCGAACTATTACTGAAAATTATTCTCGCATTTGTAATGCTGTGCTTAGTGTTAGTTTTTTGGGGTATTGAATTACGGGGTTTACTGGTACTTGGCTCATCTTTGTTTGCCATGCTAGGTGTTGCACTATTTGCAGCTTGGTCGCTATTAAGCAATCTAACCTCGTTTTTGCTAATGTTTATTCAAAATGACTGTCGTGTTGGTTATTGGGTTAGAGTTATTGACGGCGCGAACTTTGTTGAGGGGCGTATTGTCGAGATGGGCTTGATGAATGTGGTATTAGAACATGTTGATGGGCACCGAGTTATTTATCCTAATAACCTATTTGTTACTCGTCCGGTGATGGTTTTAAATAAAGAGCCGAAACCTACTAAAGCAATCGCGGTTAAGCGCGCTATTGGACCTAAAAAGCTGCAATAAACGAAAAGCACATAACAAAAAGCCGCTTAAGAATATCCTTAAACGGCTTTTTTGATCAGTTGCAATCAGCAATTAATTATTTAATTCCGCTGTTTTTAACTCATCTTCAATATCACTTATTTCATCAATAAAGGTTTCAAGCTGTTGTTCTACCAAGCTGTTTGCGTGAGCAAAATATGCTAAATGAAACACTGCATCACCTTCATTAACCAGTGGCATAGTTTGTTGACCAATCACTATACCACTTCTTGGCGCTAATAATTCCAGCTCAGAATCACCGAGCGGGCTACTGATATAAGCTAATATTTGCCCTTTCATTACTCGCTCACCCAATGATACTTGCGCACGCACAATGCCATCGACTTCAGCACGCACCCAACTGGTTGAGCTGGCAATAATTGGCTCAGGTAACTTTTTAGCGCGCTTGCCACGGATCATTTTTAAATGACGCATGACATAATCAACGCCTTGCATACCAGCCGCTATTGCAATTGGATCAAACCGCAGCGCTTCTCCAGCTTCGTATGTGATCACCGGAATACCTAAGTTCGCGGCCTCACTTCGCAGTGAACCATTACGAAGTGAGGCATCAATAACGGCTGGTGTACCAAATGCATTCGCCATTTGTGCCGTTGCTTCATCACTCAAATCTGCGCGAATTTGCGGTAAATTGGTGCGATGTATTGCGCCAGTATGTAAATCAATAATATGCGTACAATGAATGGCCACTTGCGAAAAAAACATATGTGCCATACGTCCAGCAAGCGATCCACGAATAGAACCTGGAAAGCTGCGATTCATATCACGGCGATCAGGTAAATAACGTGACTTATGAATAAAACCAAATACGTTAACAATCGGTACAGCAATCAGCGTACCACGCAGCTGGTTAGCATCTATTTTTGCTAATAATTGGCGTACGACCTCTACGCCATTGAGTTCATCACCATGAATAGCCGCACAGACCATTAAAACAGGCCCTGCTTGAACTCCATTCACTACCTCTATTGGGATATTCAACGGCGAATGGGTGTACAGCTTAGCTGCTTCTAGGGCCAGCGTCTTACGCTCACCGACACCCACCGTTTCACCTAATAAAGTAAACGCACTATTGATTCTAACCTTTGCCACGCGTTGCGGTCCTTTTGGTTGCAGCGGTTTTTTCGATAAATTCGATCACCATACCTGCAATATCTTTTCCTGTTGCTACTTCGATACCTTCAAGACCTGGTGAAGAGTTAACTTCCATTACCAAAGGTCCGCGAGATGAACGAAGTAAATCAACCCCAGCTACGTTCAAGCCCATTGCTTTAGCTGCAGCTACTGCTGTTCTACGTTCTTCTGGCGTAATACGCACTAATGTTGCACTGCCACCGCGGTGTAAATTAGAACGGAACTCACCATCTTGTGCTTGACGCTTCATTGCGGCAATCACTTTGTCACCAAGTACGAAACAGCGGATATCAGCACCACCAGCTTCTTTAATATACTCTTGTACCATGATATTAGCTTTTAAGCCCATAAAGGCTTCAATAACACTCTCAGCAGCTTTACGTGTTTCAGCTAACACCACACCAATGCCTTGAGTACCCTCTAACAGCTTAATAACTACAGGTGCACCGCCAACCATTTCAAGTAAGTCTTTAACGTCATCTGGCTTGCTAGCAAAACCGGTTACCGGCATACCAACGCCTTTACGTGATAACAACTGTAACGAACGTAATTTATCTCGCGAACGTGAAATAGCAACTGATTCATTAACAGGAAATACATTCATCATTTCAAACTGACGCAGTACTGCACAACCATAAAAAGTAACTGAAGCACCAATACGCGGGATTATGGTATCAAAATCTTTTAAATTTTCACCGCGATAATGGATCTCTGGTTGCTCAGAGTTAATGTTCATGTAACAACGTAATGCATCGATCACTTTTACTTCATGACCACGCATCTCAGCTGCTTCAATTAAACGACGCGTTGAATATAAATTCTTGTTACGAGATAAAATACCAATTTTCATAGTTAAAACCTTAACTATCTAATAAATGAGATAAAGCCGGATCAACGACTATACGATTTTCCATGGCTGTGCGCCCTAATAACATTCTAAACTTCATACTCGCTCGGCTGGTCAAAGTGACTTCTATTGGCCAACTTTTATCACCAGCGCAGAGCTTAGTCTCAATAAAATACCGCAACTCACGCTGCCCACTTGAGCTGGTTACATATTTCATCTTTTTTACTTTAGCATCACACTCAATTTGAGTGTGCTCATCTTCTTGCAAAGGCTGAGCAATAAATTTAACCCACTTTTCGCCTTCTCGCTCATATTCTTCAATATTAAGAGCATGAATACATGACGTACGGGCGCCCGTATCAATCTTAGCCTTAATTTGATTAATGCCAAGCTCAGGTAAACTTAACCACTCACGCCAACCAACAATTATCTTTGCCGTCATAAATGTGCCCTTTAATAAAAAACTGTCTTATACGCTACACGGATAAAAACACAAATGAAATAATTTTATCCAAATGATAAGCTAATTTAATTGACCTAAGTCACTCAATAGTCAACTATATTAACATACAGGATTAATGAGAATTTACTATGTTCAATGGTTTACTACACGCACTTATACTTGATGAACAAGGCGGCGCACGCACAATTGATAATAGCGCAGACCTACATAACTGGCAGCCTGAGCAAGGTAAATTGTGGGTTCATCTTGATTATAGCCAAAGTGAAGCCATAGATTGGTTACAAAACAGTGAATTGTTGACTGATTATGAACTTGCATCATTAACAGCCGATGAAACACGCCCTCGTATCACCAAAGTAACTAACGGTTGTATGTTGTTTTTACGAGGCGTGAATTTAAATCCTGCGCAGAGCCCTGAAGACATGGTCTCAATTCGTTTATTTATCAATGAAAATGTAGTGGTCACTACCCGAAAACGCCGTTTACTTTCAGTCCAAGATATTTTAGCTGCACTAGAAGAAAAAACTGGGCCAGTTAGCATTTCTGAATTAGTTTGCCAACTTACACAAAATCTCACCTCACGTATGCAAGGGGTAATTGATGGCTTAGATGACACTCTCGATATTTTTGAAGATGAAATTGACGAGCCGACAAAGCGCTTTGATAACCAAGGACTGTCGCAGTTACGCCGCCAATCAATTGGTTTAAAACGCTACTTAAGGCCACAAAAAGAAGCGCTCAGTACTTTAATGGCAAACAAATACAGCTGGCTTAGTGAAAACGACAAAGCCAAGTTAAACGAAACCACCAATCTACTGATCCGCTTTATTGAAGAGTTGGACAGCTCTATTGAACGTGCGCAAATTATTCAACAAACCATTACTAATCAGGTTTCTGAACAATTAAATCAGCGTATGTATGTGATGTCGGTGGTTGCGGCACTGTTTTTACCGCTAGGATTTTTAACCGGTTTACTTGGCGTAAATGTAGGCGGTATCCCTGGTACAGAGAGCCCTTACGCATTTAGTTTTTTTGTTATATTTTTAGTCGTGATCACCGGTGCCATCGGCGTTTACTTCAAAAATAAAAAGTGGCTTTAAAAATACTCACGGTTGTTCAATTACATTGATTGGTATAGTAATGATAAAAGTAGTGCCAGTACCTAATTGACTCTGGCACTCTATCGTACCGGCTAGTTTATGTATTACTAAATTATAAACAATGTGCAACCCCAAACCTAAGCTCAGTTGTGCGTTATTCGTAGAAAAGAACGGGTCAAATACTTGCTTGCGGACATCTTCTGGCATGCCTTTACCATTATCGCTGATTATCAGCTGAAGTTGTTCATCATGTTTACTCACTGTAATGTTCACCTCCCCAGGCGTTGAATCATCAAAAGCGTAAACTAAGGCATTTTCCACTAGCTGCCCTAAAATTTGCGAGAATGCACTTGGTGAGGCAAAAAAACGAATTTCTTGCTGGTATTGGCATTTAACTTTATGAGGGGTTTGGTCAACACGTGAGTGGATTGACAGCAGAATATTATCGATATACTCACCTAAGTTAAACCAGCGATTTTCCTGTGTATCGTTGTCTACCGCAACTTGTTTAAAGTTATTGATTAGATTTGTAGCTCTGTGGAGATTAACGCTCAATAACTCTGTGCTTTGTATTATATGATCATAGGCCTGATTAAACTCCTCTCTCGACATGTTACCCGCAGCCGCTTTGCCATGAATAGTTTTCGAGGTGCTTTCCAGTACTGATGCAGCCGTGACGCAAATGCCCAATGGGGTATTTATTTGATGAGCAACTCCAGCAACTAATCGTCCTAACGACGCATGCTTTTCATTTTCAATTAACTGTTGCTGAGTACGTTTTAGCTGTTCCAGCGATAATGTTGCTTCTTTGGTCTTAGTCTCAAGCTCAGCAGTACGCAGAGCCACTTTACGCTCAAGTACCGCATTTAACTGTTTTACTTGTTGCTGTGAAGACATCAACTTGGTATTCGCATCTTCAATCTCACTGACGTAGCTTTTTACTTGTAAGTACACATCATTTAAAGCAGTAATAATTGGGGTAAACTCATTGCGTTTAGCATACTCAACTGGCAGTAGATTAACTTGCTTATTACTACCATAACGAATAGAGCTTTTTATGATATTTAATACCTGATCAAAAGGGCTAAACAAAGCTTTGAGGATAAAAATCATCAGTATAATAAAGCCGAGCCCTATGCCACTGCCTGTGATTAAAGCCCAAGAAGACACTTTATCAACTTGTTTACTTAAATCATTTTTAGGAACTAATGAGCCAAAGATAAAACCGCTCTCACTAAGCTGATAAAAAATATACTTATCTTCAATTGCTAGCTGCTCAAACCCAAAGCTATTGACCTTACTTAACCGACTTTGAGCTACTAATGTTGCCGCCCAAGGAAAGTCATCGGTCAACTGCTGTACCGTTTGAGGCTTGTCTGTAAAGCCAATAATTAACTCAGAATCCCGGTGAAATAAAAATGATTGTGCATTTTCGGTCACTTTAATGCTGACTAAAAACTCACTTAACTCAGCTAAAGACCAGTCGAGCGTCGCCATACCAATCGGACTGCGGTTATCGTCAAGCATCACCGCATCTATGGTCATCATCAACGAGAATGAGCCTGCATCATCGTAATAAGGGTTAGTCCAAAATATAGGACGATAGCTTGATTGGTTTAATCCCCACCCTTGCTGTACAGCAAGCTGGTACCAATCCTGAGAAAAATAATCGTACTGTGGTGTATTGAGATCCCACGTAAATTGCAGCTGTTTATTTTCTTTATATACATATGGGCCAAAATAACGATACTGCTCATCCAGTACCTGCGGTTGATACCAAAGCCCTCCGCCCATAGCTTGCTCAAAACTAGTAAACTTGTTTTGTAACGTGCGCTGAGCCAGTTCCTTGATATCAGCCATGGGAGTAGATTTTTGATGACGCAGAAAGTATAACTGCTCACCACTTAGAGCCAGATCGATCGCATGACCTTGCATTTGTTCTGTAAGATGATTGATACGGGAAATAGTGCCATTAAACACAGCCTGAATTTCATTTTGCTTAAATTCATCCAAAGATTCTTTGTAAATTAGCGTGTTGAATAACTGTAGGGTTGAATAAGCCAATATCTCAAACAAAATGACAAACACCAGAATACGGGTTTTAATATTCATTCAATCTCCAGAGTACCCTTTGCTAAAGAGCTCATTTAACACAACACTCACAGGCATTGCCAAATAACAACTGTGCTCGACTTACTTAGTATGCAAAAGGACATGAAACTGTAATCCCCCCATTTTTAATGGAGGCGAGCTGTAGTGCATAATACAATTCCCTAAGATAATGAATTATGAGTATAGTCCAGTTGTCAGTTTTACCACTTGTGCAATTTATTTAATTCAAAATATTAGTAGGGGTTTATTTACATCATGAGTACTAAAAGAGTGTGATTGAGGGCAAACACAGTGGAGTAAGATAGAGAGTTATTATTGATAGCCTTTGATGAAAGGCTGGGCATTATTGCAAATGGCGCTCTCGGTAGGGATCGAACCTACAACTCAGCCTCCGGAGGGCCACGTGATATCCATTTCACCACGAGAGCACATTTGTGCCACCACACCAACTCGCGATATCAGTGCTTAGGCCGAGCAATAATAAAGGCATATGCAATTAAATGCTAGCTTCTATCGCTTAGATGCTTAATAATTCAGCAAATTATAATAAATTACTTCACAAGCAAGCAAAAAACAGCTATTAAATTATACTTAATAAAAATCACTAACCATTTTGCAACATATAAATGCCCGTTTAACGACTTTTTAAGGCGCTTGTAAAAGGTTTAACATGAGGAAGTATCTATGAGTTTAATGTCAACCGAGCAAGTAGCGGAGTTTTTAGGGGTTAAAGTTGAACGTGTAAAGCGTCTTGCCCGGGAAAGTTTATTAATATCGAAATCTGTTGATGAAAACGGCGAACCACTATTTGATGCAGATGAAGTTGCAAAATACAAAGAACTTGCGGCGCGTTTTGGTGGTCTTTAACGATGCTCCATTGAGCTAATCAAACAATCCAACTGCGTACGCAACTCAGTCACTTTATTATCGACTGAGCGTGCGCTATACCAACAAATACACAACACTAAAAACACCAACTGATAGCATTCAAGCTTTTGCAGTGAATAGTGAAATTTTTGAATAGCAGGCAATTGCTGTTGGTAGTTTGAAAGTAAGCTATTTTTTTGCTTATCATTCAACGCAAAGCTAACAGTTAGTGCTGCTAAATCGAAGTATACGTCATTACTTTTAGCGTACTCAAAGTCAATTAAAAACATGCCTTCGCTATTCACAATAATGTTTTCTTTTACTAAATCATTATGGCAAAAACCTTCATCACGGGGTAATAACGCGATTTGCTTTAATGCATCCTCAACGCTTGCTTGATATTGCTGATATAAGCGAGTTTGTTTATAAAAATCCAGCTCATACTTTATATCCATCGCCTCAGTAACAACATCATGGCAATGAAAAGCAATCAACTTTTGCAGCAACTCTAAAGTGTAATCCCCTTGTGCAATATTCCCCTCTAGGTATTCAAAAATCGCCAGCTTGTTAACTTCATCAGTCCACAGTGGTTTGGGGCATACCTGCTGCTGCGCAAATACAGTTTGTGCTGCCAAGCCCTGCACTGGCCAATGCTCGCGATAGCACTTTAATAAAAAAGCCTGCTGTGCAGTACGCACTAAAAAGTTATCGTTACTTAAACCGCTAAATAGCCGCTCATTGCTCAATACCTTTAGTTGTGGATCAAAAGCGGCAAAAATGCCGCTAATTTCTTTACCTGTCATACTGCTTCTTATAATTGCGCCAAAGGCTTAGCTTGATTTTGCTCATACTCTTCATACCAGGTTTTAAACCCCCATGCTGCCATTATGGTGTAAAAAATAAACAGCGCTAATGTTGGGTAGTAGCCTTTCTCGTAATACAAATACATCGAAGCCGCATCAATAACAATCCAATACAGCCAATTTTCCAGTACTTTTTTCGCAACTAAATACGTTGTAACAACAGCAAAACAGGTTGTAAAACTATCTAAATAAGCAAAGTCTGCATGGGTGTGATTGTTCATCACATAACCAAATATTAATGCCACAATCGAAGTCGCAATAATAATGAATAAGTGTTGATGCAAGCACCATGAGGTAATCACTAATTGATGTTTATTAGCGTCGCCTTTTCGCCATATTACCCACCCATAAACCGCCATATACATATAGTAAAAATGCAATAGCGATTCCATTAATAAAGCACCATTCCAATACATTATGGTATAAATAAGGGTGCTAAAAAATGCCGCAGGCCAACACCACAGATTTTCTTTTATTGCTAATAGCAAATATGCCATAGAGAGCGCCACTGCGATATATTCCCAGTGCGACATTGCAGTAAACCCTGCGAGAGTTTCTGTAATAAATTCCATAATTGATCCACTAAGGCTTTAGCTGCTATTGGGGAGAGAGATCACCATTGAGGAATTTACAAACAAAAATAGCTTTGCCAAACTCTTCGTATGAACGTTTTATCTCTGTACTAAGCACTGACATTACTAAATCGTAATCCCCAAAAATTTGCGTAGACAAGGTATTTGTTATTACTTTTAAATCGTCATATTCATTTAAGCGATCAATAAACCCCTTAATAAATGGGATATAATCTTGATGAAGTGGGTACTTACTGATCTCTACAGATAATTTCATGACAATTCCTTGGTTTATTTAAAAATATGGCCGTTATTGTAACTTGAGCTAAGCTACAAGTCATTCAAAGGTAGAGCGGATGTCGAAGAAGGTGTAAAATTAACGCAATTAAATTATTTTATGAGTGACTCATGGCACGACGCATTACGTACAAATTTAAAAATCAGCCTCGCGAAATTAATTTTGCAAAAGATAAATATCGCGATATGTATCAGGCTATTGCCGCGGCTGAAGGGATTGATTTAACAAATTACTTAAAGATGGAACAGCAAATTGCTATGACTTCAAAAGGTTCTGCGGCAGTGCGTAATTTTCGTGATGAAGAGTTTGCTCGCATGGGTTTTAGCGATGTGTATTTTATCAAAGAGTAACGCTTAGCATTACTCTAAATATTCATAGCTTACCCGTGGGGTAATATTACAGACTAACTCGTAAGGGATTGTCGTGGCACATTGGGCGATTTCTTCAACGGGTAATTCTGGGCCCCACATCACCACCTCATCGCCGACTTTGATGCCATCAGCATTTGCACCAATATCAACACTGATCATATCCATAGAGATGTTGCCAGCAATACCATAACGTTTGCCAGCAATCACTACAGGTGTGCCATGTCTAGCATGGCGCGGATAACCATCACCATAGCCCATGGCCACCACTGCAAGCTTAGTCGGCTGAGCACTTTGCCAACAACCACCATAACCAACACCTTGCGCGGCATCAACATCGCGAATTGCAATGACCTTAGTGGTTAAGCGCATCACTGGCTTCAGCTGATGGTCTTTGCCAGAAGTGTTAAGCATTGGTGATACACCATACATCATCAAGCCTGGACGTACCCAGTCGCCATGACCTGCAGGCCAAGCAATAATACCAGCCGAATTTGCTAAACAATGTGCTTGTTGTTTGCCTTGCACTAATGAATCAAACAAAGCAATTTGCTCAGCTGTTTTGGGATCATTAACATCATCGGCACTGGAAAAATGCGTCATTAAATTGATTGTATCTTTAGCGTTATTCGTTGCTTGCAAGCGCTGATAAAAATCATGCAACTGCGTTGGTGCAATTCCTAAACGATGCATACCGGTATTGATTTTTAACCAGCAACTGATTGGTTCATCGAGCTTTGCATTTTCAAGTGCTCTGAGCTGATTTTCATCATGGATAATGGTTTGAAAGTTATTGGCTAATAAAATCGGCAAATCATCTTGATGGAAAAAACCTTCCAGCAACACAATAGGCTTGGTCAGCCCACCCGCCCGCAGTGCTAGAGCTTCATCTATTCGTGCCACTGCAAATGCGTCAGCATCATTAAGGTGCTGCGCTATTTTCACTAAACCATGGCCATAAGCATTGGCTTTTAATACCGCCATAACTTTACTGTTAGGCGCAAACTGTCGCACTTGCGCTAAATTATGAGCAAGTGCTTGTAAGTTAATTTCGGCAATAGCTAAACGCATCAGTAATCGTCGTCTACCGCAGGTCCGGCGTAATTATCAAAACGCGAGAACTGACCTTGGAAAGTTAAACGTACTTTACCAATTGGACCATTACGTTGTTTACCTATGATAATTTCAGCAATCCCTTTCTCAGTACTGTCTTCGTTATATACTTCGTCGCGGTAGATAAACATGATTAAATCGGCATCCTGCTCGATAGAGCCTGATTCACGTAAGTCGGAGTTAATTGGGCGTTTATCGGCACGCTGCTCTAGAGTACGGTTTAGCTGCGACAGTGCTACGACTGGGCATTGGAGTTCTTTTGCTAATGATTTAAGTGACCGTGAGATTTCAGCAATTTCTAAAGTACGGTTATCAGAGAGGCTGGGAACGCGCATCAGCTGCAAGTAATCGACCATGATCATACTTATCCCACCGTGATCACGAGCTATACGACGCGCACGTGAGCGAACATCTGTTGGAGTTAGACCTGATGCATCATCAACATACATCTTTCCTTTTTCCATCAGTAGCCCCATAGTTGATGAAAGACGCGCCCAATCGTCATCATCCAATTGACCGGTGCGCACTTTGGTCTGATTAATTCGACCAAGGGATGCCAACATCCTCATCATAATCTGCTCCGAGGGCATTTCTAATGAGTAAATAAGCACAGGCTTATCTTGTGTCATTGCGGCATGTTCAGCTAAGTTCATCGCAAATGTGGTTTTACCCATCGACGGACGGGCGGCCACAATGATTAAATCTGATGGCTGCAAACCAGTGGTCATTTTATCTAGATCGGCATAACCGGTACTTACCCCCGTCACACCATCTTGTGGCGACTGGTACAACTCTTCGATTTTATCGACTGTTTTTTCTAAGATGCTGTGAATACTTTGCGGACCATCGTTACTTTTTGTCCGCTGCTCAGCAATTTTAAACACTTTACTCTCTGCAAAGTCGAGTAAATCGTGGCTGGTGCGCCCTTCCGGATTGAAACCTGCTTCGGCTATTTCATTGGCAACGCCAATCATTTCACGTACCACAGCACGTTCGCGTACGATATTCGCATAGGCGTCGATGTTCGCCGCACTTGGCGTATTTTTAGCAATTTCAGCTAAATAAGCAAAACCACCGATACCACTGAGTAAATTCTTTTTCTCTAAGCTCTCTGATATGGTGATCAAATCGATTGGATCGCCTATTTCAGCAAGCTCGACCATGGCTTCAAAAATAAGCTTATGGGTACGTGTATAGAAATCTTGCGAAACGACCAACTCGGCAACACGGTCAAAGGCTTGATTATCAAGCATTAAGCCACCTAAAACAGATTGCTCTGCTTCAATGGAATGAGGAGGAACTTTAAGAGTGTCGACTTGTTTATCTGGTTTAGCCATAACTTCGCAATACTAACAATGAATGGCCTCTATTCTATCTACTTGGCTACGTTGTGCAAAGAGCAAAGCAGGATTTCTTTTCCTACTTTGCTACGGGAGATTACTTTTGCTTACGTAATTCTATGCGCCCACTGATAGTGTCTATTTCAATATCAGCATCACCACCATTAACCGCAAACTCCAATTCACTTGATGGCCCATATTTCGCTTTTTTAACTTTATCGTCACTCAACTCATTAATAATTTTACCATTGGCATGCGCTTCAATTTCAAACCGCGCAGAAACATCCGTCGGGAAGTAAAAATCGGCATCGCCACTAACAGATTCATAAGTAATTTGCGCACCTTTTAGTAACTCATTAATATGTATTTCACTCTCACCATTTACCGTGCTAATACGTAAGCTTTTTAATGCCTGAAAAGCAAAGTCGATATCGCCATTAACATTCTCTAAGCGAACTTCTTGAGCTGCTGTTTTGGATTTAATATCACCATTGACAGCAGTAAAGCGCAGCGTGCCTTGTGAGTCTTTGTCATTAATTTCGCCGTTTACGGTTTCATAGCGTATATCACCTTTTAAGCCTATCGCACTGACATCACCATTAACGGTATCCACACTAATATTGCCACTGATGTTTTGTAAGTTAATATCACCATTAACGACATCAATATCAGCCCCGGCGATCAAATTTTTAGCACTGATAGTGGCGTTAACACCGGTAAATTCAAGTTCGCTGCTATTTGGCATATAAATAACTAATTGAGAACCATCGCCACTATTCCAACCGTTATTATTGTTACGCGGCATTTTAACGATAAATTCGATACGATCTCCTGCCACTTCTAAACGATACCCTTGTGCTTTATCATCAAGCTCACCGGTGATCTGTAATTGTGATTTATCCCAGCCCTCAATACGTACATCACCGCGTTGGTTATCTATAAAAATACGCTTATTAGCGGGCACCTCAATTTGTTCATTGATTTTCTCACCAGCAGAGGCGAAAAACGGCAATAAAGTTAGTGCTAATAGTAATGTTTTCATGGTTGATACTCCTAAATTTGTTGCCACTTCGGTGCATGCACCTTATTGATTAGATCTAATTGCTGCTGATAAACCTGTGCTAGCATTTTTAATAACGCTGGATTCTCAGGCTCATTGTCGAGGGCTTGCTTTATTGCCCGCTCAGCGTCCTCTAATTCTGTTAATTGCTGTTGCCAGTTATCTGTCAATGCAGGCTGATTTTGATATTGCACCAACAAGGTTTGTTTTTGCTGGGTAAAATAGTCACTCATCACCACACTTGTCGCAGGCTCAGAGCCGGAAAACAGCAACTGCACGGTTAATAAAGCCGCCACTGAGCATGCTGCCACACCCGCTAATTTAGGCCACAGCGCAGCTTTACCTTGCGCCTGAGGAGCATGCGTTAATGCTTTTTCGATACCTGGCCATAAATCTTTTTGTGGTGAGATCTCTGACTCAGTGTTATTGATTGACTCAGCTAAAAATGTTTCAAAATTAGGCTTACTCATTTTCATACCACTCTTTTAATAACTGACGGGCGCGATGAAATTGCGACTTACTAGAACCCACTGCCATTCCTAACATAGTGGCAATCTCTTCATGGCGATAACCTTCAATGGCGTGCAGCACAAATACCATACGAGCTCGCTCAGGTAGTCGTAATACTAACTTGTCGAGTCCATTTAGACCTTGGCAATCTGTTGCGCTTTGTTCATCCATACCGCTTTGCTCGAAGCTCACTACTTTTTGCAACCAATTCTTATGTTTACGTAAATAGCTAATCGCAATATTACTGGTGACACTGTGCAGCCAAGTTGAAAACTGTGACTGTCCTTCAAAGCTAGCGATTTTATGCCACAGCTGCACAAATACTTCTTGAGTTGCATCTTCGGCATGTTCGCGATCTGCGAGTAACCGTAAGCACAATCCATAAACCCGCTTTACATGTAATTCATAAAGTGCAGCATAAGCATTTTGATCACCGCTTTTTACACGGTTAATAAGTGCATCTTCGCTTAGCTGTGTAAAAGCATGTTTTGCATCTATCAACATCGTTGATGTTGTCCCTTTATGATTATTATTATGAAATGAGTATACCTAAGCACTCAGGAAATACGATCTTTCAGAATTTTAAGTTTCTTGAATAGTTAGACGTGAGATGTAAGTGAAAAGGTTTAAATGACATGAAATTATTTTTAACAAAAAACGGCTAACTTATCAGCTAGCCGTTTTATCAAGTGGTTTTATAACGTTGCTTCTGGGGGATCTTCTTCGGGCCCTTCAGTGGTTTTTTCCGGTACTTTATATGACCAGCCAAGGAAAACTAATTTGCCGTCAGACGCGCTGCCCCCACCACTACTTATATTTGCTAGATTTGAATCATGGTGAATACCACCTTTGCCAGACGCTGAAACCGTTTTGCCCCGAATTGAGCCACTGAAACCACCATTAGCGACGACTTTAACATCAGTCTTTGGCGCATAGATGGCTGCATACAAATTAGCATCAGCATCAATATCAATACCATTGGCTTGTTCATTGCTGGAATAAATACTAAATACCGGTTTACCAGTTTTGGTTAACCCATGCTTCATTGTGATCGACCCTGGAGACGCTTTCAATTTTACTTTACCGTTGACATAAAGGCTTAAGCTGCTGCCTTGTGCTATATGGATCTCTGAAGCGCCTTCCATCATGAAGTGACCATTTACTATCAAGGTTACATCACCACCCGCGACTTTTAAAATGCCATTATTTAATGAGAAGTTACCTGCTTTTAATACTTTTACATCAACAACGTTCTCAATTGTGTTTAACGTATAATTAAGTGTCGCAGGACGTGCGCCTAACCACTTTTCCCATACATAATCACCTTGATTTTCAATCTTAGACTGAGCTATCTCAGGCGTTAACTCGTAGATAACACGTGTTTCTGGCTTATCAGAGACTAGTGTTGAACTACCGTGTTTCACAATAATATTTTCGGCGCTAGGATCAACCAGACCATCAACAACCGTTGTTATATTTATTGAATCGCACTGTGTTTGCCCTGCTGTAAAATTATCAGGATCTTGAAAAGGTACCAACTCAACATTTGGTGATACATTATAACGTGGATCTGAGTAAGGAATACCACCTTGTTCAAGGTGTGGTGCTAAATCTTTTGCGTTTAATTTGCCGCCATATAAAACGTCTAAGCCGTCATTATTTCTATTTTCTAGCACAGTACTCGCACTGTTATTAGGGAAGTTAAGATCTTTATTTGCTCTAACTACGCCTAATATTTTTCCTTGCTTCCAGGTAACCCCTCCCGCCGATAAAACATCTCCGCCTACAGCTGTATCAAGTGGAAAACCATCGGGTAAAACAGGATCAGTCGATACTGTAAAATTCGAATCAATTGTAATATGGTTATTTGCACGCAATGTGCCTGTGATTGGAGATGAGCCGGAAAAAGTAATACTGCCAGTCGCATGAACACTCCCCCAAATAGTTGAAGCACCTGATAATGTAACATCCTTATCTTTATAAACCGTGCCTATG
This sequence comes from Pseudoalteromonas rhizosphaerae, assembly GCF_028885455.1. Taxonomy (NCBI): domain Bacteria; kingdom Pseudomonadati; phylum Pseudomonadota; class Gammaproteobacteria; order Alteromonadales; family Pseudoalteromonadaceae; genus Pseudoalteromonas; species Pseudoalteromonas rhizosphaerae. Next base: position 4,985,277 of record NZ_CP118496.1, read on the forward strand.
ACAGCGCCAGCCTCAGCCTTGTCAGGATCGTAATCCCCTTTACTTGAGTCATAGCTATCAATTCGACCACTGGCACTGAGTGACACCCCTTCACAGCCCACAATTGCGTTCTCAAAAACAGAGCCTCCTTTACCTGGCGTAAATCCAAACCGTGCGACTAAATTACTTTGTGCATCACCACCATAACGCTCACCCAAGCTGATGATTTCCAGCTCTCCAGCAGCATTTTTACTAATACTGGCATTATAAGTTGCATCTTCACCAATCAAACCGCGGCCTGATGCTGTGCCTGTCGCTGCGATCAAGCCATCGATATCTAAGGTTTTATCATCTGAAAAAGCTTGCTGTAATAACTTAGCTTCTTCGAAAACACCTTTTTCAGCGAGTAAACGGCTATTTATTTTCTTTTGAAAATTGCCACTCATACGCTCTTGAATAATATTTTCACGCAATGAATTAAGTACCACAATACTCGCCATACTGGTGAGGATAAGTACTGTTACAAGCGTAAAACCACTTTGTTTTTTAGCCATTACACACCACCAAAAGCATTGTTTAAAATAACATTAGAGACCGCAATATCAATGGCAATAGTGTTTCCAAATTGCGCAGGTAAATTATCTGGGCCAACATTAATAGTGACAATGTTATTATCAATTGCAAAACTCAACCGGGCGACTCCCGTCAATAACCGCTCTGCTGGAGCTGCTCCTAATGTACACATTAAATTATTGCCTACTAGGCTATAAACTTCATTTATATCAGCTGTTGATACACTGCCATTACAGGTGATAACCCCAGCTGGCTGAGTAACAGTAATTGCCGAGCCATCTGCTGCAACCAAAGGTGCGCTTGGTGTTTGTTTAATGCTACGCGTAAAAACCTTACTTGTGTAACGTATTACTTCTTGCGCATTTTCAAGCTCTTTACTAACTGAAATAGTGCCTTTAATAGCTGAGTATGAAAGGCTAACTCCAGCTAGTAGGAATGAACCAGCGGCTAGAGCCACCATCAGTTCTACAAGGGTATAACCTCGCGGACGATAAATTGCCATCATCAAATACACCCAACTGGTAGCTCAGGGTAACTAGCATTTAAGGTAATTTGATTTTCTAATTGAGCAGGGTCTTGTTGCTTGATCCGCTCATCAGCCCATGAAACTGTGATTTGCATATCATGCGCATACGCCACAGGTAAGCTCAGCTGATAATCATCGATTTGCGGGTCTAAAGAGGCACGAAAGTTAGCATCCGTGAATAAAGCTGGATTTGTCGTTTGTAACTCACACAAGCGAGGCCAAATACGCTCTAAAGTATTTTGCCCTTGCACCAGCGATACAGTGTAATTAAAACTGTTAGTGGCATATTGTAGCGATTTGAGCTGAGCTGCTGCCAACCCTAATAAAGCAATACCGGCGATAACAACTGACAGCATCACTTCTAATAATGAAAAGCCACTTTGTTTAATCATTATGCACATGCCACTGATTTTTCAGCTAACCAATTTTGGCCGCTTTTTAAAATGCACAAGTAATAATCTACCGTTTTATCATTGTCATCTTTAATTAAAATCTCGCTCGCCGCAGAGATTTCGCCACTTGACCACACGGTACGATCAACTAAACCAACTGTTACACCATGATGTTGGATGACGAATTCTTTTAATACTGTATCAACACCATTAACAGCTGCTGTTACCTGCCATTTATCACCACTTACCACTAGCTTAATCTCACGATTACGTTTTACCGCCTCACTGCGCGCATATTTATACACACTATTGAGCTGATTTGCGGTGGTAACAACCCGATCTTGCATGATTTGCTGGCTAAAAGAAGGAAACGCTAATACCGCCATAATCGCAACGATCCCAACCACAATCATCAACTCCACTAATGTAAAACCGGCTGTTCTAGTCATTGTTACTCCCAGCAACTATTAGCATCAGCTGATTGTGTGCCATCATGCTTAATCACTAATGCACCACAGCGATCTCCTGCTTGGGCAGAACCGATTTTTGGGGTTGCAGTTAATGTAAAAGCACGACTTTTAAAATTAGCATCAGCTGCAGCGCCACTAACGCGGTTTAGCGCTGTATAAGTAAAAGTATAAAAATCTGTATTTTTTGCCGTATCAAAAGCATTTGGATAACCACCATTACGCGAATAAATACGCTCTAATACTGCACCATGTTGCAACATTACTTGTTGAATATCGGCACGGCGACTACGCTCCATATGCTCAATATATGAAGGCATAGCTACACTGTATAATATGCCTAGAATGGCAACGACTATTAATAACTCGATTAATGTGAAACCAGAAGAAAGCTTCGCATTTTTTATCATCTGCTCTTTCAATTTAAACATCCTTAACACTATGCCCAGTGCACAAACAATATACAGTGACAACGCTGTCACTGTCAATAATCTGTAACCTAATTACAATGCAGCTACATTTTAATAGGTATAAATAATTAGTTTTTATTTTAAATCAAACTATACCAGATAAAAAACCTAAAAAAGGGACTTTAATCAATATTTATGTGGGAAATGATATGCTAGCTAGTGATATGTGTGAGAATAATAAACAAAAAAGCCGTGCTTTTCAGCACGGCTTTTTTCGCTTAATTAGAAATTAAGCTTCAGCGATTACGATTACTTTGATAGTAGCCGTTACTTCTGAATGAACTGCGATTGATACGTCAAATTCGCCAGTCTCACGGATAGTACCTAGAGGTAAACGAACTTCTGACTTAGCAACTTCAACACCAACAGCTGAGATAGCGTCAGCGATGTCGCGAGTACCGATAGAACCGAATAACTTACCTTCGTCACCGGCTTTAGATACTAATGTAACTTCAGCTAATGCTTCAAGCTTATCAGCGCGTGCTTGTGCAGCAACAAGCTGGTCAGCGATTTTCGCTTCAAGCTCAGCACGACGTGCGTCAAAAGTTTCAACGTTAGCTTTAGTTGCAGGAACTGCCTTACCTTGTGGGAAAAGGAAGTTACGTGCGAAGCCAGATTTAACTACAACCTGGTCACCTAGGCCACCTAGGTTAGCGATCTTATCTAGTAGAATAACTTGCATGTTTCTACACCTTTTAAAAACGTGTTAATCCGCTGCTTACTTATGTAAGTCAGTGTATGGAAGAAGGGCTAAGTAGCGAGCACGCTTGATAGCAGTTGCTAGCTGGCGCTGGTATTTAGCGCTAGTACCTGTAATACGGCTAGGTACGATTTTGCCACTTTCTGTAACATAGTTTCTAAGAGTAGCTAGATCTTTATAATCGATTTGTTGTACGCCTTCCGCTTTAAAGCGGCAGAACTTACGACGTCTGAAATAACGTGCCATGAGATAAATTCCTCAAATAATTCTTTCTATATGCTGAGCATGCAAAACCAATTGGCTAAGGCCGTTACGACCTTCGTGACGATTTAAAAAACCGCTCACTTGCAATGCCTGCCCAACGTGCAAATGTTGAGTCTGTTGTTGCATTTGCTTACCACTAGCAACCACTTGAAGCCGTACATAACTATTACGGTTAAGATCTGCTTCAATTTGCATTGATTTGTGTTCTACAACAAAAATACAATGCGGGATACCAGCAGGGCTTTGGCTAAACTTAGGTGTTTTACAAACAACCCCAGAAATAACCAGCTGATTCATAAAAGGACTGACCATATGGTTTACCTTAAAATTATCGCTGATCAAGTGCCATGCTTGGACTCAAAACAATTAAGCAGCTGGTGCTTCTTTCTTCTCTTCTCTTACAAGAGGAGATGCTTCAGTTACAGCGTCTTTAGTACGCATAACTAAGTTACGAAGCACTGCATCGTTGTAGCGGAAAGTAGTTTCTAGCTCGCTGATTACTTCAGTAGGTGCTTCAACGTTCATAAGAACATAATGAGCTTTATGAAGCTTGTTGATTGGGTATGCCAGTTGACGGCGGCCCCAGTCTTCAAGACGGTGGATAACACCACCAGCTTCAGTGATAGAACCAGTATAACGTTCGATCATACCAGAAACTTGCTCACTCTGATCTGGGTGAACCATGAATACGATTTCGTAATGACGCATGGATATTCCTTACGGTTAATAGAGCCTTCTACCGTTTCAGCCGGTCGGTTTAAGGCAAGGAATTAATATTAAATAGGCCGAAATGAGCGCGCATTTTACGCTTAGTCGGAAAATTAAGCAAGTAGGTTTTTAGCTTTAAGTGGTAAGTTGAGAAATCAGCTATCCGCTCAAAAAGAAAAACCATGCTTATTAAGTCAAGCATGGTTTCAAATTTTATCTCTAAACTGACGGCTACAAGCTTAAAGCTTTTCTTTTATGGCTGTGTCGTATTTCTCTGACGCAGTACTTCAAATAAACAAATACCTGTTGCTACAGATACGTTTAAGCTTGAAACAGTGCCTGCCATTGGGATTTTAACTAACACATCACAATGTTCGCGCGTTAAGCGGCGCATACCTTCACCTTCAGCGCCCATAACAATCGCCATAGGGCCAGTTAGATTGGCATCAAATACATGAACATCGGTTTCGCCAGCAGTACCAACAACCCAAACACCGGCATCTTTAATTTCACGTAAAGTACGCGCAAGGTTAGTCACTTGGATCAGCGGTACTGTCTCAGCTGCACCACAGGCAACTTTACGCGCTGTGCCATTTAGTTTTGCTGATTTATCTTTTGGCACAATAATGGCGTGAACACCGGCTGCGTCTGCACTACGTAAGCAAGCACCTAAATTATGCGGATCTGTTATGCCATCGAGAACCAGTAAAAATGGCGTTTCTTCACGCGCAATGATTGCATCTAAATCTTTTTCATTGAAAGTAGGAGCTGCGATAACATTAGCAATAATGCCTTGATGCTGTTCACCCTTTGATTTGTTATCAAGCGCTTTACGCTGCATAAACTGCACTGATATACCAAATTTACGCGCTTCTTCAATAATTGGAGATAAGCGTTTATCATCACGTCCTTTTAGGGCATAAATTTCAATAAAACGCTCAGGCTCACTTGCGAAAATTGCTTCAACAGAGTGAAAGCCAAAAATTAATTCATTACTCACGTATCACTTGCTCCTGAACTCTTACTTTTACGGGCATTTTTGCCTGGTCTTTTCGGCTTTTTCACGGCCTTTCTCTTTGGTTTTTTTGCAGTCGTTGAAGTGCCAGCATCCGCTGATTTTCCTGCAGGCTTCTTTTTACCTCTACTGGCACTGTTTTTTTTTGGCTTTGGTTTTCCCTGTTCAGAACGACCGCTAAGTTCACCAGGCTCTTTCGCCTCAGCTTTTTTACCTGGTATTTTGCCACGTTTTAGCTGCGAACGAACACTTGCCGGCTGATGCCCTTTTGCATCACCACGACGACGCGCGTATCTGTCTTGTGCAACATCGCCACTGAGCGTTAAATTGATGCGACGCTCATCTAAGCTTACCGATGCCACCTGAACCGTGACTTTATCGCCTAAACGATAAACTTTACGAGAATGCTCACCAATCAAGCAATGTTTAGCGCCATCATATTGAAAATACTCATCGCCTAAATTAGTGACATGGATAAGGCCATCAATTTGTAAATCAGCTAAGCGAATAAACAAACCAAAGTTAGTAACCGATGAGATCACTCCTTCAAATTCGTCGCCCACATGATCTTGCATGTATTCACATTTCAGCCAATCAGCTACTTCACGGGTTGCGTCATCTGCACGACGCTCCGTATTCGAACACTGCTCGCCCAATTGCGCGACTTCTTCGTCACTATAAACATACGCACCCGACGTAACCATACCTTGGGCTTTCAAAATGCCTTTAATCGCACGATGTACGACTAAATCTGGGTAACGACGAATTGGCGAGGTGAAATGTGCATATTCACCTAATGACAAACCAAAGTGACCGATGTTTTCAGCTTGATATACTGCCTGCTTCATCGAACGCAGTAGCATAGTTTGGATAAGTTCAGCATCAGGGCGGTCGCCAAGCTTGGCTAACACATGGGTAATTTCTTTTGGTGTTGGCTCATCACTGAGTGTTGATTCAATACCCAACTCTGATAAAAACTGTCTAAAGTTAGCCAGTTTTTCACCATCTGGTTCAGCATGAACACGATAAAGCGCGCTGGCTTCGTGTTTTTCAAGCATTTTAGCCGCAGACACATTGGCTAAAATCATACATTCTTCAATCAGCTTGTGGGCGTCATTACGCAGCACCGGCACTATTGATTCAATCTTACGCTGAGCGTTAAATACAAAGCGTGTTTCAAGGGTTTCAAACTCAATCGCTCCGCGCTCTTGGCGGGCGGCTTTTAATGCCATATACATTTGCTGTAAATCAGTTAAATGTGGCACGACCGGTGCGTATTCAGTACGTAACTTCTCATCACCTTGTAAAATAGCGTTTACTTTGGTGTAGGTTAAGCGCGCATGCGAATTCATCACCGCTTCGTAAAAACGATAGCCTGATAATTTACCTTCAGCCGATACCAGCATTTCTGCGACCATACATAAACGGTCAACTTTTGGATTTAATGAACACAAGCCATTGGACAATACTTTTGGCAGCATAGGAATAACTTGCTCAGGGAAATACACTGAGTTACCACGTTCGATTGCCTCGGCATTAAGTGGGGTATTCATTGCGACATAATGGGATACATCAGCAATCGCTACCCATAACCGCCAACCACCCGATTCAACAGGCTCACAATACACCGCATCATCAAAATCGCGAGCATCTTCACCATCAATCGTAACCAATGGTAAATCACGTAAATCAACTCGATTTTGCTTGTCACCTTCTTCGACAAACTCACCTAAGTGTTCAACCTGCTTTTCAACCGCTTCTGGCCATACATGCGGGATATCGTGATTACGCAGTGCCACTTCAATTTCCATACCAGGGGCTAAATGCTCACCCAGTACATCAATGATTTTCCCTACCGCATTCATATTACGGTTAGGGTTTTGGGTAATTTGCACTTGCACCATTTGGTTGTGACGTGCGCCGTTTTCACTGCCCGGCAAAATAATAATATCTTGGGTGATACGTGGATCTTCCGCCACCACCACTGCTATGCCATGCTCAACAAAATAGCGACCAACAATCGGTGCTCGCTCGCCAGCCAGCACTTTAATAATACGCGCATCGCACTTGCCGCCGGAGCCTCGTTTGGTGCCTTTAGCCAGTACTATGTCGCCATGCAGCACCGAACTCATTTGATGCTTGGCAATAAACCAGTCTTTACTTTCGCCTTCGACTTCTAAAAAGCCAAACCCGTCACGGTGACCGATTACTTTGCCTTTAACAAGCCCAGCTTCATCAATTAAGGCGTAGCATTTAAATTTATTAAAGAAGAGTTGACCATCACGCTCCATGGCACGTAAACGACGCTTAAAAGCAATTTGACGCTCATCATCGTTTACCGCTAACTCCTCACATAATTGATGAAAATTAGCAGGCTTGGCACGGTCTTTTATATGAGTAAGTATAAACTCACGACTTGGGACAGGGTTTTCGTACTTTTCTTGTTCTCGACTGAGATTAGGATCTTGGTTTGACATTCACTATCTTGTTAATTGGTTATGATGTTATTTTAACCCATAACCGATCAATGAGACAGGCAAAAGCTATGAAACTTTTAAGAAAGCGCTTTTACTTGCTTTAAACAGCTTATTACGGCGTTATAACCAACCTTTTTGTTTGGCTATACGCGCTGCATCTACTCGGTTTATGGCATTTAATTTAGCAATAGCGTCTGATAAGTAATTACGTACCGTGCCCTCGCTTAAGTATAACCTTGCGGCAATATCGGCTGTTTTCAACCCTTCACTTGCGAGTTGTAATGCTTTTCGTTCTTTATCTGTCAGCGGATCAGTATCATCTAATGCGTTAATAGCAAGCTCAGGATCAATAACCTTTTGCCCGTGCATTACTTTTTTAAGCGCGCTAATTAATTCATCGCTCGGGGCTTCTTTTAAAATAAAGCCCTTAACGCCAGCACTTAAAGAACGCCTAATATAACCCGCTCGCGAAAAGGTGGTCATAATAACTATTTTTATAGCAGGGTATTTTGATGCAATTTGCTCACTGAGTTCGATGCCGTTCATGCTAGGCATTTCGATATCGGTTAAAATAATATCAGGAAGAGAGTTACTGTCTAGCATGTTTATGGCTGTTAATGCATCTTGCCCGTTACTTGCTTGACCAATTACCTCAATATTAAAATCTAGACTTAATAATGCTGCGATTGCGTCGCGCACAAGCCCCTGATCTTCTACTAAATACACCTTGATCATCAGAAACCCTTCGCTGTTAAAGGCAGTATCACATTTAAACTAAAGTTATCCTCACAGGTAAATGTAGCCTTACCATCTAGCTGCTCTGCTCGTTCTTTAATGCCATTTAAGCCATTTCCAGGTTTTATTGAGCTGCCTGGTGCATGATCAATCACATTGATTATTAATTGCTGCTGATTTTGCGTTATGCTAATTATACATTTCTTGGTGCTGCTATGGCGTAGTAAGTTAGTAACAACCTCCTTAATTATAAGACTTGCTATGCCTTCTACTTTCGCAGGTAACGCATTTAACTTCACGTTAAAATCGGCCTCAAAACCTTGCTCGATTAGCCTTTGTTTTAATTGTGAAATTTGACTCGCAAGATTGAGCTGTTTTAAATCACTGACAGCACTTCTCACATCACTCAATAGCTGCCTTGCAAGCTCTGCAACTTGGGCAATTTCAGTATTTGCTTGTGTGTAACGTTCACCTTGATTTAATTTATTAGCAAGCTCTGCTTTTAAAGCAATAGATGAAAGAGAATGGCCTAGAATATCATGTAAATCGCGAGCAATACGCTCGCGCTCAGCAATAGCTGCTAATTGCTCTAATTGTTTTGCACTTTCTTGCTCACGAATTTTATGAATATGCTCTTTACGCGTAGCGACACCAAAACTAAAAAGTGCAATACTCAATATTAATGAGCCACCTAAAAAATATTGTGGGTTATCAATATCTGTAATATAAGTACTAAACACCACACCAATAAAGACCCCTGTAACTGACATCGCTCGAGATAATTTTGCAAAACTAAAACCGGCAATAAAAGCTGAAAAACCAAATAATGTAGAGCTACCTGTCGTTAAAAAGCTTGCAAAAATACACACTAAGAGCATCGCAATAAATAATTTCGTTACTTCCCCTTGTTTTTTATTTACAGCCTGAATATACAGTGTAATAAATGTTATATAAAAACCTAAAGTAGCACTGATATTAAGTGTACTTAAGTGGGAAAAATTAAAAATGGTAGGCAATAAATAAAAAACCGAAAAAAGTAAATGCCCCCAACTCCAAAAGGATTTTGCTTTAGTCTTTGGGGTTAATTTATTAAGTAGCATACTCATCCTTAATTTAATTGCCTTGCACTTTCAGACCAACAATACCTATAAGAATCAAAATAATACAACCAATTTGAAAAGCAGATAATGGCTCTTTAAACCACACAAAGCTCATAATCGTTATTCCTAAAGTACCAATTCCTACCCATACAGCATAACTAATACCCAAAGGTAAAGACTTTAAAGCAAATGATAAAAATGCAAAACTTACCCACATCGCTAAAAAAGTAATCACACTTGGCCATAATTTAGTGAAACCATTGGATTGCTTCATAGACAACGCCCACACGACCTCAAATATACCTGCTATTAGTAAACTAACCCACGCTGCAATATTCATCAATTTATCACTCCTTAGTTATTAAATTTATGGTGTTTATTACCTTTAATAACTTAACTATCCCTTTTAATGATGAGTGAGTGTAGTGTAAATTGTCATGAATAAAACTGACTTTTGTCATACATAAAGATACACAATACCTAGTCATAACACCTAGACACTAAGCTCTTTGATAACAGGCAAAGTGCTGGTATTAAAAAAATAAAAAGGTTCATAGATGCAGGCTCAACAGCAAAGTTTAGTTTATTTACACATTGCGGTATTACTTTTTGGTGGCACAGCACTATTTGCCAAATTAATAAATCTAAACGCATTAGATATTACCGTGTACCGCGCAGCCATCGCGGGTCTGGCTATTATGATATTGCTGTTATGGCAAAAAAAAGCAATTAAACTCAGCTGTGCTAAAGATTACTTAATTGCTTTGTTGTTAGGAGCTGCTGTAGGTATACATTGGGTCACCTACTTTGCTGGTATGCAAATGGCTGGGATTGCGGTTGGCATGATTGCATTTTTTACCTACCCTGTGATCACCGTATTTATTGAACCATTCTTTAATGGTAGTAAACCCAAAGTAAACGATTTGCTCAGCGCAGGTGTAGTAATAACTGGGATCTATTTGCTGACCCCAAATGCAGATATGGGTAATGATGTCACCTTAGGCGTGGTAACAGGTGTTATTTCAGCATTTTTTTTCGCATTTAGAAATATTGTTCATAAGCGATACTTTAGCCACTACGGTGGGCCACAAACTATGTTTTATCAAACATTAGTGGCTAGCTTGTTATTATGTGCTTTTATTGAAGTACCAGTGATTAATATATCGAACCAAGATCTAGGGTTATTGCTCGTCGCTGGCGTAATTTTTACTGCAACTCCGCACTCTTTATTTGCAGCAAGTTTACAGTATTTATCAGCATCAACAGCGGGACTTATTTCTTGTTTACAGCCTTTATACGGCACATTTTTAGCTTTTTTGCTGTTGCATGAACAACCTTCACTACAGACCCTGCTTGGCGGTGCTTTAGTGATCAGTGCAGCATTTTACGAAACATGGTCAGTTACTCGGAAACACACATTATGATAAAAGTTTTTGCTCATCGCGGCGCCAGTGGCACTTATCCAGAAAATACCCAGAGTGCGATAACCGCAGCAGTCGAAATTGAAGTCGATGGTATTGAAGTCGATGTACAAAGCTGTTTGGATGATTACATGATCATCCATGATACTTGGCTAGATCGCACCACCAGCGGCCGTGGCAAAATAAATAAACTCACCCGAGAGCAAATTCAATGTTTTGATGCTGGCAATGGCGAATTTGTCCCAACCCTACAGCAAACTATTGATTGGACAGCCAATAAAGTGCTCTTAAACCTTGAGTTAAAACACACTTTCTCGTTGGATAAATTTGTTGAGCTGATTGAGTTAAATATCGTTAATAACAAACTATCTCAGGATATGCTGTTAGTCTCTTCATTTGATCATCATCAATTAATGTGGCTTAAACAAAAACTACCTTGGCTAAAAATTGGCGCGTTAACGGGCTCCATTCCTATCAACTATGCCGAATTTGCCCAGCGCTTACAGGCGTTTAGTATTCATGTTGATAAAAACTTTATTAACCATGAGTTTGTCGCGGATGCCAAACAACGCGGCTTACAAGTTTATGCATACACGGTTGATAAACAAGAAGATATTGAGTTAATGCTGAGTTTTGGTGTCGACGGAATTTTTACTAATTACCCATGCAACACGAAAATGATTTTAAACTCACTGTAGTTATCAAAAATGGCTGCCGTTCATCCTATATTCTTGAATTAAAGTGAATTTGAACGATACTGAGTAAAACAATACAACAGCCGAGCGGGCAATTGATGAGTGGGTATATGCGTATTTATAACTTTATAGAACAAAGCTTCTTTTTTACTTTAACCCGAAAGATTGTTGGCAATCTTAGCTTTGTATTTTTTTTCCAAGCTATTACTTTGATTTGGTTATATAAAAGTCTAACTACGCAAGACGCAGACACTAGCCTATTTTGGTTACTCACGGTGATTATTATTGCCGGCTTTGCCTTTACACTCTTTTACATGCGCTTTCTGATCGTGCGCCCAGTTACAGCAATGCGTGATACTTTAATAAAAATTAACCGCCAAGATGCAAACTTAGCAGCTAAACTCCCCCACTTTACCTATGATGAATTTCGTGAGATCAGCCAACAGTACAATACCTTTACTGATCATCTAAGCCAATTACTCGCTACCACTTACCAAAGTTCGCAGGCCAGCGCACAAAGTAATAATCAAGTGACTGAGTCAATGCAACATACGGCGCAGCTAAGCGAACAACAAATTGATTTTAGCCAAACAATAACCGCAGCCAGTAATCAAATAACTGATAGTCTGCAAAGTATCGTTACCAATACCGATGATGTTCATCAAGTAAACGCAGAGCATTTAAACTTTGTTACACACTCTGCACAAGAACTCACAAAACTAGTCACTCAAGTTAAATCGATTAGTCATGTATTGAGCAGTTTTTCAGAAACGATTTCTGGCTTAAAACAAAACAGCGAGAATATTCGTAGCATCCTGAAAATGGTTGAAGAGTTTTCAGATCAAACTAATTTGTTGGCGCTCAATGCTGCAATAGAAGCCGCTCGTGCGGGTGAAGCAGGTCGTGGTTTTGCGGTTGTAGCAGATGAAGTAAGAACTTTATCGGTTAAAGTAAGTGATGCAACTCGCCAGATCAGCGATTTCATCAACCAAATGGATTCTTTAGTAAATCAAACAAATAAAGAATCTGAGCAACTTGTCAGTTATTCACATAATGCAGAAACAACCATTAGTAATACATCCCATGGATTTACCGATCGGCTTGTTGAATTTGAACACAATCAACAACAATTACAGCAAATTGTAAGCGCTGTGCACTTACTCGAACAGACACAAAATCAAACCCATCAATCAGTTGAACAAATCGTTGCATTAGGCAGCCAAGCAAAAGCACAAATTGATGTAGCGTTAAGTGATTGTCAATTATCACAACAACTAAGTGAGCAAACTCAGCAGCAGTTAAAGCGTTTTGTCTAAGTACAAGCGTTTTAACTGCGCTGTAAATGTGTTAAATTGCGCCGTTATTTTTTCTTAATGATGTACCCATGTGAGTAGTTCAATATCCGATCACACGCAGTTAGCCCTTGATATAAAACAGTGGGGTAAAGAACTTGGCTTTGCTGAAGTTGGCATCACTGACATTGATTTAAGCAAACACGAAGCACAATTACAGCGCTGGCTTGATTTAGGCTATCACGGCGATATGGAATATATGGCCGCTCATGGAATGAAACGCGCTCGCCCTGCGGAGCTAGTCCCTGGTACTGTGCGGGTTATATCAGTAAAAATGAATTACCTGCCCCCCGATGCAAGCTTTGCTAAAACCCTCAAAAATACCGATAAAGCTTATATTAGTCGTTATGCGTTAGGGCGTGATTATCATAAACTGATACGTAATCGATTAAAGAAATTAGGTCAAAAAATTGAGCTGCAAATCGGTCAATTAGGCTATCGGCCATTTGTTGATTCAGCACCAGTATTAGAACGTCAACTTGCTGAAAAAGCAGGTTTAGGCTGGCGTGGAAAGCACAGCTTGCTAATCAATAAAGAAGCCGGTTCTTGGTTCTTTTTGGGTGAGTTATTTGTTGATATCCCTTTACCAATTGATAAGCCCAATGAGTTTGAGGGATGTGGAAAATGCGTAGCCTGCATTACTTTATGCCCAACCGGCGCAATTGTAGAGCCTTACGTGGTTGATGCACGCAAGTGTATTTCTTATCTTACTATTGAGCTGCAAGGACCAATCCCTGAGCAGTATCGCTCACTATTAGGTAATCGCGTTTACGGCTGTGATGATTGCCAATTAGTTTGCCCATGGAACCGCTACGGGCAAATTACCGATGAAGCCGACTTTCACCCACGAACACAACTAAAAGATAAAGATTTACTTGATTTATTTAGTTGGGATGAAGCTACCTTTTTAAAAAATACCGAAGGCAGTCCGATCCGTCGAATTGGCCATCAGCGCTGGCTACGAAATATTGCTGTAGGTTTAGGTAATGCGCAATTTAGCCAATCGATCGTTGACGCGCTCAGCGCCAGCTATGATCAATCAACCGAGTTGGTAAAAGAGCATATAGAGTGGGCGCTTAAGCAACAATGCTCAAAACAAGATAAATTGCTACGAAAAACCGCCCGTTTGATACGTATCGTAGAAAAGGGCTTACCAAGAGATGCGTAGCTTCACACCCCTTGATTATTTACTGTTACTTTTTCAATAAGATAGATAGGTCTTGCTCAATTTCATGAAAAGCGGCTTTCACTCCCTGCACAGACTCTTCACGGGCAACTGAGTTTTGAATCGCTTGATCTACCTTCTGATAAATAAACACTTCTTGATCTTCGTCTAACCCCATTGATGGAATACGCTGTTCTAACTCTTCTTGTAAACGCTTGAACACCGCTTCATTACTCTTACGGTTTTCATTTAACAGCCCAATTAAGCCATGAAACTTGCTATTCACCATAGTAATTGCATCATTTAGCTTTGTTTGTTGCGACTGTAAAGCTTCACGAGTCATGATTGCTCGTAGCTGTTGCTCTGTGACACTGACAATAAAGCACACATGGTCACGGATCCGGCCATGCTTATCAGGATCGTGATCTGGCATATTTAAAATCAATAAACTAATTAATTCATAATTAACTAAGATACGATGGGAAAACTCATGTAGCCGCCCCTTATTTTTGAGCATATCAAACAATTCAATTACAATTGGCGAACACGTTCCATTTAGGGCAAAGTGCTCAGGAGCATCAATACTAGCTCTAAACTCAACATTACTTTGTAAATCAAACGATCTTAAACAATGAACTAAGGCTTCACCCAGCGCTTTAGTATTATTAATCATACCAATATTTTCAATATAATTAACTATTTGCCCCATTTCACTGCTATTTGCCATGGCATTAAATGCAGTTGATGTGGCTTCTTCAACTTGCTGTTCTAACGATTCTTTTTCAATCAGTACTTGGTTAAGAATTTTCAGTTTCGATTTAAGTTCATCCTGTCCAAATGGCTTAACAATATAATCTTCAGCACCTACAGCATACCCTTCCATCCGCTCCTCTACTGTGCCTCTGGCTGATACAAACATGACTATGATATGAGCCGTACGGGGGTTTGCTTTTAGTCTTCTACATACTTCATAACCATTCATTTGTGGCATACTCACGTCAAGTAAAATTACTTGTGGCGCAAACTCTTCCACGATACTGAGGCACTCAGGACCACTGCTAACCATCTTTAATTCAAAATCAAGATCTAATAATATTTCTTCTATAATTTCTAAATTAAAGGGCTCATCATCAACAGCTAGAATTCTGGTTACAGGCATAATTGTCATCCATTTCATAATTCATATTAATAGTTTAGTCGTAAAAAAAACTCTTACCAGTCAGGCTAAGTAATTTATTATTGCTCAGCTGAAACTTTTTATTTCTAAAGGCAGAGCGATGTGAATCGTCGTGCCTCCTAAGCTATTGTTATGAGCAGAAATAACTCCTTCATGTAATGAGACAAACTCACGGCATAAGGCTAAACCAAGCCCTGTTCCACCAGCACCGCTATTAGTTGTGCTACTCTGTACGAATTTTGAGAACACATACTCAAGTTCATCATCAGGTATCCCTATACCACTATCAATCACTTCAATAATTGCCTGCCCTTGTTGATTAGTTAAAACGACTTCAATACGGCTATGCTGAACACTAAATTTCAACGCATTGCCGAGGATATTACGTAATAATTGATTTATTTGCTCTTCATCACAGTCAATTATAATAGGCGGTTTTGGTGGCAAATACTGTACTTCAATCTCTTTTTCCATAGCGGTACCTGACACATCATCAATACTGGTTTTAATAATATTACTCAGGTTGTGCGGGCGCGGATTAAAAGGGAACTTACCAACATCGAGTTTAGATAGGTCGAGTAAATTATTAAGTAATGAGAGCAGCCGCTCGCCACTACACTCTATGCGAGATAAATATTTCTGTAGCTTTTCAACTGAAATATCACCTCTGCCGAGTTTATCTAAACCAAAGCGAGCAAAACTTAATATTGAATGCATAGGAGTACGTAATTCATGGGACATATTAGCAAGAAACTCTGATTTACTGTGATTTGCTGCCTCGGCGACATTTTTAGCATGCTCAAGCTGCGATGTTCGGGCACGTACTTGCTCTTCAAGCATATCTTTTGCCTCGAGCAACAGCTCCTCTTTAAGTTTAAGATGAGTAACATTCTTAAAAATAACCGCGAGTGCAATATTACCATGATGGTCAATCTCATTAAACGAACCAACTAATGGGATAGCCTCTCCCTCTTTCATTGGCAGATATACATCACAACTAAATTGACGATTTTTATTTAACGTCGCTATTTTTTCTTTAATTTGCTCAGCAGACATCGTATCTAATAAAGTAAAAACTGAGCTACCTTTAAGTATTTTTGCAGGTAAATTAAAGAGTTTAGAGCAAGCATCGTTTGCTTCAATCACTTCACCATTACGCTCAAATAACATAATCGCATCAGGTGTATGCTTATAAATAACGCGTAACAAGCTATCCTTTTCAATAAGTGCATCAACGGTATCTTGCAAACGTTCAACTAACTCTGTGTTATGCCGTCTTAACAACTCAGTTTGCCAAAGTTTATGCACAGATTGCAGTATCATATTTTCATTGATCGGTTTAACCAATACGTCTTCCACCCCTTGACGAATTGCTTCAATCATCGACACTTGATTTGGTTTTGAGGTAAATAACAAACAACGACATTGCGGATATAGTACTTTGAGAGCGGCGAACACTTCTAAACCTGAGCCATCAGGCAGACTAAAATCACTCAATAACAGATCAATTTCATGCCCTTGCGCTTGAGTTACCGCAGAGCTAATACTATGAGCTGTAATCGTTTTAATATGGGCGCCTAACAGGCTATTTGCTATTTTTTCAAGCCGCTGGGGGATATGATCAACCAGCAATACCGTTGGTAATACTAAAACACTATCGGAGCCAAGCTCTAAAACACTCTCCAGCAAGGTGCTGATTTCTTTATTCGCAAAAAATGGATAAATTACAATAGCATTTGGCACCAGCCGATTAAGATCACTAAATGAAGAAAGTTGTTCATTGTTTTCAACTTTAGGGGCGAGAAGCAAAAAGCGATCTTGATTGATCTGCGTTACTAAAGAATTTGCGGTAGCTAATGGAACGCCATGAGCCACAGCCACTAAATCATAACAACTAAACGCAGTGCACTCATGTAGCATTGAAAAATGAATCAACTCAACTTCACAGCCAATCAATTCGAGCAATACTTTTATTCGCATCGCTAAAATGCTACTGCTATCAACTATCAATATTTTCCGCACAGCTTTGACCACGCTTTTCATCAACTTGAGATTGTAAAAGCGTAGCCTAAGTTTTCTGCATTAACATAATCAAAGAGGTTATTTTTTGGGAGTACCGCTACCCTAAGTGCTTACCTAAAATAGTTAAGCTGTAGTGATTGCCATCCATAATTGCTACATTAGGCAACTCTCCCCACCGTTGATAACCAAAACGCTCAAACAATTTAACACTCGGTATATTATGACTAAATATAAATGCCAGTAGTACTTTAATATTTAATGGCTTAGCTTGCTCTTGGGCAAAAGTAAGTAAACGTTTACCAAGCCCTTGACCTTGTGCATTGGCTGTAATGTAAATACTGACCTCTACCGTACCATCATAGGCTGGACGGCCATAAAATGACTTATAACTAAGCCAAGCTATCACCTTCGAGTCTTGCTCATAAACGTAAATAGGCCGCTGCTCGGTATGGCTATTAAACCAACTTTGCTTGTCTGCTATGCTTACTTGTTCGGTGTCGGCTGTAACCATTCTACTTGCGATTGTTTCATTATAAATTGCAACTATAGCGGCTAAATCATTACTATTTGCTAATCGTATTGTCATTTTGTTTTTAGCGGTTGTTGATCAATTCATTGCATAGTAACGTATGAGTTAAACTGACACTACTGCAAAATAAACGGTAGACTGCCATCTAGGGTGATCAGCCACAACAAGTTAAGGAATCGGTATGTTTAAAAAATTATTATTATGCTGCGCAATACTCAGTTGTAGTGTTTATGCACAGCCAGAGCAAACAAGCCAACAGCAGGTTGAGGCTACATCATGTGATGACTTCACTAATGTTACTATGCGCAAACTTCGCTCTAAAGAGAGCATTAATTTATGTCAATTCAAGAATAAACCCTTATTAATAGTCAATACGGCAAGCAACTGCGGTTTTACGCCACAGTTTGAAGGTCTTGAAGCACTGTATCAAAAATACCAAGATCAAGGTTTAGTGATACTGGGATTTCCTTCTGATGATTTTTTCCAAGAAGAAGATGACGAAAAAGACACCGCTAAAGTTTGCTTTGTAAATTACGGCGTAACTTTCCCGATGTTTGCCACCAGCGAAGTCAGAGGCAGTGATGCTAATGCTATATTTAAACATTTAAATGCCCAAACGAGTTCGCCAAATTGGAACTTTTATAAATATCTTGTATCTGCAGATCGCAAACAGGTTGAACGTTTTAATAGCAAAACCAAGCCTGATTCAGACAAGTTAGTTAAAGCAATAGAACAAGCAATTTCAGATATTTAATTTTATACTGGTACAAGTAGTTATTATTGAACTAGAAT
Source organism: Pseudoalteromonas rhizosphaerae (assembly GCF_028885455.1). NCBI lineage: Bacteria > Pseudomonadati > Pseudomonadota > Gammaproteobacteria > Alteromonadales > Pseudoalteromonadaceae > Pseudoalteromonas > Pseudoalteromonas rhizosphaerae. Next base: position 5,003,836 of record NZ_CP118496.1, read on the forward strand.
AACGTAAGATTTGATTAAAAAAACACCACCTTGAAACGGGAGATTTTATGACAGTGGCAAGTGCAAGACACATATTAGTAGACAGCGAAGCGCAGTGCTTAGATTTAAAAACCAAGATTGAACAAGGCGAAGATTTTGCTGAGTTAGCTAAGGCACATTCAAACTGCCCTTCAGGTCAGGATGGCGGTGCATTAGGTGAGTTTGGTCCTGGTATGATGGTTCCTGAATTTGATAAAGTGGTATTTTCAGCACCGATTAATCAAGTACAAGGTCCTGTGCAAACTCAGTTTGGCTACCACTTACTTGAAGTGACTAGTCGTACAGAATAACGTTGGTTTTATTACTAACCTAAAAGAAAGCCGCCTCTGCGGCTTTCTTTTTATCCTAAGGAAAGCACATGCAACTATTAGGCTCAACAACCTCGCCATTTGTACGCCGCATTCGTATTTGGGCACTGTTAAATCAATGTAGTCTTGAGTTTATCAACTTAGATATTTTTTCAGACACTGATCGTCAGCTGATGATACAAAATAATCCAGCCCGAAAAATTCCAGTGCTAATCACTAAGCAGCAAACTTTAGCTGATTCAAATAACATCATCCGCTTTTTGCTCGAACAACACAGTCAAACTCGTCTGAATTGGCAACAAGAGCACCTACTAACAATCATAAATGCATGCAATGATTCGCTGGTTGAGCTATTACTTTGTCAGCGTTCAGGATTCGATACACAGGATGATAAATTATTTTTTAATCTACAAAATGAACGCATTGCTGAAACATTAAGCTATTTAAATAACCATTTTGCAGATGCAGAATTTAAAAGCTGTGAATACCTGTGCATCAGTTTATACTGCTTACTTGATTGGATTTGCTTCCGCGAGTTAACGGATCTAACGGCACATACCGAGTTAATGAATTTCTATTATTCATTTGCTCAGCAACAGGCAGTGCAGCAAACCGATCCACGTAATTAACATTTAAGGGTAAACACATGAGTGATATCGAAATTGAATCAGAACTAGTTAGTTTTGTTGAAAAAGTACGTCAAAGTGAACAAATCTGGGCGCTAGGTGCTGAAGATGGCGGTTTTGTGGTTTGTGACTCTAACCAATTTGAAAACACCGATGTACTACTATTGTGGGAAAGTGAAGCAACAGCAAAAGCCCAGTGTAAAGAAGAATGGGCCGATTACAGCCCACTGCAAATCACCTTGGATGAGTTTTTAGATGACTGGGTTGAAGATCTAAAAGAAGATGACGCACTGGTTGGCCTAAACTGGAATGACGACCAAGTATGTGTTGAAATCGAGCCGGTTGGATTAGCACGCGCACTAAGCGAATAAGCATTATTTAACATTGCTTTACTGCGCTGGTTTATTTGCTATAAACTAGCGCAAATCTTTACTTTCAGGGTATTACGTTGAAGTCCCATCTTGGTCGCCGCCCTTTTTCCGCTATGGAATTACATACGCTTTACCATGGCTATATATATGGTGATCAACGCTTACCTCGCGAACAGCCGAAACACTGGCATTTTTGGCTCCCTTTAATCGCTTATTACAGCGGAGCTTACAGTGATGAAATTGGCCATTTACAACTGTGCGATATTGTTGAACATCAACAGATCCTTTGTTTTCATTTCCATACCCACGGTAAAATAAAAGCCCGTATTGTGCCTATCCATCAAGCACTTTTTGATGCTGGCTTAAACGAGTATATCGCAGCAGTTAAACAACAAGGACACAATCGCCTATTGTTTGACTTACCATCTAAGTCAGGTCGCTATAGCGAGAAAGTTCGCATTTGGTTCTCTGGTGAAGGAGAGCGTGCCGGCTACTTACAAAAGTGTGATATTCCCAATATCGATCAACTTGGTATGAAAACCGCTGTCAGCAGTCTCAGGCTCAATTTTGAGCAGCAAATCCGCATTTATGCAATTCAAGCAGGCAATAAAGATGCTTTTAATTATCTGCTGGGTTTTAATGAATATGAATTGACTGAATTTAGCGATGTAATCACCCTTAATCAGATCTGCCAACAAATACGCGTGATCAACCAGCACATTGATTGGCACCGCTTTAATCAGCGCCACACCATTTGACAAACTTTGTTACCAACTAGCTCATTACTCACTGCTTAAAAACTGTTACGATAACTGAGCACAAAACTCTAACAAGAAAATATCAGGGATATCTATGTTTATTAAAAGCCTACTCACACTCAGTGTGGCCGTTGCAGTAAGTTCAGCTCATGCTAATGAGTTTGTCCTAGAAAAGCTCGCAAAACCAAGTTCTCAACACGTATCTCTAACGCTTGATCCAGCTCAAGAAACCTTTAGCGGTATGACCGAAATCGCCCTTGAAGTACTTAAGCCAACTAACTATATCGAGCTAAATGGTGTTGCTTACGCAACGCAAATGGCAAAACTGCTTGGGGCAGAAAACTGTGACTTAAGTGCTGAAATGCTAAAAACAGGTAAAGTAAAATTTAGCTGCGATGAGCAAATTCAACCAGGTAAATACACGCTTAAAGTCGACTTCACTGCCCCCTATAATCGCCAAAGTGTTGGCCTGTATAAAACCTTAGATCAGGGTGTGCCGTATTTATTTACCCAATTTGAAATGAGCGATGCCCGCCGCGCATTCCCTGTATTTGATGAACCAAGTTATAAAATTCCATTCCAATTAACGATTACAGCACCTAGCTCTCAAAAAGTGTATGCCAATACACCTGAGTTAAAAACGACCGTTAATGGCGATATGACCACTCACTTTTTTGATAAAACACCGCCAATTCCTTCATACTTAGTGGCCATGGCTGTCGGTCCATTTGAGGAGCGTGAAGTCAAAGGCATGCCAATTCCAGGTCGTGTGATCACGCCACAAGGTAAAATTCACTTAGGTGAATATGCCGAGCAAGCAATGCCAAAAGTGTTGGCCGCGCTTGAAGGCTACTTTGGTATTCCTTACGTTTATAAAAAACTAGATTCAGTCGCTGTTCCAGAGTTTCCATTCGGTGCCATGGAAAACGCAGGCTTAGTTACCTACCGTGAAGATATTTTGCTGCTTGATTTGGCTACAGCGACTCGCAATAAAAAACAACGTAATGTATCTATCATCGCTCATGAACTTGCTCACCAGTGGTACGGTAACTTAGTAACCATGAAATGGTGGAATGACTTATGGCTAAATGAAGCGTTTGCAAGCTGGATGGCTGCTAAAATCACAGCCCAGCTTAACCCTGAATTTGAATCACATTTAGACCTGCCGCAAAATAACGTTATGGCGTTAGATGCTCGTTTAAGTACTAAGCCAATTCGTAAACCAATCAAAACCGAAGCCGATATTATGGACGGCCTAGGCTTAGCTTATAGCAAAGGCAGCTCGGTATTAGCTATGGTTGAAAACTGGATTGGCGAAGAGGCTTTCCAGCAGGGTATTCGCGCTTATTTAAAAGAGTTCTCGTATAAAAACGCCGAAGCAGCCGACTTATGGCAAGCCCTTGGTAAAGCGTCAAATAAAGATGTGGCAGCGGTTTTAAAATCGTTTATCGAACAATCTTCATTCCCACTGATCAAAGTAACTCAGCAAGGTAAAACGATTACCATTAATCAAAGCCGCTTTACTAACGCGGGCGTTGATGCTCCTGCACAGCTTTGGAATGTGCCAGTTGCAATAAAATACGGTGCTGGCGATAAAGTTAAAACTGCCAATGTATTACTAACTAAAGCCAATCAAACTGTTGAACTTGAATTTGAACCTGAGTGGATTTATCCAGATCAAGGCGCTTTAGGTTATTACCGCTGGGTGATGGATGATAAACAATTTGCTGCATTGATTGATAACGCCGCACAGTCATTGACAGTACGAGAACGTTTAGCGTTATTGTCTGCCGCTGATGCATTACTAGATGCTGGTGTTATTTCTGCTGCACATTTAATGCAAACACTAGAAGTTTTTGTAAGCGACAAACACCCACGCGTTGCTAATACCGCTTTGGGTTATTTAGCCGCACAAAAGCGTACCTTTGAAGATGAAAGCAACCAAGACCTGTGGCCTGAATTTATTCGTAAAAGCATCATGCCTGCAGCTAAACAGTATGGTTTAACTGCAAAAGTTAAAGAAGATGCTGCAATCTCGCAATTACGTACTCAAGTAGTTGCGCGTTTAGGTTTTGATGGTGCAGATCAAAGTGTTATCAATACCGCCAAGGCACAAGCCCGTGTTTACTTAAATAACCCAGAAAAAGTTGATCCGTACCTTGCTTCAATCTACTTAAACTTAGCCGCATTCCATGGTGATAAAAACCTACTCGATGCATATATAAATACCTTTAAAACTACCAAAGATCCGCAAGTGCGTACAAAAATGCTAGCGGCTATGAGTTACTTTGGCACGCCAGAGCTACAAACTAAGGTATTAAATTACAGCTTAACTGACGATGTCACTGCATCTGACATGCGTACGATTATGTCAGGACAGGCTTACACGAAAGCCCGTGAAGCTTTGTTTATTGAATGGATATACGCGAATTACGATAAGGTAGTTGCAAACTTGCCACCTTTCTTCGTACCTAACCTGCCTAACTTTACCACCTCAGGTTGTAGCGCCAGCAGCTTAGCAAAAACGCAAACTTTCTTTATGAGCAAAATTGCTGATGAGCCAGGTTATGCCCGTACCTTAAGCAAGCTTGAAGAAAGCGTAAATAATTGTATTGCACTTAAAGAACGTGAACTAGCTTCAGTTAATAGTTTCTTAAAACGTTAATTTATACCCAAACCATCTCAAGATGCAGAATTCAGCGTTTCACAGGTGCTTAATATCAAGGCGTTACTTTGCAAGAATGGCAGTCCCTTTTAAGAAGGAACAACGATGAGAGTAAGTGCCTGTGAAACGCCCAAGGGGTTGGTTTAAAAGCGATTTATACTGCGTTATTGATTTTAACAAGGGAATCACCATTCTTTGCAATCAATGCCTTGCCTAAATCGCTTTTAATTCCAACTGAAACTCGCATCTTGAGGTGGCTTGGGTATATATCTACAAAAACAGCAAGCCATTGGCTTGCCGTTTTTTATCAACAGCGTTATTTATCCATTGATAATTTTTACTAGCTGAGAAATAAACTCTTTTGCTCCTTCAACGCTGGTCATTTTAAAACCAATTCCATAATGGATTGGATTCGTGCTTTTAAAAATACGCGTTGGAAACCGTGTCATTTCACTACTATGAAAAAAACCGCTAATGCGGTTAACGCCTGCTATTTTATTAAAATCATCACTAAAGACTTCCAGTGCAGGACGAAGCACAAGCTTAGCTTGGCCACCTTCTATATGCAGATAAATTGCTTCTTTGGACTTAGGTAACATATATTCAGTGATATTCTTAATTCTAAAATTACTACGGCACTCTAATGCAATAAGTTGCTCGTTGATTTGCTCTGGACTAGCTGACATGGATATCCTTGATTTTCATTAAGCTCTTAGCTGTAAACTACAGCACAGCCAAGAACCTGCAAAGTTTTATATTATAGTTATTTAACGCATACAAAAGCGAGTTGATCATTTAAGTAGCTCATACGGGTAATATTGGTGTCACAGAAAGGCGTTAAATCAAGCCATAGCGAGACCTGTTCAGGGCTATTTAGCTGGCGCTGGTAAACACGATTATCGACCGCATAAATGACCGTATTAGCGTCTTTAAATGCGTAATCTTGTACCGTCTGCGGTAAACGAAAGAGGTCAGTGACGGTATTTTCTTGCGGATCATAACTTGCTAACCAGTGCTGCTGCGCTTTGCTATAACTAAATGTATAGGCAGCTAATGCATGGTTAAATGTCAACGTACGGCCAATATGCTCAGCAACCACTTTTGGCTTCGCTGCAGCAACCTGAGTATATTGTAAAGTATGTGGTTCGCCTAAAATAAACATCACCATATCATTTTTGGCGCCCCAGGCATGATAACCAACTGGTTCTATCCACTCAAAAATACGACTTGGTTTAACATTATCGTCAAACGGATATTGCCATAACTTTTGCTTACCATCCGCCTCAACTACGATAGCTGACAGTGCCTTACCATTAGGTGTTAAAGTCGGCGAGTATTCACTCACAGCAGTATTTGTTAAATTAGTTACTTGCTTATTGGTAAAATCATAAAAAGCTAGATCTGTTTGACTTTGCCCATCACTTTGCACTTCTTGGGTAAAATAAATACCACCTTTGGTAAGTAAAGGCTGATTATTATAAACATCATTATTAGTGATACGGCTTACTTGTAACCCATATTCTGTGTTAAGTTTAGCAAGTAAAATTTCGCTTTTTGGCATCGCAGCTAAAACGCTATTAGGGGTAACTGCAAGGGTGGCAACAAAACTTAGCCAAGGTAAAGTCAATTTCATATCATTCTCTAATTATTTTTATCGCCCTTATAATAGCGCTATTTTATAGTTATTCCCAAGTCTGTTATTGATATGTCACTTGACCTACCCCCTTACTACGCCTTATAACTACAGAGCTACTTAAAACGAGAAAAATTATGTCAGCTAAACATCCTATTATTGCGATCACTGGTTCATCTGGTGCGGGTACTACCACCACGACAAGTGCTATTAAGCATATATTTCGTAGTCTTAATATTGAGGCCGCATTTATAGAGGGCGACAGTTTTCATCGCTATACTCGTCCTGAGATGGATAAAAAAGTTCGCGAAGCGCAGCAAGAAGGTAAACACATTAGTTACTTTGGTCGTGAAGCTAATGACTTTGCAGCCCTTGAAGGTTTGTTCAGCACCTATGGCGATACTGGAGCAGGTAAATTACGTCGTTATTTGCATACCTTTGACGAAGCCGTGCCATACAATCAACTACCAGGTACCTTTACTCCGTGGCAAGAACTGGAAAGCAGTACCGATATTTTATTCTACGAAGGACTGCATGGCGGTGTTGTCGATGAAGATCATGATGTAGCTAAGCATGTTGATTTACTAATTGGTATGGTGCCTATCATTAACCTTGAGTGGATCCAAAAGTTAATCCGCGACACCTCTGAACGTGGTCACTCTCGCGAAGCTGTTATGGGCTCAATTGTCCGCAGTATGGATGATTACATTAATCACATTACGCCACAGTTCTCACGAACTCACATAAACTTTCAGCGCGTGCCAACCGTTGACACCTCAAACCCATTTAGCGCAAAAGATATTCCGTCCCTTGATGAAAGCTTTGTAGTTATTCGTTTTCGTGGCATAGATGACGTCGATTTTCCGTATTACCTACGTATGATAGAAGGCAGCTTTATGTCGAGGATCAACACCTTAGTGGTCCCTGGTGGAAAAATGGGACTCGCTATGGAGTTAGTATTAACCCCACTTATCAAAGATATTATCCTTAAAAAGCGTGCGCTTGCCGAATTAGCCCCCGTTGATTTGCCTATTTAAGAAATACGCTTGCTGAAATACATAGCTTATGTAAACTGCTGACTTCATCATAAAAGGAGATATCAGCATGACAGAGCCATTACGCATTCTCGTCGGTTCCAAAAATCCGGTAAAAATAAATGCTGCCCGCAGTATTTTCTCTCTCTATTACCCTGATATGACGATTGATTGTCAAGGAGTTGATGCACCTTCACAAGTACCTGATCAGCCAATAGGTGAAGATGAAACACGAATAGGCGCACAAAATCGTGTCTTGTATTGCCAACAGCATTACCAAGCTGATTTTTATGTTGCAATGGAAGGTGGTGCTGAGCAATTTAGCTACGGCCCCGCTACCTTTGCATTTGTAGTCGTTGCTGATAACCAACAACGTGCTATCGGTCGTAGTAGTAACCTTCCTTTACCCCCAAGCCTGTATAATGCGTTATTGCAAGGCAAAGAACTTGGCGATGTAATGGATAACGCATTTAATACTACCAATATCAAACAGCAAGGCGGTGCTATTGGTTTATTAACTAATCATCATGCCACCCGAGAAAGTACCTATACGCAAGCGCTGACACTCGCTATGGCGCCTTTTCTTCATCCCGCGCTTTACTCTAAGGAAGTTTAATGAAGTACACCCATGTTTTATTTGATGCCGACGAAACCTTATTTAGCTTTAATGCCTATGCAGGCTTAAAAAGAATGTTTGCAGTTTATGGCGTAGATTTTAATGACGCTGATTACAGTCATTATCAAGCAACAAATAAACCGTTGTGGCTTGAGTATCAAAACAATACTATTTCCGCTACTCACCTACAAGTCACTCGATTTAGTGAGTGGGCTAATAAGCTCAATGTTCCAGCTCAACAGCTTAATGATAATTTTTTAACTGCCATGGCTGAGATCTGCGAACCATTACCTGGCGCTATTGAACTGCTAAATAAACTAAAACCGCATGCTAAATTAGGCATTATCACTAATGGTTTTACCCAGCTACAAGCACGCCGCTTAGAGCATACCGGATTAAAAGAGATGTTTGATTGTTTAGTTATCTCTGAGCAAGTGGGAATTGCAAAACCAGCCGCAGAAATTTTTTATCACACTTTTGAACTGTTAGGTAATCCACCAAAAGAACAGATCTTGATGGTCGGTGATACCGCAAGCAGTGATATCTTAGGTGGCCAAAATGCCGGGATTGATACCTGCTGGCTACAGCACCCCAACACAGTTCTGCCAGAAGGCATTGAACCAACATACCAAGTGACTGAGCTGGTACAGTTACAACAGCTGTTAGGATTGTAAAAAGGTTTAATACCAATCGACTTAAATATTTAACCATTCTAGCGAGCTAAATAAAGCGCTAACTGCGTTATAATTTTTTAAGTAGAACAACTACATGTCAAAATTTACGCCTTGTTATGACTCCATTTATCTGTCGCTATAAATGGTCAGTAACTTAACACGATTGGTATAACATTAAAAAACTAAACCGCAATATTTAAACAAAAAAATGACGCTAGATAGCGTCATTTTTTATAACTGTTTTAAGCGTTTGCGATTAAGCTGTGGCTACTTCTAAACCTGGTGCTGGCATGTATACTGGGGTATCAAATGTTGCCCATTCCCATGCTGACTCAGTCGCCATAATTTTACGAAGTAACTTATTGTTCAGGTCATGGCCTGATTTATAAGCTGTAATTTTTCCTAAAATGTTGTGGCCTGTCATAAACATGTCACCAACACAGTCTAGAATCTTATGCTTAACAAACTCATCGCTATAACGCAGACCGTTAGGATTAAGTACTTTAAACTCATCCAATACCACGGCGTTATCCATGCTGCCACCTAAAGCTAGGTTATTAGCATGCATATATTCAATGTCTTTCATAAAGCCAAAAGTACGTGCGCGGCTGATTTCTTCCGTAAAGCTTTGTGCCGTAATATCTAAACCGATACGTTGGCGGCTTTCATTGATTGCCGGATGATCGAAAGCAATTTCAAAGTCGATATGAAAACCATCATATGGTTCAATCTCGGCCCATTTATCACCTTCTTCAATACGTACTTTTTCTTTAATACGAATAAAGCGCTTAGCCGCATTCTGCTCTGCAATGCCGCCTTTTTGTAACAAATAAATGAATGGTAATGCACTACCATCCATTATTGGTACTTCTGAGCTATCTAATTCAACGATCAAATTATCGATACCCATTGCCGCTACCGCAGCAATAAGGTGCTCAGTCGTAGATAAGCGAACGCCATCTTTATTAGTTAAACAGGTACATAATTGCGTATCGCCAACGGCTTCAGGTGTTGTTTCAAAATCAACAACCGGATCAAGGTCGACACGACGAAATACTATCCCAGTATTTGCGCTCGCAGGTCGGAGAGTAATAGTGACCTTCTCACCTTTGTGAAGTCCAATTCCTATGGCTTTGACTATCTCTGCAATGGTACGCTGTTTAATCATAGCTTCGCTCACTTATAGTTACAGTTAGACCGCCGATTATATCACATATACGACCAGCTGCCAAATTCGTTCGCTTTTTAAACAAAAACAATTACCTTTTTGCTTAATCTGCTTGTTTTCTTAAAAATGCAGGGATGTCGAAATAATCGCCACCTTCTGATTTATTAGACTTTTTACCGCTATCATTAGTTTTAGATAAACCACTATTGCTTTGCGTTGTCTTGCTCGATTCATGCTTTTCAATCGCTGGAGCAGCAGTCATTTCATCGCCACTACCTTGGCTTGCAAAGCTTGGTACATACATACTGCTAGTTTGGTTTGTTGAACTGCTAACATCAGAACCTGACGCTTTTTTAAAGCCGTTATCGACAATACCAAACTGTGGACGACGATCGCCGCCTAAACCTGTAGCGACTACAGTTACACGTAGTTCATCAGTCATTTCAGGGTCAATAACCGCACCAACCACCACAGTCGCATTTTCAGATGCTAATGCTTTAACGTGATTACCAACAATTTCAAACTCTTCAATTGCGATATCCATACCTGCAGTGATGTTAACTAGGATGCCTTTCGCGCCAGTTAAATCAACGTCTTCAAGTAGTGGGCTTGAGATTGCAGCTTCTGCAGCTTCTTGCGCACGATCAGGACCCGATGCAGACGCTGTGCCCATCATCGCAGTACCCATGGCTGACATTACTGTACGTACGTCGGCGAAATCCACGTTAATCAAACCAGAACGAGTAATTAGTTCCGCAATACCTTGCACGGCACCAAATAATACATCATTAGCTTTAGCGAATGCGTCTAATAGTGTAGTCCCTTTGCCTAAAACTTTAAGCAATTTATTGTTAGGAATTGTAATAAGTGAATCTACAATTTCTGACAATTCGTTAATGCCTTGTTCAGCCGCTGCTGCGCGCTTTTTACCTTCAAAGTCAAACGGACGTGTCACTACAGCAACCGTTAAAATACCTAACTCTTTAGCAATTTTGGCAACCACAGGCGCAGCACCTGTGCCAGTACCACCGCCCATACCCGCTGCGATAAATACCATATCAGCACCTTCAAGGCTGGCACGAATAGTATCGGCGTCTTCTTCTGCTGATTTACGACCTACATCAGGGTTTGCACCCGCACCTAGCCCAGACGTGATCTGAGTACCTAGTTGCACCGTAATATCTGCTGATGAGTTACGTAATGCCTGAGCATCCGTATTAGCGGCAATAAAACGCACGCCTTCAATTTGTTGCTTAACCATGTGCTCAACAGCGTTACCGCCGCCGCCGCCCACGCCTATTACTTTTATAACAGCTTCTTCGCTGTGTTGTTCCATTATATCAAACATGTTTACTCTCCGACTTGAGTATTAAAACTCGCCTTGAAACCACTTCGTTATGCGGTTCCACCAACTATTATCGCCTTCAGGTTTCGATTTTTGTGCATTCATCGATTGCATTGTGCGGCCATATTGTAATAAGCCAACCGCCGTTGCATATGAAGGGTCATCTACATAATCTGTCAAACCAACTATCCCTATAGGTTTGCCTATTCTCACTGGCATCTGGAAAATGTCTTCAGCCACTTCCATCGCGCCAGCCATTTTAGCACTACCGCCAGTAATGACGAGTCCTGCTGCAATTTGGTCTGCTAATCCTGAACGATGAATTTCTTCCATCGCTAATTCAAATAATTCTCTAAAACGTGGCTCAACCACCTCAGATAAGGTATGACGCGACATTAACCGCGCTGGTCGCCCGCCTACACTAGGCACTTCAATAGTTTCTTCGCTGCTGGCCATTTGGCTACTTGCACAGGCATATTGTACCTTGAGTGATTCAGCATGGGATATCGGTGTACGAAATATTTTTGCAATATCGCCAGTAACTTGGTTACCCGCTACAGGAATAACTGCAGAGTGGCGCAACGCACCATTGATATAAATAGTGATATCCATCGTACCGCCACCGATATCAAGTACCGCAACACCAAGCTCTTTTTCGTCATCGGTTAATACCGAATAACACGACGCTAATGCGGTGAAAATCAGTTGGTCAACTTCAAGACCACAACGCTCAACACATTTTTCAATATTTTTCGCCATATCGTTTGAGCAAGTTATGATGTGAGCACGGGCTTCCATTCGTACACCACTCATACCACGCGGGTTTTTAATCCCTTCTTGCATATCGATACTATATTCTTGCGGCAGCGCATGCAGCATTTTACGTTCGGCTGAAATAGGCACAGAGCGCGCAATATGAATAACATTTTCAATGTCTTCATCAGTCACTTCAGTGTTATTAATTGCCACAACACCACTTTCGTTTTGGCACTGAATATGTTTACCTGAGATCCCCAAATACACGGAGCTAATACGGCAATCAGCCATAAGTTCAGCTTCATCGATTGCACGACGAATAGACTCCGACACCAAGTTAAGGTCGTTTACGCCGCCTTTATCCATACCATGGGACACTTGGCTGCCAACCCCAACAATGCTGAGTTTGTTATCTGCGGTGATTTCACCAACCGTGGCCACCACTTTTGAGGTGCCAACGTCTAATCCAATCACTAGGTTTCTTTCTGCTGACTTAGTCATGCCTTACTCTTATTTTGTAATTGCGCTTCTTCCAGGAGCTTCCAGCTCACTGCAAGGCCGGTATCATACCGTAAATCCACTACATCTACTTGTGCATCTGCACGTTTTTCCATCCGCGGGTAAACATCTATAAACCGCTGTACCCGTTTAGCTTTTTCTTTACGCCCTAATTTAAGGCGAATACCGTTATCGAGCCATAACTGCCATGAAAATCGCTCTGACAATGCAAGACTGGTTAACTTAAAACTATTGACCTTAAGCATTTCATCAAGCTGCTTGAAAGCTCCCCAAGCTTCAAACTCACTGCCCTCAGGGCCATAAAGTTGTGGCAGCTCGTCACTGAGCTTCGCACTGCTAGCTTGAAACACTTCACCGCTTTGGTTAAGTAATAAATCACTGTTCCACACTGCGACGGCCTGATGCTCTACCACATACACTTGTAATGTATCTGGCCACTGCTTGCGTACCGATGCAGTAGCCACCCATGGCAGCTCTTGAACCAAATGTTGAACATGTTTAACATCTAAATCAAAAAAACTCGATAAGTCAGCTTTTTTAATCGCGCCAATAATCGCTTTTTCGTCCGTATATTGAGGTTTCCCCAACACCGCTAAATGCTTTATCTGCGCATCTTTATTTTCCACCAACCACTGTCTAACGCCGCTGGTTATTTGTACTAAGCTAAAAACTACAATAAGGAAAAAGCTCACACCAAAGATTAACGACCAATTGAGTTGCTGTTTTAATTGTTGCGCTTTTTCCAAAAAGGGATGCATATTAAAGCGTTTGCTCCAAAATGCGAACAACTAATTGCTCAAAGCTTGCACCATTTGCTTTAGCAGCCATTGGCACTAACGATTTTTCAGTCATTCCTGGTACTGTGTTTACTTCTAACAAATAAAAGTTACCGTCTGCATCTTGCATTGCATCAACACGACCCCAACCACTGGCACCCACCAGATCAAATGCCGCTAAAGCCATTGCTTGTAAATGCGTGGTATCGCCAGCTGATAAGTCTGCTGGGCAATGATATTGCGTGGTATTTGACTGATACTTTGCTTGGTAATCATAAAAACCATTCGGGGTGGTCATTTCAATTACTGGCTGTACCTCATCGCCTAGTACAGTGATTGTAAATTCGCGCCCTGTTATCCACTGCTCAACCAGTACTTGGCTGTCAAACTTAAACGCTTCGGCTAAAGCAGCTTCAAGCTCTTGCGCATTATTTGCTTGCGCCATACCAATGCTAGAACCTTCGTGCGACGGTTTTACCATCACTTTTTTCAGTTCATTCATTATCGCTGTAGCATCAAAACCACGTTTGCTATCCACCACCGCATAAGGCGCAGTGCTCAAGCCCGCAGATTTAAATAAATGCTTACAACGTATTTTATCCATCGCCAATGCTGAGCCTAATACGTTACTGCCAGTGTATGGCAACCCCATAAACTCAAGTGCACCTTGAATAGTACCGTCTTCACCACCGCGACCATGCAGGGCGATAAATACTCGTTCAATGCCGAGTTCTTTTAATTGCCATAACGGTTGCTCTTTTGGATCAAAGCCAATGGCATCAACGCCCGCATTTTGTAATGCGTTCAATACCGCTTGGCCTGATTTTAGTGATACTTCGCGCTCAGCTGAGTGTCCACCAAACAACACTGCCACTTTGCCAAACTGTGTGTTTAATTGCGTCATACCTTTACCTGCTTAAGTTGCTCAATCGACAGCGATGTCGCCGCGAGTGTTTTTACTAATTGACCAATATTACCAGCACCTTGGGTTATAACTAAATCATTATCTTGTAACGTATCAGCTAATACTCCAGCTAGTTCAGAGCTACTTGCAACATGCAGTGGTTCTTTACCGCGTTGACGTAAGCTACGACATAAACTTTTACTGTCTGCGCCAATAATTGGCTCTTCACCAGCGCCGTATACATCAAGCAATAATAACTGATCAACATCGGCTAACACTTTTACAAAGTCTTCATATAAATCACGAGTACGAGTAAAGCGATGTGGTTGATAAACCATTACTAAGCGTTTATCAGGCCAGCCTTGGCGAATTGCCGCTATAGTCGCTGCAACTTCTGAAGGGTGATGACCATAATCATCCACCAGCATTACTTTGCCACGTTCGTTTTCAAAATCGCCATAATGCTGAAAACGACGTCCGATACCTTCAAACTGTTGCAATGCTTCTAAAATCGCGTGATCAGCTATTTGTTGATCTTTTGCAACAGCAATCGCTGCAGTGGCGTTCAATGCATTATGTTTACCTGGCATATTTAAATGCACAGTTAATTCATCACCTTGCTTAGTGCGCACTTTAAACTGACTGGTATTTGCCGTTTGGCTAAAATCAGTCATGCGGTAATCGGCGTCGCTCGATTCACCATAAGTGATCACAGGACGGCCAAATCGCGGAATAAGCTCAGCTGCCACTTCTGAATCGATACACACCACAGCAAGGCCATAAAAAGGCAGGTTATGAATGAAATCCACATAAGTGTCTTTCATTTTTTCTAAGCTACCGCCGTAGGTATCCATGTGATCTTCTTCAATATTAGTGATCACCGATACCATAGGTTGCAAATGCAAGAATGACGCATCACTCTCATCAGCTTCAGCAATTAAAAAATCACTTTTACCGACTTTTGCGTTACTACCCGCACTATTAAGTAAGCCACCAATAATAAAGGTTGGATCCAGCCCAGCTTGAGCATAAATACTCGCGATCAAACTAGTGGTGGTGGTTTTACCATGAGTGCCAGCGATAGCAATACCGTGGCGAAAGCGCATTAGCTCGGCCAACATCTCTGCACGGCGCACAACCGGAATACGTGCCGCCTTAGCTGCAATAATCTCAGGGTTAGTTTCATCAATTGCACTTGAAACCACCACTACATTGGCATCTTTAACATTACTTTGATGATGGCCAATAAACACTTCAGCGCCAGCTTGGATCAAACGTTCGGTCATTGCACTATGGGCAATATCAGAGCCAGTAATACGATATCCTTCAAATGCGAGTACTTCAGCAATACCGCCCATTCCTGCGCCACCAATACCAATAAAGTGGATAGTGCTAATTCGGCGCATTGCCGGGCGAGTGCTCTTGTGTGTTGACATTTGTTTCACTTAATTATCTCTTTTTTCTGTTACTTGCAGCGCTGACAAGGGGACACCTGCGGCATCCATACAATGCCATGCGACATTTGCAGTAGCTTCTAGTGTCGCCAATTGCTTAGCATTGCCTGCAAGTTCACTGATTAATGCTGGTTTGGCTAAATACGGGCGTAATAGTTCAACAATACTGTGTTGATTGAACTGCCCCTGTGGCATTAATAATGCCGCATTGCCATCAACTAAAAATTTTGCATTCGCAGTTTGATGATCGTCAACCGCATGCGGAAACGGCACAAACACGGCCATTTTTCCTGCAGCAGCAATCTCACTTACGGTTAACGCCCCCGCGCGGCAAATTACAATATCTGCCCAGCCATAAGCCGTATCCATATCATCAATAAACTCAGCCACCTTAGCTTGTTCAGCACTAAAACCTTGCTGCTGATATGCCTGTGTTACTGAGCTTAAATGACCTTTACCGGTTTGATGCCATGTATTGATCTGAAACTCTTCACTGAGCTGTTTAAATGCTGCTGGCAAAGTTTGGTTTAGCACCTGCGCACCTAACGAGCCACCAACGACCAACACATTAACCGGACTTGATACTTCCCGCATTGCCACATTTGCTACGCTGGCTCGTACCGGATTACCAACCACGTCACTGTATCCAGAGGCAAATGCTTGCGGAAATGCAGCCAACACTTTATTGGCAAACTTGGCTAAGTACTTATTGCTCATACCGGCAACTGCATTTTGCTCATGGATCACCAGTGGTATACCTAAGCTTTTTGCGGCAATGCCAGTCGGCCCAGTAACATAGCCGCCCATTGCTAACACAACATCAGGTTGTTGTTTTTTCAATACTTTGCGTGCTTGTAATATGGCATTAATCACCATAAAAGGGGCTTTTACTAAACGTGCAAAGCCATTGCCACGTACACCTTTAACATTAATAAAATCAATCTCAATATTATGCTTTGGTACAACCTGCGCTTCCATTCGATCAGCAGTGCCAATCCAACTCACTTGCCAACCTTGTTGCCTTAAGTGATCAGCCACAGCTATGCCGGGAAAAATATGACCGCCAGTACCGCCAGCAACAACGACTAATTTTTTATTCATCGCTTGCCTCCACCGGATGTTGCTTGTTTAGTGGCCATTTTGGTTTCAAAATCCACGCGTAATAAAATACCTGCCGCAATAGTCATGATAAGTAAACTTGAGCCACCATAAGATACAAACGGCAAGGTTAAACCTTTGGTTGGCAAAATACCGGCACTCGCCCCCACATTAACCATGGTTTGAAATGCAAACCAAATACCTATTGCGAATGCAAAGTAACCTTCATATTCTTTGCCACATTTAAGTGCTTGCTGACCAATTAACAGTGCTCTAAACACCAAAGTACCAAACACCATTAAAATACTGACGATACCGATAAAACCTAACTCTTCGCCAATCACCGCAAAAATAAAGTCATTATGGGCCTCAGGTAAATATTGCAATTTTTGCACACTATTACCTAAACCTTGGCCAAACCAACCACCTTGGCTATATGCCATCAGCGATTGTACTAACTGGTAGCCTTTACCAAATGGGTCATCCCATGGCTCTAGAAAACCGACCACCCGCGCCATCCGATATGGCTCAACAATAATGAGCAATACGACTAAGCCTACACCTGTTAATATCAAGGCAAAAAACTGCCATAACTTAGCCCCAGCTAAGAACAATAAGCCTACGGTAGTTACAAACATCACCACCACAGTGCCTAAATCGGGCTGTAATAAAATCAACAATGCGTAAACTGCAAACACCGCGATTGGCTTAGCAAAGCCTTTGATATTTTCTTGAACTTCCTCACGTTTACGCACTAAGTAACCGGCGATATAACTGAAAAAGAATAATTTAGCCGCTTCAGCGACCTGAAAGCCCACCGGACCTACTGGGATCCAACGTTTTGCGCCATTCACTTCACGTCCAACGATTAACACCACTATCAGTAGCGCCATGCCAAACAGTAATAAGTAAGGATTCGAGCGTTTCCACCAAGTCATTGGTACACAACAGGTGATCCAAAACAGCACAAAGCCCATCGCCAAAAACATGCTGTGGCGAATAATAATATGATAGGGATTGTTAAATAAGCGATCAGCGGTCGGCATCGACGCACTCGTCACCATCACAAACCCCAAGCCAATTAGCATGATCACACAATATAACAGTGGCACATCGTATAACTGCGCCGAAGGCTTGGGAGTCAGGGTGTCACGAATATTAGCTAAAGCAATCATACTGCCTCCGCTAATACGCATTGACTAAAGTGCTCACCACGTTGCATATAATTGTTATACATATCTATACTGGCACATGCAGGTGCAAGCAACACAATATCGCCCGCAGTGGCAAGTTGCTTGGCAAGCATCACCGCTTGCTGCATATTTTCTGTTAAGTGGCCTTTGTCAGTCAACGCAACCAGTGCTTTGGCATCTTTACCAAAACAAATAAGCGCTTTAACTTGCTGTTGTAAATACGGCTTTAAGCTATCGAGATCGGCGCCTTTGGCATCGCCTCCGGCAATCACCACTAGTTGCTTGGCCTGATCGGCTAAACTTTCTATCGCCGCAATGGTGGCCCCGACATTCGTAGCTTTAGAGTCATTAAAATATTTAACCCCCGCTTGCTCGGCAACAAACTGACAACGATGCGCCAAGCCAGTAAATTGGCTAAAAGCTTGTGCAAACTGACTAGCACTGATATCAAATGGGCTCAATAATGCCATAACCGCTAACGCATTTAGCTGATTATGACGACCAACTACGGCCAAGCTACTAACAGGCAATAGAGCTTTGCCTTGATAACTAAAGTAACTGTCACCTTGATACGTCATTAAACAATAATCCGCATTTTCTAAGCCAAAGCTTAATTGCGGCATTGTTTTTGTATACGTTGCTGGGTCAGTCTTATTTACTACAGCCAGCGCGGCATTAGCATAAATCGTTTGTTTTGAATCAATATAGGCTTGGTAGCTCGGGTAACGGTCTAAATGATCTTCCGACACATTAAGTACCGTAGCGCTAACCGGTTTTAAGCTGTGCATCGTATCGAGCTGAAAACTCGATAGCTCTAATACGTAAACATCAAAATCATCAGCTAATAAATCCAGTGCGGCAGTACCAATATTTCCGCCAAGTCCGACTTTATAGCCAGCCGTTTTCAATACTTCATAAGCCAACGTAACGACAGTCGATTTACCGTTAGAGCCTGTTACAGCCACCACCGGCTTGTCTGTTAAACGAGCAAATAACTCAATATCACCAATCACTTCAACACCCGCTTGCATTGCTTGTGCAACTGCTGGAAGTGTTAAACTTAAACCGGGGCTGATGATGATCATATCAGCGCTTTCAAGCTGTGCAGTTGCCAAATTACCAAACTGCGTCGTTAAATTTGGCGCATGTTGTTGTAACCAATCACAACCGGGCGGTGATTGGCGACTATCAACTACATTAGGCGTTAAACCTTGAGATAATAAAAAACGCACAATGCCCAGACCGGTTACACCGAGTCCGAGCACTGTAATATGTTTGTTTTTCATCTCGTTTAAATACGTCATTTACCTGATCTTTAATGTTACTAGGCCAGCTAACACTAGCACGATAGAAATTATCCAAAAACGCACGATAACTCGTGGCTCAGGCCAGCCTTTTAATTCGTAATGATGATGGATTGGTGCCATTCTAAAAATCCGTTGGCCACGTAATTTATAAGAGCCAACTTGCAAGATAACCGACAGTGCTTCCATCACAAATACACCGCCCATAATGATTAAAATTAACTCTTGGCGAACTAATACAGCAATAATACCCAATGCTCCACCAAGCGCTAATGAACCAACATCACCCATAAATACTTGTGCTGGGTAAGTGTTAAACCATAAAAAGCCTAATCCGGCACCAACAATGGCGGTACATACCACAACCAACTCACTGGCCAATGGTAAATGTGGAATATGCAAGTAAGCTGAGAAATTCACGTTACCTGTTAAGTAAGCGATAATAGCCAATGCTGCTGCCACTAAAATAGTCGGTACAATGGCCAGACCATCCAAGCCATCGGTCAGATTCACAGCATTTGACGTACCCACCACTACAAAGTAAGTCATAACTATGTAAAACAAACCTAGTTGCGGTAATACATCTTTAAAAAACGGCACTACTAATGATGTTTCGTTGGCATGATTAGCAGTAAAAAATAATGCGCAGGCAACCACTAAGGCAATCACTGACTGCCAAAAATACTTCCATTTAGCAATTAACCCTTTTGGATCTTTGCGGATCACTTTACGGTAATCATCAACAAAGCCAACAATTCCCAATGAGCCGATCACAAACAAGGTAGCCCATACATATTTATTCGCTAAATCAGCCCACAGCAAAGTACTGGTAAAAATAGACGCTAAAATTAACAAGCCTCCCATGGTTGGGGTGCCTTTTTTCGATAAATGCGACTCCGGGCCATCGTTACGAACTACTTGACCAATTTGCATTCTTTGCAATGCCCGGATCAACTTAGGGCCAAAATACAATGAAATTAATAATGCCGTTAAAATACCAAATACAGCGCGAACGGTTAAATACGAGAACACATTAAATGCACTGTAATATTGTGTTAAATACTCGGCCAGCCAAACTAACATTGAGATACTCCATTGCGGCCAGTTTGCTGGCTGTTAACTAAATCTTGTACTAATAATTCCATGCGAGAACTGCGCGATCCCTTCACGACTATGGTGGTTTTTTGTGCTGAGTCAGTTAACTGTGCTTGCAATTGTTGCAACAGTTCCTCGCGGCTTGAAAAATGCCGCTGTGGTTTAGCAAATTCATCACTGGCGTATTGACTCAATACACCTAAGCTATACAACTCATCAATACCTTGTTGTTTGGCATAGGTGCCAACTTGTTGGTGATAAAGCGCAGCTTCTTCACCAAGTTCTCCCATATCACCTAACGCTAAAATACGCTGACCTTGTATATCACTAAGTAAATCAATCGCGGCTTTAACCGATTGCACATTGGCATTATAAGTGTCATCAATCACGGTTAGTGTTTCATTGACTTGAATAATGTTTACTCGGCCTTTTACTTCAGCCATGGTTGCTAGTGCCGTTGCCACCGCCTCAAGACTAACGCCAAATTCACAGGTTAATGCAGCTGCTATAAGGGCGTTTGTAACATTGTGACGACCAGGTAATGCAAGCTTAACGGGTACTCGCTGCTGCTTGGTACAAATATAAAAAGAAGCATGAGCTTGCTCATCGAGACTGACTTCTTCTGCCCAAATATCTAGTTGTTCAGTGCTTGAAAAACGTTTTACACTGCGCCCTTGTAACTTAGTAAGCCAACCATCACTGAATTCGCTGTCAAAGTTAACTAGCGCAATGCCATGCTCTTTCAAACCA
Source organism: Pseudoalteromonas rhizosphaerae (assembly GCF_028885455.1). Lineage (NCBI taxonomy): Bacteria > Pseudomonadati > Pseudomonadota > Gammaproteobacteria > Alteromonadales > Pseudoalteromonadaceae > Pseudoalteromonas > Pseudoalteromonas rhizosphaerae. The sequence goes on from NZ_CP118496.1 coordinate 5,024,922, forward strand.
TCGTAAATTTCACTTTTAGCCGTTGCTACACCCGCAAGAGAGCCAAAACCCTCAATATGTGCAGCTGCCACATTACAAACAACGGCAACATCGGGCTTAGTCATCGCCGTGGTATAGGCAATTTCACCAATATGGTTAGCGCCAAGCTCAATGACCGCATATTTGTGCTGCGGTTCTAGGCGTAACAAGGTTAATGGCACGCCAATATCATTATTAAAATTACCTTTGGTAGACAGTACTTCACCGTGAGGAGCTAAAATAGCTGCGCACATTTCTTTTACTGTGGTTTTACCGACACTACCTGTAATTGCGATAGTTTTTGGTGCCACACTGGCCATTACCGCAGCACCAATTTCGCCTAGCGCAATACGCGTATCAGTAACTAAAAACTGTGGAATATCAACGGCAACTTTTTGACTAACAATAGCGGCTATTGCGCCTTTGTCTTTCGCTTGTTGTAAAAACTGATGGCCATCAAAATTAGGGCCTTGTAGGGCTAAAAATACTTCTCCTTCGCATACGGTGCGAGTATCGGTATTAATATTTTTTACTGTTTGATTATCACCTTGATAATCAGTTGCTAGCACATTTGCTAGCCAATCAAAATCCATTGGGATCATAACTGCGATCCTCTTATTTGTTGTTCTTGTGGGTCTAGCTTTTGCTTTTGTTGTAAGTGCTGCTGGACAAATTTACGATCGCAAAAATCTATCCGTTGCGTACCAATTATTTGATAATCTTCATGGCCTTTACCCGCAATAAGCACTACGTCATTGGCATTTGCGTTATCTATTGCAAAGGCAATAGCATGAGCACGGTCAGCTTCTAAGTGCGCACGGTCAGGCTGGCTTAAACCAGCAGCAACATCTTTAATGATCTGCCATGGCTCTTCGCTACGCGGGTTATCACTGGTAATAATTACTTTATCAGCATTTTGCTCAGCCGCTTGGGCCATCATTGGTCGCTTGCCTTTATCACGGTCTCCGCCGCAACCAAATACACAACTTACGCCACCGGGCACATGTTGTTGCAATGCTTGCAATGCTAAAGCTAACGCATCTGGCGTGTGAGCATAATCAACAATACAGGTTGGTTGGTTTGGCGCGCTAAATGCTTGCATGCGTCCAGCAACTGGTTGCAAGCTTGCACAACCGGCTGCCAGTTGATCTAATGGGTAACCTAAACCAAGTAAAGTTGCGATTGCAGCCGCTAAATTATATAAATTAAATTCGCCAAACAGCGGACAGGTAATAGCAATATCACCCCAACTTGTAGTCAACTGTGCCGATATACCGGTTTTATGGTAAGAAACATCAGTAAAGTACACAAACTTAGCACCTTTTGGCTGCAAGTTTTTATGGCCATAACACACTAAGTTATTAAAATCGTATTGTTCTAACCATTGCTCTACTTGGTTATCATCTTGATTTAGTACCACCAGCTGCGCGTCAAAATCTCGCATTAGCATTAACTTTGCATCGGCATAACTGGCCATATCACCGTGGTAATCTAAATGATCGCGCGATAAATTGGTAAACACAGCAGCTTTAAAGTGCGTTTTCGCAACACGCTGCTGTACCAAACCATGTGATGACACTTCCATCGCCACCAGTTTGTTATTGTCAGTGGCAAGTTGCGCTAATATTCTTTGTAAATCAACACAAGACGGTGTGGTATTGATTAACTCAGTTAAACTTTCTGGTTGCCCATACCCAAGCGTACCGATAATCGCTGATTGGGTGTCGCAAAACTTAGCTAAATGAGCAATCATCGCAGTGGTAGTTGATTTACCATTGGTGCCAGTAACACCCACCACATCTAATTGTTTACTTGGTTGCTGATAAAAATGACTCGCTAATGCGGGCAATTTCTTATTCAAATCGGAAATTAAATAAAGCGGCTCAAAATCACATTCAAACTCACATAAACGATCAGCAATTACTGCGACAGCACCATTTGCAATCGCTTTATCTATAAATTGTCCGCCATCTAATTGATGACCTTTAATTGCTACAAAGACATCCCCAGGGGTTACATCTCGACTATCTAAACGTAAGTGCCTTACTAATAAGCTTGTTGCTGCTACTTCTATTTGTTGTAAAATTATTTTTAAATCACGCATCATCATCTATGCCCTTCACGTAGGCAACCGAGCCTTTGTCTGGTGCCACGTTTAAAATTCTTAACGCATTGGAGATTATTTCTGCAAACACTGGTCCTGCAGTTGCACCGCCATAATAAACATCTCCACCGGGCTCATTGATCATTACAACAACAGCTAAACGTGGATTACTCGCAGGTGCTATACCAGTAAAGTAACCTACATACTCATCACCATAACCACCTGCGGCAGCTTTTTTAGAGGTACCCGTTTTACCCGCAGCACGATAACCATCAACTTTTACCCGGCTCGCTGTACCACCTTCTTCAAAAACGCTTTCCATCATATGCACAACCGCTTCAACATCTTTTTGTTGAAAAACACGCTCGCCTTCAGGGATTGAATCTTGCTTGAGGATGGTCAATGGTCTATTGATCCCGCCGGCACCTAACATGGCATAAAAACGCGCCATTTGTGCGGTGCTTACAGCAACGTTATAACCAAAAGAAAGTGCTGCAATTTCATGGTCAGACCAACGTCGATTCGGATAAAACAAGCCACTACTTTCACCAACCATGCCGGTGCCTGTATCTGAACCAAAGCCAACCTTTTGGAACAAGCCAACAAAGTAATCCTTCGGTACATCTTGCGTTATTTTTGTCACCCCCATGTTACTGGAGTACTTTAAAATCTCACGTAAGGTCATTTCACCATGGTTACGCGAGTCTGTAACTAACGTACCACCAATGCGCATCCAGCCTGGGTAAGTATCAATTTTATCATCCGGTTGGATTGAGCCGTAGTCTAACCCAGCTAATATAGCTAGAGGCTTAACGGTTGAACCTGGTTCGAACAAATCCGTGATCGCTCGATTTCGGCGTTTATGCGGGGCTGCATCATTTAAATTATTTGGATTAAAAGACGGGCTGTTAACCATCGCTAACACTTCACCAGTTTTCACATCGACCACCATCGCAGAGCCAGACGTTGCTTTGTAGGTTAGAACTGCTGATTTTACTGCTTTATAAGCAATCGCTTGAATGCGTTGATCAATACTTAAATGAATACTTTCAGGCTCGATCCGTTCACGTTCATCAAGCACTTCAACTTCACGACCCTGTGCATCTTTGCGAATTGTGCGACGACCTTCAACGCCAGTTAATGCGTTTTCGTAAAGCTTCTCTATGCCTTCGATACCTTTGCCATCAATATTAGTAAAACCAAGCACATGTGCGGTAACTTCTCCGGCAGGATAATAGCGTTTTGATTCATCTAATAGATGAATACCAGGCAGACGTAAGTCGCCAATATAATTGGCAACGGCAGGGGTTACTTGGCGTTTTAAATAAACAAAGCGGCGACTGGCATCATCCCGCAAGCGACCATTGATTGTTTTCGGTTCAATACGCAGTACGTCGGCAAGTTCACGCCAACGCAAATCATTTTTGTAGTACAACGCAATACGCTGTTCAAGTAGCGCGGTATTTTCTGCAAGAGCATTCTCATCTTCGCCATTTTTACGCGCTTGCTTGAGCACTTTAGCACGCAATGATTTATGCAATGCTTTAGGATCCGCATACACGCTTACCACAGGCACACTAACTGCAAGTTCTTTACCATGACGGTCAAAAATCATCCCGCGTTGCACATGCAACTTTTCCACGCGCACAGTACGTTTATTACTTTCTGAACGGGCTTTATCAGGCTCGATAACTTGTAAATAAGCAGCACGAGAAACTAAAGTAACAAAAACCAGCAGCACCACAGAGCACACCAGCATAAAACGCCATGTGATCAAACTATTAACTGGTTTTTTCCCTCTACTTCTCATGGTAGTACTATCACCTGTTCGTCTTGGCTTGTGGACCGTTTCATCTGAAGTTGCTCGATAGCAATTTCTTCAATGCGTGCATGTTGCGAATAAAACTCTTCTTCAACTAATAGGTAACGCCATTCTAAATCGAGTTCATCTCGCTGTTGTAACAACTGATCTTGCTCAATCAGCTCTTGGCGAGCAAAGTGAGTGACCTGCACCACACTCAAACTTGATGCGAATATCACAACCAACAAGGCCGAGGTTAGCTTATTAGCTCCTAGGCCTTTGATTATTTCTAAAAATAAATTGGGTTGTCGATGATTCGCTTTAGGCTTCATCCCAACCTCTGTGCCACCCTAAGTACTGAACTGCGTGAACGTGGGTTACGGTCAACTTCAGCTTGGCTTGGCTTAATAGCTTTACCCACTGCCTTTAACGTCAGATTTTTATTTATTTGTGCATCAGTTAAAGGCAGACCTCTGGGTAATGCCACTCCCTTACTCTGTTTTTTAATAAACTGTTTAACAATACGATCTTCTAGTGAATGAAACGAAATCACCACTAACCGACCACCGGGCTTTAGTACACCCAGCGCAGCTTGTAATGCCGTTTGAATCTCTTCCAATTCACTGTTGATATAAATACGAATAGCTTGGAAAGTACGCGTCGCAGGATGTTTGAATTTGTCTTTTACTGGCACTGCTTCGTCAACTAAATCAGCTAGTTGCTTAGTTGTTGTAATCGGCGTATGTGCTCGCACTTCAAGCACTTTATGTGCAATACGACGACCAAATTTTTCTTCGCCATAAGTTTTGATCACATGAACAATCTCCTCCAGCTCGGCTTCAGCTAACCACTGCGCAGCACTGCGGCCGCTGGTAGGATCCATGCGCATATCAAGCGGGCCATCTTTCATAAAGCTAAAACCACGCTCGGCATCATCTAGTTGTGGTGATGACACACCGATATCTAATAAAATGCCATCTACTTTTCCTAATAGATCGTTTTGCTCTGCCACTTCGTATAGATTAGAAAAGCGAGTATGGGCAATGGCAAAACGACTATCATCGGCAAACTTTTCGGCAGACTTGATCGCTTGTGGATCTTGGTCAATAGCTTGTAATCGACCATGTTCACCAAGGCGCGCCAAGATTTGTCCAGAATGTCCGCCTCGGCCAAATGTACCATCCATATAAATACCGTCTGGCTTAATTGCTAGACCTTCGATGGTTTCGTCCATTAGTACGGAAATATGTTCAAATTGCGCTGTCATTAGCTATTGTTTGCCTTTTTATTGTGTGATCAGAGCGAAAAATTATCTAAGTCAGGGGTTGATTCAAACTCACCGAGTCGTTCAATTTCGGTGTCTTGGCGCATTTGTTCATGCCAACGCTCTTCATCCCAGATCTCAAATTTATTCATCAAACCGACCAACATGATTTTTTTGCCTAAATCAGCATGAGACCGTAACGACGGTGCCAGCAATATTCGACCATTTTTATCTAATTGGTATTCTGTTGCATTACCTAACAACATCCTTTGCATGCGTCGAGCGCGTGGATTCATATTGGAAATTTTAGCTAAGCGATCTTCTATATCCTGCCATTGCGCCAATGGATATAACCACAAGCAAGGCTCGTTCAGTGCGACAGTACAGATCACCGTCCCCTGATCTTCTGACAACAACGAGTCTCGGTACTTAGTCGGTACCGCAAATCGTCCTTTATCATCCAAACTCAGTGAACTCGCACCACGGAACATAAAAAGCCTACTCTAAAAGTTTGTAATTAATCTGTTTTGATTAATTTGATCCAATTTGATCCACTAAATACCACTTTTTACCACAGTGCTCCAGTTTAGGGCTTGACAAGCTATTTTGTCAAGTCAGCAAAAACCTATAATGGCGTGTTAAAGCCAGAAAAAATAAGGCCTAGCGCAAAGCTACTGAATTACGTGGGAAAAAGTGGATAACTACAAAAAAAATATTTTATTCTGAGATAAAACAAAATAAACAGACTTAAATGATTAATGAATAATCAATGAACAGTTACAAAATATTAGTAGCGAATTACTGCTTAATAGATCTTGTAAAATTTACGCGATCTTTTTGCAATAGTTACTTAAAACGCTGTTATTTCAAACAAACCAATTCGGAAAATAAAAAGTAAAACATTGATTTATAAGTAATTAAATAAGATTGTAGAAGTGGTACGAAGGCTGCAACAAGTATTACACAATTTAGTTTTAATATTTAAGGAACGATTACTATGACTACTTCAACATCGAGTTCTAATTCAGCTGCAAAAACCAGTAAAAAAGTTGATGACATCGCTGCTCACACTGAATCGCCATTAACAGATAAAGCAACCTCAGCGGCTCATCTTGCTGTTGATTCGCTGTCTTCTAAGGCTGCAACAGCAGAGCAAAATATTCGCCATGGTGCTTCAAGCTCAGCTGAAACTCTGACTGAAAAGCAAAAAATTGCGCGTGAAAAACTGTCTGAATACAGTGGTAAAACTCGTCAATTAGCCGCTGAAAATCCGCTTGCTACAGCTGGTATTGCGTTTGCAGCCGGTATGCTAGTAACTGCACTATTTCGCCGTAGCAAGTAAGCGATTATGCAACCACATACCGATCCTAAAGATAAACAGTATCAAGCCGCTGATCCTGCACCGCAAAGTGCTGATCAGTGGCAAGATCATCTTGCTAAATTGTCTCAATACGGTGAACAGCTTTATCAGGACTATCGCCAACAGGCAGGTATTTGTAAAGAATTAGCGAGTGCCGAGTGGCGACTATCAACTCGCTCTTTGGCATTGACTATTATTTTACTGGTAAGTTTTGCTGGTGGCTTAGTATTGTTGTGGGCCGGTTTGCTGATTACACTTGGCTTTGCGATTTTTGCCTTTAGTCAATCAATATGGCTCAGTGCTGTGTGTCTAATTGGCTTACAATTGCTTTGTTTGATGTGGCTGTGGAAAAATATTGGTTATATAAGCAGTAAAATTGGCTTTGATAAAACTGCGCACAGCATTAAACAATTACTCAATATAAATAGGGGTGAATAATGCTAATTGATTATTTTATTAAGAAACCAAATCATAAAGTTCGTCACTTAAGTCAAAAAATGAATAGCATCAATGCGTTAAAACAGCAACATCATCAAGCTTTCAATTACCGACTTAAACGCTTTGCAGTATCGAATGTCGGTATTGCCAGTGCCTTTACGGCAGGTGCAGGCTTTCAAGCGCTAAATAGTCATAACCAAAATTCATCCAAAAAAATAAAGCTAAGTCAATTTAGCTGGTTATTACGTTTACTATAATAATGAGGTTTACGTAGCGCAATCATACTCTTTTGCGTAGTTGCTCTATTATTTATTAGAGAAAGTATAAATAACCTTTTATTATATATGGTTATTTTCAACTTAATTGGCTACAATTTTATGCCAAAGCCCAGTATGAAGAGTATTGTTATTTTTTCCTCATCGTTACAACACCGACTTTATCGTTTATTTATCTTACTGAGCTTACCAGGTATTTTGGTGATCTTATTTAGCCTTTGGCATGCCAAAGAAACTGCGCGCCAAGAGAGTCGGCTGCAGGCTTTAACTGTTGCCGAACAGCTTATGGATCAGCAAACTGAGCTACTCAAAAAAATTAAAACATTTACTATTCAGCTTGCGGATTTAAAAGACTTTGCCGCGCCACTACAAACCGGCTGCCCTTATTACCTAGCTAAAATACAAGAACTTCAACCTGAAATTGCGAATATTGGCATCGTCAATATGCAAGGCGACGCAGTGTGTATATTACAAGGACGCAAAGAAAATATTAATATTGCCGATCGTGAATACTTTAAAAATGCTGTGGCAACTAAAAGTTTTGCCATTGGCTATTTTCAAAAAGATCGCAGTATCAATACCTTCAGTTTCAATTTTGCTTATCCACTTATTGATCAACAGCAACAAGTATATGGGGCGGTAGTAACGGTTGTCACATTAGATTGGTGGAGCCAGATACTTGCCAACTCTCATTTACCCGAAGATGCCATTGCTGTTATAACCGACAACAACGGTCGCATTATTGCAAATTACCCTAACGATCCATCGCTGTTTGGCGAAAATATTAACGCCTATGGATTTAGCTCTGAACTACCTATGCTCAATAGCACAATTGAATTGCAAGGTATTAATCACATTTTACACAGTAAAACCATGTATACCGATGAAACTAAAAATAGCCTAAACGTCTATGTTGTCATGCCATTTAATAACGCAATTCAAGCTGCCAACCAACTATTTTTTATCACATTAGCTGCATTCACATTGATGATTATTGGCCTGTCTATATTTGCTCATAACCAATTAAAGCGCAACGTATTAACGCCCATAGCGCAACTCACACTGACGATTAAAGAGCTTGCGCAAGGGTTATTACCAAAACAGTTTTCTTTAAATAGCCCAGAGCTGAATACTCTCTATCAACATTTTAAAGCGATGGCGCAAACACGTCTGACGGCAGAAGCGAGTGTCAAACGCCAACATGACGAACTAAGTAGTTTATTAAACGCCTTGCCTGATACCTATATTCGGATCAATGTTCACGGTGATGTACTGAACTTAGGCGGACAAATTTCACAGTTAAATTTACCTGTGTGTACGCGTTCAAAGTTACATCTTCGCGAGCTACTTGGTGAAGAAAAAAGTAAACAGTTACTTAGGAATTTACCCTGTAAAAATAAAACTAGTCAATTTGAGTTAATAATCAATAACAGCGAAGTCGAGCAAGTATTTGAAGCGCGGATCAGTGCCAAGCTTAATAGCAACGAGTACACCATCGTATTGCAAGATATTAGCCAGCGAAAGAACGCTGAAAAAGCCTCTCATCTGGCCTCATTGGTCTACTCAAATAGCAGTGAAGGAATGGCTATTACCGATCCAAACGGCGTTATCTTAGATGTTAACCCAGCTTTTTGTGAAGTAACTCAATACAGTAAAAAAGAAATACTGGGCAATACCACCGCTATCTTAGCTTCAGGCAAACACAGCAAAGCGTTTTATCATGAAATGTGGCTACAGTTACAAAAAACGGGTCGTTGGCAAGGTGAAATAATTAACCGTCGTAAAGATGGCGAGTTATTCACTGAATGGCTTACTATCGATACTGTATACAATGAACATTCTGAAGCGCAGCGCAGAGTCGCGATCTTTACCGATATTACTGCTAAAAAAGCAGCAGAAGATCTGATATGGCATCAAACTCACTATGATCATTTAACCAATCTACCTAATCGAATTGAGCTTAAAGAACGCTTAAATCAGCGCCTCAACAACAGCTTAAATCCTAATGAGCCACTGGTGATCATGCTACTTGATCTTGATCATTTCAAAGACATAAATGACACCTTAGGCCATTTTTATGGTGACGAATTACTTAAGTTGATCGCAATTCGTTTGCAACAAGAAATTGTTGATATTGAGTTTATTGCACGTATTGGTGGCGACGAATTTGTCATTGTGCATGCCAAGCTAGTCACTGAAGAACACATTAAAAAAGTAGCCAACGATATCCTCAATGCCATGACAAAAGCATTTATACTCGAAGGCGAAGAACTACACATAGCAACCAGCATCGGCATCGCTATTGCACCAATCGATGGCGATAGCTCAGAGCTGTTATTAAAAGCCGCCGACCAAGCCATGTATAAAGCCAAACAAAATGGTCGTAACTGTTTTGAGTTTTTCAATCACAACTTACGTGAGCAAGCACAAGCGCGTATGGATTTACTCAAAAACATGCGCTATGGCATTGAACAAAAACAATTTGATCTTTATTACCAAGCAATCGTTAACCTAGATTCTGGGCACATTCATAAAGCAGAAGCACTATTGCGCTGGCGCCACCCGACACGCGGCGTAATTAGTCCCGCAGAGTTTATACCTCTGGCCGAAGAGTCTAGATATATCAACCCATTAGGACAATTTGTATTTACTCGCGCATTACAAACGCTAACGATTTTACGAGCGCAGGTTGATGCTAACTTTCAACTTAGTATTAATGTCTCGCCGGTACAATTTAGCTGCCTTGATAGCGGTATTGATCTGTGGCCAGCCTTACTAAAAGCCGCCAATTTACCACCGAGTGCAATTGTTAGCGAGATCACCGAAGGGTTAATGATCGCACCAGAGCAACTCACTCAACAACGTCTGAAAGCGCTGGTAAAATCCGGTATGGAACTCGCTTTAGATGACTTTGGCACCGGCTATTCATCGCTTGCCTACTTGCAACAAATGGACGCAGATTATTTAAAAATTGATAAATGTTTTGTTGATAACATTCAAGCCGACAATCAAGATCTGGCGTTATGCAAAGCAATTATCACTATGGCACATCAATTTGGTTTAAAAGTGATTGCCGAAGGCATTGAAACACCAGAGCAGCAGCAATTATTACTTGGTATAGGGTGTGATTATGGCCAAGGCTATTTGTTTGCAAAGCCATTACCCGAACAGGAATTTTTAGCACTGGTAAGCAATCAATCCACAACAACGACCTAAATACGAAAGACTAAATACAGATCCAGCACAAACTATGCACAGAAAACTTAGCTAGCTATTGTTTAATAAATAACGAACTGATAGCTTACCAAACAGATTTTATTAAATTAACTGTTAGCCGTGATTTCAAAATTGCCTCGTTGGGTAGAATATGGATCGTTTTTACTTGCGCTTGTTGCTGGGCTTGTTAATTCGATAGGGTTACTAGGCTTCAAACATCAATCAATTTCACATCTATCAGGCACTGCAACATTCCTTGGCACAAGCCTTGTTACCTCCCCCGTTACTGATGTATTACACCTAGCTCTTATCCTACTGAGTTTTTTAGCTGGTGCGGCGATCTCCGGCGCTTTTTTGCAAAGTGGTGCATTAAAACTCGGCCATAACTACAGCAGCTTGCTGTTATTTGAAGCCATTCTGTTAGCAAGCTCAGTGTATTTTTTATCGAATGACTCTGTAAACGGGCACTATTTAGCATCTGCAGCCTGCGGCTTACAAAACGCGTTAGCCACTACTTACAGCGGCGCAGTTATTCGCACCACCCATGTTACCGGTATCTTTACTGATCTAGGGCTAATGCTTGGCGCTAAATTAAGAGGCGAACCCTTTGATAAACGCAAAGCACTGTTGTTTTTACTGATCATCTCAGGATTCATTTGCGGTGGCACATTAGGTGCTTATGCATTCCAGTTTTATAAATTTAATGCCCTCTTTATCCCCGCCACCATCTGCCTAGTATTAGCCGTTAGCTACTCAGTGTTTAAAGCGATTAATAGTAACAAGACTTAGCCCTTTGCACGGTTAACACCTCTTTTGCAATACATCATTGCTACAAACCTACATTAACGTTCATCTTAAGAATCGACAGGTAATTTCACTAGGAATAATTCTTAGACATAATAAATTGATTTAGATGTATAATTCCTGAAAATGGAGGGATTTATGCGGATTGGAATCATTGAAGATCATCAGTTAGTTCGAGATAGTTTTAAAAAACTACTTGAGCTCGAGTTAAACTGGCAAGTAACAATTGAAGCTTGCTCAGTGAACGAAGCAAAGTTAGCAGTAAATATTGACCAGCCAGATGTCTTTATCGTTGATATTTCAATGCACGAAGGTGAGACTGGCCTGACTTTTCTATCATACTTAAATGAGCATTACCCAGAAATAAAAACCATTGTAGCTTCTATGCATGACCATGAACCGTACGTCAGCAATGCAATACAACTTGGGGCGCTTGGTTATGTGTCAAAGCGCTCAGCTTCAGACGCTATGATTGATGCGGTAAAAACAGTAATGCGCGGCCATCGCTACATCAGTGAAGACGTTAACTTCAACTACACCTGTGTTTCTGATAAAAAAGACCTTTTAACAAATAGAGAAATAGAGGCTCTACCACTTTTTGCCAAAGGCTTAAATGCCAAACAGGTTGCTCAACAGCTCGGCATGATGCCGAAAACCGCTCACGTACATAAAACAAATATTTGTAATAAACTAAACGCAACAACTTCATTTGAACTATTAAAAGTTGCCATTGATATCGGGGTTATTCAACTTAATGAGTTGGCCTAGGCTTATCACTGCCACACCTTCCACTACAAACATAGTACTAGGGGCAGCTAAGCAATGCGCGGTTTGCGTTGCTTACTTAATCGCGCTGTGTGCCTCTACATGGGTTAGTAACCATCTAGAAACCGTCCCACAAAGTAGTGCTATATTTCTCCCTGCAGGTATTAAACTGGCTTTTGTTATTATGTTCCCAACACGCTATTGGCCAATAATATGGTTAGCATCACGACTCTATGCAGCGTATTTAGGTTCTTTTTATACCCAGCAATGGCATTTAAATTTATTGCATGGTGCGTGGCAAGAGGCTATCTATTTAGCCATTGTCTTCGCTTTTAAGCATAGCCGTTGGCCACCAACGATAAAAGATAGTAAAGGTGTGCTTTCGCTTATTTTACTAGCAAGCTTAGCGGCAGCATCAAAATGGTTTTTGTTTGCCAGCTCTTTTGAGTTCACAACTTGGTTAGAAGGTAAACAACTACTGCAATATCAGTTAAATATGACTTTAGGTGATTTGACTGGCAGCTTGTTTATCACACCTTTTATTATTTTGTGTGCTAACAGTTATCACCGAGCCTTTAGCCTAGAGGGCGGAGTTAAACTAATTATCACAGTCACTGTTTTTACCCTATTAATGCTGTCGATTTATCTGCTGCGCCCTGATATCTACTCACTATTACGCTTGGCTTCCCTACTACCAATTATTTGGTTTTCATATCACTTTGGTATTACAGGCGCTATATTTGCCGCAGCAGCAGCAAATGGCTTAATAATATTAGAAGCAAGCATCACACAAGATGCTACTAATACTTATATTAGCCAATTGTTTATTCTGACCAATGCCGCAACGAGTTTATTACTCGGTGCGGCAGCTGCAGAGCTGCGACAAAAAAATAATATGCTAACACTGACAAACATTGAACTTAGGGCGCAATTAGAAAAAAACCAACAACTGGCTATCAAAATGGTGAATGTACAAGAAAGTGAGAGAAAGCATTTATCACAAGAGCTTCATGATGAATTAGGGCAAAACCTGACTGCATTTAAAACCGATCTTGCCGTTTTAACCAGTATGACGGATAAAAGCGTCAGCGCGATTGTGACTACGTTAAAACAAAATGCTAATTCAATGTATGATTCAGTCTATCACCTGATGCATTATCTGCGTCCGCGTGAGCTTGATGAATTAGGCTTAGCAAAAGCACTTTCACAAGGGAAGTTTAAAAGCTTGATGCATAAAGAAAAAGTTAGGTATATAACACATTTATGCATAAACGAAGCAATTAGAGATGAACATCAAATTGCGATCTATCGAATTTGCCAAGAAGCAATCACCAATTGCATCAAGCACAGCTGCGCATCTGAGTTGGTAATTAGTTTAGATTCCAACTCGGATCTGATCACGTTAATTATTCAGGATAATGGCAATGTCGCGACAACCGCCTCACATTCTGGTGGTTATGGTCTCGCTTTCATTGATGAACGCGTGACTGCTCTTGGCGGCCAATGCTCATTCTCAAACGAGCAAGGCTTCACCATTAATACAACATTCCCCATATCAGCTGATGAACAAGTCCGCTAGCGAATATAAACTTGCTTGGAATAAAACTTTTTCCTTACCTGTATCGCCTCATTATCGTTAGCAGGTACTTGCACTTCAGCTTGATTACCGACTAACTGTAATAGCAATCCTTGAGCAATTTCCTTATCCCCGACTTTTGATTTTATAACCACTTTTTTGCCAATAGCACCTTGCAGCCGAGGCTTAGGAAAAGTGACTTTATTGATTGGCTTTAAGCCTTCATAATTAGTGAAAAGATTAACGCAGTGCTGTTTTGCTGCAAGTATCAAATCGTCTTTAGACTTCACAATATCGACATTATTCAAAAAGTGAATAAGTGCACTATTACGCCGATCAAACTCACTGGACACATCCTGTATATTAAGCGCTGATGCCCATTTACGGAGCACTAAATATTTTCCTAGTTTGATCCGCGTCAAGCTGGTTGATGCCCCAGTCATCTTGCTATACCACTCGATGCGGTAGCATGATGAACCTAAGCTATGTAATAGCACCGTTGTATTGCCAAACTCCCTTGTACTGCCCTCGATCACGCTCATTCTAATTCCCTAAACTAGCAATAAAGCAATAGGTTAGGCGCTAATGAAAGAGGTTAATATCATCGTTTTTCTTATTGCGACTAAGAAAATGGCTTATAGCATTTGTGCCTAGTTTGGATTTAAAGCGTATATTTCAAGCACAAAAAAGCCCGCAGCGTTAACTGCGGGCTTTTTTATTGAATGAGTGAGTCAGCCGTATAAGCCGGGTTCTGTCCTTTCCGAAGAAAGTGATAATCATTCGTCTAGGCCATAAATCGCTCTATGGCTCAAGCAACCTACCCGGTTCCAACGTGGGCCACGCCATAAGGAACCCTATTTGGTCTTGCTCCGGGTGGAGTTTACCTTGCAACCAACTATTGCTAGTGGCCCGGTGCGCTCTTACCGCACCCTTTCACCCTTACCAATCCGAAGATTGGCGGTCTCCTCTCTGCTGCACTTGTCGTAGGCTCACGCCCCCCAGCCGTTAGCTGGCACCCTGCCCTATGGAGCCCGGACTTTCCTCCCCCTGCGCATTTTCGTTGCAGGCAGCGATCATCTTGGCTGACTCGGCGCGCAGTATACCTGAGCTGGATTGTATGTGCAGTAAAGATTTAGCCTTTTTCGTCAATAATTGTTTTATAAAGGGCATTTTTCTTCATGCCAAAATAATCGGCCACTATACCGCAGGCTTTTTTCATTGGCATTTCATTCTCAAGTAACGCCAACATTTTACGTGCTTCTGGCGGAATATCATCAACCTGCTTTGGATTACCAGGCAACATTAGCACTATTTCGCCGCGCTGTTTGGTTGGATCGTCGGTTAAAAACTGTTTGAGCTCACTGACGGTACCATTAAAAAATGTTTCAAAGGTTTTGGTCAACTCTTTGGCAAACACCACTTGTTGCTCACTACCAAGCGCTATCTCAAGATCATCTAAACTTGCCATGATGCGATGAGTACTTTCGTACATAATGCTGGTTATATTGGAATTAACCGCTTCAATAAAAAAGTCTTGGCGAGCTTTGCTTTTTGCTGGGGTAAAACCAATAAACTGAAAACGATCTGTTGGTAAACCTGAACAACATACAGCTGTTATGGCGGCGCATGCTCCTGGTATGGGGGTGACATGTGCGCCTTGCTCTCGGCATAAATTAACAACCGCATAACCAGGGTCACTAATTAGCGGTGTGCCTGCATCGGAAACTAATGCTATATTTAAACCTTGATTAAGTTGATCAATAATTTGTTGCGCTTTTTGCTTTTCATTATGGTCGTGCAAAGCAAAGGTTTTAGCTTTAATACCAAAGTGACTAAGCAACTTACCGGTATGGCGCGTGTCTTCAGCAGCGATTAAGTCAACTTGCGATAAAGTCGCGATTGCACGCTGACTTAAGTCGTCATAATTGCCGATTGGGGTGGCTACAATGTAAAGAGTGCCGATTTTCTGTGAATTCTCCTCATTTAACATTGAGGTCTCCTGCGTCAGTCAGTAATATAAGCAAATCGCGTTAACGTATTGGGAAATCATTGTGCGACTTAAACTTGTTAGTCTATTAATCATATTGTCAGGGTTATCGGCCTGTAGTACAACCGAAAAACCGACTAAAACCAGTGAAAACCTCAGTTCAGCTAATAGCGCATCACAAATTCAAGCGACTGACGCACAATCTATGTACCAACTAGCCTTAAATCGCCTAGGCGCTGACAAAATCCAACTTCTTTATAGTGCGCGTGATGCTGCGATTGTAGAGCAACAATGGCCACTGTTAGAGCAAATTAGTACTGAATTAGAACGCACACCTAGCGTAGACCAAGTGCAAAATAAACTCTATACCGCTTTTGCGCAAATGCAACAAAACAAGAATACCCTCGCACTTGAGATGCTAGCCAGTTTAGACAGCCAATTGACTCAACCGGAGCATTTTGCTTGGCATCAATATTTAACCGCCAGTATTTACGCATCACAAAATTTACCAAAACAAGCGATGCCATATTTTTTTCGCGCTTCTGAAACCGCAAGTAAAAAGAACTTAACGATCCCACAATTAAATAGTGCGTTATGGCAGAACCTTCAGCAGCTTTCATCTTATGCCCTTGAACGCTTTAACCGCGGCTCAGTGATACAGCAAGGTTGGGTAAATTTAGCTTTATATCATAAAGTTTACTTAGGTGCCCCTGTAGAACTTGACCAAGCAATTAATAATTGGCAGCGCCGTTATTCAGGCCATCCGGCAATCGCGGTATTACCAAAAAAGGCTGCGGATCTAATTACTGCTGAGCCACTGAATATTGAACGTTTAGTTGTTTTATTACCCCAATCAGGTGCTAATGAACGCCTAGGTGATGCCTTAAAAGCTGGCGTGTTAGCAGCACTAGATAACTCATCTATTGATGAAACCATTTTTATTGATGAAATGCTTAGCTCTGCTGAGCTTTCTGCAAAATTACTCGAAATTAAACCAAACTTTATAATTGGGCCGTTACTCAAAGCGAACATTGATAAGCTAGTTGCAAGCAAAGCATTACAAGATTACCCAGTTTTGCACTTAAATACCTTTGATGGTGAGCGCCAGTCTCCACAGCATTACTTCTTTGCGCTTAATCCTGAACACGAAATACAGCAAGCACTTGAGCACTTTTTAACGGTTGGTTATCAAAAACCTATGCTGCTTGCGCCAAATAATAGTTCAGGCCAGCGCTTAGTGGATTTATTCAACCGACAATGGCAACGCTATAGTGAAACCACACCAGAAGTTGGTCTTTATAATGATAAAAAAGATATGCCAACCACCATTATTAACCTGTTAGAAGTTGATAAATCAAAAGAACGTATTGCGACCGTTAAGTCATTATTTAAACAAGAAGTAGAAAGCGAAACCCGCTCTCGTCGTGATATTGATGTTATTTATATTCTCGGTGATGCTATCGAAACTCGCTTGATTAAACCTTATTTAGATGTAAATGTGAGTACCTTTGCTGATCGCATTCCTCTGTATGCCAGCTCAAAAAGTCATAGCAAGCAAATCGATAGCACCGATAAAGGCGATCTCGATGGTTTGTATTTTACCGAGTTACCATGGATGCTCAGTGGACAAGTCAAAGATCATGCCTTGCGTCAGCAATATAACTCGCTGTGGCCAGAACAGGCTGATATAAGTCAGCGTTTATTTGCGATGGCCTATGATTCGGTTGCTATGTTAAGTAGTATCACACAATTGAGTATGCAGCCCGGTAAGCGGTTTAATGGCTTAACCGGTCAATTAAGCATTACCAGTGATGGGCAAATAAATCGCCAACTTAATTGGGCGCAATACAAAAATAGACAAATCCAGGCGGTGCAGCTAGCAACATCAGCACCGTTACCGTTATTTATGCAATCAGCTACCAGCCGGTCAAACAGTGAGTAGCTAAAAGCAATATAAAACAAGGATGTTGTGATGTCGTGGTTTAAACAACTGTGGCAAAATAGCCGAGAGAAAGGCCAGTATTACGAGCTACAAGCGCAAAAATACTTAGTAACGCAAGGGCTGATCCCGTTAGAGCGAAACTATAACTGCCCCTACGGGGAGCTAGATGTAATAATGCGCGATGGCAACACGCTAGTGTTTGTGGAAGTGAAATTTCGCAGTAGCTATGTTAAGGGTGGAGCAATCCACGCTTTAGGTAAACAAAAGCAAGAACGTTTAAAGCGCTCTATTTACCATTATTTAGCAACCAAAAAGCTTAGTGATCAAGCAATAAGAATCGACTTTGTCGCAATAACAGGCGGCACATCGCAACAACTTAATTGGATAAAAAACGTATTTTAATATGCAAGATACTATAAAAGAGATTTTTACTGAAAGCATTCAGGTGCAAATAGCCGCCGGCGAAGTACTCCCAAGCGCCCTAGAAGCCGCTGCATTTACCATAGCGCAAAGCCTAATCAATGGTAATAAATTGATTTGTTGCGGTACTGCGAGCTGTCATATGCTTGCTCAGCATATGGCCGGTATATTGATCAACTACTACGAAACAGAACGTCCTTGTTTACCGGCAATCGCGCTGTCACAAGAACATATCAATCTTGGTCAAAGCACCCAAAGTGACGACCAAGAAACTTTTGCGCGGCAAATACGAGCGTTTGCTCAACAAGGCGATTTACTATTGGTCTTAGCAATTAATGGCAACGAAAAAAACATCATATCGGCAGTCGAAGCCGCACTCACCAAAGATATGAAAGTTATTGTTATGGTTGGTGATGATGGCGGTGAGCTAGTAGGTTTACTCGGCGCCAATGATGTCGAAATTCGTGTTCCGTCAAAACGTCCTAGCCGCATCATAGAATCTCACTTGGTTAATCTTCATTGTTTGAGTGAACTCGTCGACTTGACCCTATTCCCACAGGAAGAAAGCTAATGTTGAAACAATCTCTAATTGTTATTAGTACAGTACTATTATTACAAGGCTGCGCTGCTGCAGTTGTTGCAGGTACCGCTGGTGCCGTTACCGCAGCCAACGATCGTCGTACTCTTGGTTCGCAAATCGATGATAGTAATATCGAAATCAAAGCTGGGGTCGCAATAAACGATGTACCTCGCCTTGCTGATCATGCCAACATCAGCGTGATTAGCGTTAACGGCATTGTATTGTTAATAGGCCAGGTTGCAACTCAAGAAATGAAAGACGAGGCTCAGCGTACGATTGAGGGCTTACCTGCTATACGCAAAATACATAACCAAATTCGTATTGGCTCTAACATTAGCATGAGCACCCAGACCCATGATTCTTGGTTAACGTCGAAAGTAAAAACACAATTACTTACCACCGACAACATCAGTAGCAACAACATCAAAGTAGTAACTGAGAATGGCGAAGTATTTTTAATGGGCTTAGTATCAGATGCAGAAGCAAACACCGCTGTAAGCGTTGCTCGTAATGTATCGGGTGTAGAACGCGTTATTAAAGTATTTGAATATTTGTAAAGGTATCAGGTTCTAGTACTCGTTCACAGAAGTTCTGATCAGTTGCCTTACTTAAATTCAGGCAACTGATTTATTCCTATCAATAGCTTTATCGTTCGGCTTTTTCCAGCAGTTGAAGTGATGAACCCTTTCTTTTTAAGCGTTAAAATCATTGCATGAACACTTGATGATGCAGTTCCAAAATAACGCTCAAAATCATTTTCAGCAGGTGCAACACCATTCACTTTTGTGTAGTAATAAATAAATGCCAAATACTGCCCTTGTTTCACAGTGAACGACGGCAACTCTTCTTTATTCATAATGAACTTTTATCCTAATTGACGATCCTTTAACTCATATTTACTCATTTAATATTGTTATGAACCGAAAGTATATTGTTGAATTATCAGCAGAAGAAAAATGCGAATTAGTTAACTACTGCAAAAAAGGCATGGTCAATGTTCGAAAGTACAAACGAGCCGCCATTTTATTAAAAGCGGACCGTTGTCGATATACAACAGATCAAATATGTGAAGCGGTTCAAGTGAGCTCTTCAACTGTATTTCGAGTCAAACGTCAGTTTGTCGAAGACGGTTTAGAAGCCGCTTTAAATGAAGGTGCACGAAGTGGTGCTATGAGAAAAACCTCCGCGAAAGATGAAGTAACTTTAATAGCCACAGCCTGTTCTGAGCCGCCAACAGGACACTGCCGATGGACATTAGCGTTACTTGGCGAGCGATTAATAACATTAACGGATTTAGACAGTATTTCATATGAAACGGTTCGTAGACGCCTTAAAGAAAATGCGTTAAAGCCATGGCAAAAAAAGATGTGGTGTGTGGCAACAATGGACGCTGAGTATATTGCAAGAATGGAGCATGTACTTGAATTATATGCTGAGCCAGCGGATGAGCTCAATCCCATTATTAATTTTGATGAGGCGATGAAGCAACTTGTTGATGATACACGGCCAGTACAACCGATGAAAAAGGGACAGGTAAAACGCCTAGATTATGAATATAAACGGGTTGGCGTGGCTAACTTATTTGTATTCTTTGACCGTCATCGGGGTTGGCGACACGTTAAAGCAACACAGAGGAAAACGAAAGTTGATTTTGCACACTGTATGAAGGACTTAGTCGATGAACACTACCCACATGCGAATAAAATTCGTGTCGTGCTAGATAACTTATCGACTCATACGGAAGGTGCGTTATATAAAGCATTTTCACCGCAAGAAGCACGACGTATTTTAAATAAAATAGAGTTCCATTACACACCTAAACATGCGAGTTGGTTGAATATGGTCGAGATAGAAATTGGCAATATGAATAAGCAATGCTTAGATCGGCGCATAGCAAGTATGGAAGAGTTAAAGACAGAGCTCACGGCGTGGGAATGGCGCCGAAATAAAGAAGGCGCCAGTATAAATTGGATGTTTAATGTTGATTCAGCACGTGAAAAACTAGAGAGAGCTTACGGTGCTCTCAACTAGTCAAAATTTGTGTGACGAAGTACTAGGTACTAGGTTCTAGGAATTAAAAGCCTTGCAGTTGATATCGCAAGGTTTTCTATACCTGTAGGCGGGAGCTTACCTCGCGCATCTTCACTAAAAAACGCGGGGTAAACCCGCTGCTACAACAATCAACCTTAACCTTCTTCTCACAACTCGTCGCTCATAAACTTTAACTAATACCAATCGACTTAAATATTTAACCATTCTAGCGAGCTAAATAAAGCGCTAACTACGTTATAATTTTTTCAAGTAGGACAACTACATGTCAAAATTTACGCCTTGTTATCACTGTATTTATCTGTCGCTATAAATGGTCAGTAACTTAACACGATTGGTATAAATCTGCGTGGATAAAGCCCCGCCTACAATAAATCCAAACACCCATGCCAACCCCGTAGCCCTTAGTTTATCTAGCACCTTTAACCTTTAACCTTTTACCTTTACCTTTTATCTTCAGTCTACTTTTATACAGGCATAAAAAAACCGCTTAATCAGCGGTTTTTATCAAACAATTACATATTACTTAATAACACGTAAGTGTGAGCCTTTTTTCTTTTCAGGCTTAGAAGGAGCTGGCTCGTCAGGTAATAATTCATCTGCGATATCAACACTTTCTAACTCAGCTGCAAACTCGTCTTCATCTTCTAAAAACTCATCTGCAGTAAACACAGTGCCTTCACCGTTTTCGCGGGCATAGATAGCAAGCACGGCACCAATTGGCACGTATACTTGCATTGGCTGGCCACCAAAGCGGGCACTAAAGCTTAACTGCTGATTATCCATTGAGAACTGTGTGACAGCTGATGGGCTAATATTCAACACAATTTGTCCATCTTGAACAAACTGTGTTGGTATTTGCACGGCTGGAAAATCAGCATTAACCACTAAATGCGGTGTACACTGATTATCAACAATCCAATCAAAGAAAGCACGAAGTAAATAAGGACGATTAGGCGTCATTACAAACGGATCTCGCGCTCAGTTTCAGTAAGAGAAGCTTGGAATGATTCACGCTCAAATAAACGGATCATATATTCTTTCATCTCTTTAGAACCTGCACCAGTTAGCTCAATACCAAGCTCTGGTAAACGCCATAGTAATGGTGCTAAGTAACAATCAACTAAACTAAACTCTTCACTCATAAAGTAAGGAGCTTCAGTAAAGATTGCTGAAACAGCAAGTAAAGCTTCTGTTAGTTCTTTACGCGCTTGCGCTGATTCAGCGCCATTAGCATAAATTTTAGCAGCAAGGCTGTACCAATCTGTGTCGATGCGATGCATCATTAAACGGCTGCGGCCACGCATTACCGGATAAACAGGCATTAGTGGAGGGTGAGGAAAACGTTCATCAAGGTATTCCATGATGATGTTTGCCTGATATAAACCAAGCTCACGGTCAATCAGTGTTGGCACTGTACCGTAAGGGTTAATTTCATGAAGTGCTTCTGGCAGGTTGTCCTTTTCAGCCAGATGAATATCTACACTTACGCCTTTTTCAGCAAGTACAATGCGTACTTGATGGCTATACATACAGTTAGCACCAGAAAAAAGGGTCATTACAGGGCGCTTATTGGCAGCTACGGCCATGCCTACCTCCATTAAATAACAAAAACAGCAAAAGGGGCTTAAGCCCCTATTGCAAAATTACCTTTAAATATGTTCAAAATTAATGAACATCTCTCCAGTATTCTTTCTTCAACATGAATGCCAAGATAAATAGGATAACTAAGAATCCGATAACCTTGATACCTAACGCTTCTGATTCAAGACGTGAAGGTTCACCCACGTACTCAAGGAAGTTAGTTAAGTCACGAGCCGCTTGATCGTACTCGTCTACACTCATTTCGCCTGTTCCATCTGTTTCAGTACCAATAACTTTAGTCACAGTGTGACCATGTTCTTCGACTTCTTCAGTAATAGGTGTTGGTAAACCTTGTAGTTCTTGCAGAACGTGAGGCATACCTACCAGTGGGAAAACAATATTGTTTACCCCAAACGGACGAGATTCATCTTTATAAAATGACTTTAAGTACGTGTAAATATAATCCGGAGATTTTACACGTGCAATTAGAGTTAGATCCGGCGGAGCCGCACCAAACCATTTTGCTGCATCATCTTTAGTAATTGCGTTAGTGATATGGCTACCAACTTTTGAACCGTCAAAAATTAACTGCTCAAGGCCAACGGCTGTTGGAATACCGATATCACGGAAAGTACGCTCATAACGCTGATACTGCATTTGGTGACAACCAAGACAGTAGTTCATGAACAACTTTGCACCACGTTGCAACGAAGGCTGATCAGTTAGATCATTACCGGCTTCCATTAATGGAACCGATGGACCTGCCGCCATTGCCGGCAATACGTTTATTGATAAAGCAAATAAACCGATAATAAGCTTTTTCATCATTTCGTTAACCTCTCAGGCAATGGCTTAGTTTTTTCATTCTTACTGTATACAAACAACAGTACGAAGAACATAAAGTAAGTCACAGTACAGATTTGCGAGACAATCGTTTTAAAGTCAGTTTGTGGAGTTGCACCCACCCAACCAAGTAGTACGAAAGTAACAACAAACCCTGCAATGTTCCATTTATGGAAGCCACAACGGTAGCGAACCGATTTAACCGTACCACGGTCAAGCCAAGGTAATAACGCCAGCACTACAATCGATGCACCCATCGCAGCAACACCAATTAGTTTATCTGGGATTGCACGTAAGATTGCATAGAATGGCGTAAAGTACCAAACTGGGAAAATATGTGCTGGTGTTTTAAGTGGATTTGCCGCTTCAAAGTTTGGTCCTTCAAGGAAGAAACCATTCATCGCAGGCATAAAGAACACCACCCAACAGAACAAGATTAAGAAACCAACCACACCCACAATATCTTTTACTGTGTAATAAGGGTGGAACGGAATCGCATCAACAATATCTTTCTTGTCAGTGTAATACTCATGGAATTTAAATTTAGGCTTATCTTCTTCAGCAACAGAGCCTTTCTTACGCTTGATCTCAACGCCGTCAGGGTTGTTTGAACCCACTTCGTGCAGTGCCACAATGTGTAAGAATACTAAAATTACGATAACCAATGGTAAAGCAATAACATGTAATGCAAAGAAGCGGTTAAGCGTTGCACCTGATATTACATAATCACCACGGATCCAAAGTGTTAAGTCATCACCAATAACCGGAATAGCCCCGAATAGTGAAATGATTACCTGTGCACCCCAGAATGACATTTGACCCCATGGTAATAAGTACCCCATGAATGCTTCAGCCATTAACGCTAAGAAGATAAACATACCGAATAACCACAGTAATTCACGTGGTTTTTGGTAAGAACCGTAGATCATGCCACGGAACATATGCATATATACAACGATGAAAAACGCTGATGCACCTGTTGAGTGCAAATAACGTAGTAACCAGCCGTATTCTACATCACGCATGATGTATTCTACTGAAGCGAATGCGCCCTCAGAAGACGGAACAAAGTTCATCGTTAACCAAATCCCGGTAAGAATTTGGTTTACTAGTACTAACATGGCCAATGAGCCAAAGAAATACCAGAAGTTAAAGTTTTTCGGTGCTGGATACTGTGCAATATGCATGTTCCAAACACGTGTCATTGGGATACGGTCGTCTATCCAACCAATAATTTTACCGAACATTAGGCTACCCCTTTTTCTTCGCCCACTAAAATAGTGGTTTCATCAAGAAATGTGTAAGGTGGTATTTCTAAGTTTAACGGGGCAGGTACCGATTTAAACACACGGCCAGCCATATCAAATTTAGAACCGTGACATGGACAGTAGAAACCATCATCTGTTCCCTCAACCTTTTCACCAAAATTACCTTGGAAAAAGCCAGGTGAACACCCTAAATGCGTACAAATACCTACAGCGAGAAATATCTCAGGGCGTAATGAACGGTAATCATTTGTTGATGATTCTAATTGTTGTGGCTCTTGCGATTGCGGATCACGAAGTTGACCTTCATGTTCTTTCATCTGCTCAAGCATTTTAGGGGTTCGTGATACAACCCATACAGGTTTACCACGCCACTCGACACGTATTAATTGTCCCGGCTCAAGTTTGCTGATATCTACTTCTACAGGCGCACCCGCAGATTTAGCTCGCTCACTTGGATTCCAAGACGCAATAAAAGGAACAGCAGCCCCAGCCGCACCAACACCACCTACAACAGAGGTAGCTATGGTTAAAAAGCGACGTCGGCCATTGTCTACAGGCGCATTGCTCATCCACTTATCTCCACTATGATTCTCAACACTTGCTATATTGAGAACATCAGTTACAGCAGGTTAATTTTTCGAAATTTTAAAATAGAAGCGATCATAATTAAAACCCTTGATTAAAACAAGGTTATTAACAGCCTCATGCTCGAATAATCCCGACTTTATCAACTAATTGACTAAGTTAGCTCGAGCATAGAGCCGTTTTATGATATGACTTTTACAAAAACAATATACTGACCAAGATCAACCTCACTAAAAGGAAGCAGATAAACTGCACATGGTGCTGTTGAACTCACTCACATTACTTGCCAGACAATTGTAGCAAAAAAATTCATCAATTAACTGACGGATTTACACTTATTACGATAATTATTGAACTTTTTTTAAAGTTATACGCAACAAAGGCAGTAGCAGGTTAATTATTAGCCGCATATTTGATGCGAGTTTGCGAGTTTGCTTATGTCTGATAAAAAGTACGAGTTTGCTTATGTCTGATAAAAAGTGCGAGTTTGCGAGTTTGCGAGTTTGCGAGTTTGCTTATGTCTGATAAAAAGTACGAGTTTGCTTATGTCTGATAAAAAGTGCGAGTTTGCGAGTTTGCGAGTTTGCGAGTTTGCGAGTTTGCGAGTTTGCGAGTTTGCGAGTTTGCGAGTTTGCGAGTTTGCGAGTTTGCGAGTTTGCGAGTTTGCGAGTTTGCGAGTTTGCGAGTTTGCGAGTTTGCGAGTTTGCGAGTTTGCGAGTTTGCGAGTTTTATCAGAATGAATTTTTAAACGCGGTAGTCAAGTACTTCGTCTATTTACTCTCGCTAACTTTACTCTCGCTAACTTTACCCTCACTAACTTTACTCTCGCTAACTTTTATAACCCCAAAAACAAAAAACCCAGCAGAAGCTGGGTTTTTGAAATTCTTGATAACGTAAATATTAACGTTTTGAGAACTGTGGACGCTTACGCGCTTTCTTAAGACCCACTTTCTTACGCTCAACTTTACGTGCATCACGAGTAACGAAACCTGCTTTACGAAGTTGTGGACGTAGTGACTCGTCAAACTCCATAAGTGCACGAGTGATACCGTGACGGATAGCACCAGCTTGACCAGTAGTACCACCACCAGCAACGGTGATGTAAAGATCAAACTTTTCAGTCATATCAACAAGCCCTAAAGCTTGACGAACAACCATGCGTGCTGTTTCGCGACCAAAATACTCTTCTAAAGAGCGATTGTTGATTACGATGTTACCAGTGCCTGGGCGTAAGAATACGCGAGCACTTGAACTTTTACGACGACCTGTACCGTAGTATTGATTTGCCATGTTAGTGCTCCTTAAATGTCTAGAACCTGAGGCTGTTGTGCAGCATGGTTGTGCTCAGTACCTGCGTAAACTTTAAGTTTACGGTACATTGCGCGGCCTAAAGGACCACGTGGCAACATGCCCTTAACAGCCTTCTCGATGATCATTTCAGGCTTTGCAGCTTGAAGTTTATCAAAAGTAGTAGACTTAAGACCACCTGGGAAACCAGAGTGAGCATAGTACACTTTATCTTTGAACTTGTTACCAGTTACAGTAACTTTCTCCGCGTTGATAACGATGATGTAATCACCAGTATCTACGTGTGGAGTGTACTCAGCTTTGTGCTTACCGCGTAGGCGATGAGCGATTTCAGTAGCGATGCGACCTAAAGTTTTACCTTCAGCGTCAACTACGGACCAGTCACGTTTTACTGTTTCTGGTTTAGCAACAAACGTTTTCATTTATAAAAATCCAATGTTTTTCAATTAAAACCACAGGTAATTATTATTAATTACCGCTCTAAATGTTTGCTCCAACCCCTTCGAGTTTAAGACTTTTGCGCCATTCAAAAGAGGCTAATCTAATGAAGGCAATAGAACGCAACGTGGCAGACGCGGGAGTATACCAGCACTTTTATCACATTGCTACTCGACGGTTGTTTTTTCCACAAGAAAATTGTTCTATCAGCTATCAAAACTTTGTCCCTATCAACTTAAGAGTCAAGAAAATATTCTCTTTACCTGACGGCTGACGGCTGACGGCTGATGGCTTATAACTTACAGCTACATTAAACCAAATGCTCTCTTGCTAGGTACTCTAACGACTGCATTTCTTGCAATCGACTAATACAACGTCTGAACTCAAAGTTAAGGTTGCCTTGCGTGTAGAGTTCCGTAATAGGTTTTTCAGCAGAAATAATAAGTGTGACGTGGCGTTCGTAAAACTCATCGACTAACGCAATAAAGCGCCTGGCGGCATCATCGTTATTTTGGCCAAGCTGTTTTACGTTCGATAAAATAACAGTGTTATATAAACGGCTTATTTCCATATAATCGACTTGGCTACGTGCGGTTTCACACAACTGAGAGAAATCAAACATCACAATACAATCAGCGACCTTACGGGTTTTGATCATTCGCCCTTCGATTTCGATGGGGTGATCGAGTTTACCCGGCTCTGGAGATAACTTATCAAAATACTCAAACAGATTTTTATCGGCTTGTTCATCTAGTGGGCTATGAAATATCTCTGCTTGCTCTAAAGTACGCAATCGGTAATCAATGCCAGAATCCACATTCACAATCTCAGTGTTTGCATTAACAAGTGCGATTGCAGGCAAAAAGCGAGCACGCTGCAAACCATTTCGATATAACTCATCAGGTATAATGTTAGACGTTGCCACTAACACAATGCCGCGCGCAAATAAGGCTTCCATTAAACCACCAAGCAGCATGGCATCAGTAATGTCTTGCACAAAAAATTCGTCAAAGCAGATAATGTCGGTTTCAGCTTTAAAAATATCAGCCACAACTTCTAAGGGATTAGCAGTTTTGTCTAATTTTTTTAGCTCTTCGTGAACACGGTGCATAAAACGATGAAAATGCACGCGCATCTTGCGTGTTCCCGGCAGCGCCTCATAGAAGGTATCAACCAAATAGGTTTTACCACGCCCTACTCCCCCCCAAAAATACAAACCTTTTATAGGCGCCGTGCTATTTTTATTAAATAGTTTAGAGAACCAGCCTCTAGCTGCGGGCTTTTGTGCTGTTAAGTCATCGAAGAGCCTTTGTAGATGACGTACTGCATTTTCTTGCGCAGCATCGTAAACAAAGTCTTCACGCTGTAAATCTTGTTGGTACTTTTGCCAAGGAGTCATAGATAGTTACAATAAAACACGGTTTAATTTACGCAATATGTTAACACGCATCGTAACTCGGGGTATATTAGCAGCAACAGGATTTATTCTTGAGTACGCAATCTAGGCGTTATTTTATTTTTATGTATTAATTCCCAAAGGGGTAGAATTATGGGTACAGTTACTTGGATCGGCATTATTGTTATTGTGGCAGTAGCTGCATTTTTCCTTGGCGCCTTCGTCACTAAAAAGCAATTTAAGCAAGATGAATTAGAGCAACAAGCAGCACAAGCTAAAAATGCATTAGAGCAATACCGTCAAGATGTTGCAGATCATTTAGCAAGCACTGGTAGACTCGTCAACAAAATGAAAGACAACTACGACCAATTGTTAAATCATGTTGATGAAACTAACAAGCTGCTACTAGCTGATAAAAAACAGCATCCTAACGAACCATTTTTTTCTAAAGAAACGACTGAGCAGCTACAGCGCTCACTAAAGGAACGCCAAAGTGACCGTTCATCGGCACATGCTCAACCTGCTGATTATGTATCAGGTGAATCAGGCTTATTCGCCGGCGAACCAAAAGTAGCCGAGCCGGACAAAGTTTAATTAAGGTTTCAGAAATTTCTAAAGCTTCTTGATGAACTTTTTTTTGACCCCATAGTCTGTTTATAAAGCAGCTTATGTTTTACATGCATTTCAAAACATTCTAAAGAGCGAACCTACTTTAAAATGTTTTGGACTAAATTGATAAAAGGCTGCTTATGCAGCCTTTTTTGTTTGTGCTTTTTCCTGTGATGTGGAGTAAACCCTGACTATGAAAATGAAATTATCGTTAATCAGTGCAGCAATGTTATCTGCCAGTTTATTATTAACCCCTGCAGTATCAATGGCTAAGATGCCTATCGCAGTCAATGGTCAACAATTACCGACGTTAGCGCCGATGCTAGAACAAATAACACCAGGCGTTGTTAGTATCCAAGTCTCCGGTTCAAAGGAAGTCCGTCGTCGCGCTGATCCGCTTGATTTCTTTTTTGGCAATCCGCAACCGCGTAGCCAAAAGCGTGAATTTAGTGGTTTAGGCTCAGGCGTTATTATTGACGCCAAAGAAGGCTATGTCGTTACCAATAACCACGTAGTTCAAGATGCTGAAAAAATGTTGGTTACTCTTGAAGATGGTCGAGAATACGAAGCAACTAAAATCGGTAGCGATAAAGAATCAGACATCGCGTTATTAAAAATTGATGCCGAGGATTTAGTCGCCGTTAAACTGGCAAACTCAGATCAACTACGAGTGGGTGACTTTGCAGTAGCAATTGGTAACCCATTTGGTTTAAGCCATACTGTTACCTCAGGGATTGTTAGTGCACTGGGCCGTAGTGGTTTAAATATTGAAGGTTATGAAGATTTTATTCAAACCGATGCTGCAATTAATCAAGGTAACTCAGGTGGTGCGCTAGTTAACTTAAACGGTGAGCTAATTGGTATTAACACGGCCATTTTAGGTGCATCGGGTGGCAATGTTGGTATCGGCTTTGCGATCCCATCCAATATGATGAAAAATCTCGTTGATCAAATTATTGAACATGGTGAAGTACGCCGTGGCTCACTAGGTATTTCTGGGCGCCCACTGGATGCTGGCCTTGCTAAAGCACAACAGCTTGATGTAAAACAAGGCGCTTATGTTATGCAAGTAATGGATGATTCTGCCGCCAGTGAAGCCGGTATTAAAGCAGGTGACGTAATTATTAGTATTGATGGTAGTGAGATCAGCGGCTTCCATGAACTGCGCAGTAAAATCGCCACGCTAGGTGAAGGCAGAAAGGTAAAATTAGGCATTTATCGTGATGGTAAAGTGCAAACCGTTAAAGTGACCCTTGATGGCGCATCAGCACTAACTGCAGCCGGTGATGAACTACATCCAGCCTTCCAAGGTGCAACACTTGAAAACACCCAAAAGAATGGTAATAAAGGGGTTGAGGTGACAACTGTTGATCCGCGCTCACCAGCGGCTAGAGTAGGCCTTGAAGAAGGCGACGTGGTAATACAAGTAAACCGTCAGCGTGTTGAAACAATTAGTGACATGAATAAGATCATCGAAAATACTAAAGGTAACATCGTACTTGGAGTACAACGCGGTCGTGAGTCGGTATTTGTTTTAATCCAATAAAATAAATATTAGGTAAATAACATAAATAATAGCAGTGGTACTTGCCGCTGCTATTTTTTTTGTGCCATCATTAGAAGATCGCTCATTAAGAATAAGAAAATTGTGCTGAAATTTTTTAAGTTTGTCCTCCCCCCGCTATTTGCCGGACTCGGTATCGCATTTTTGGTAGTATTTTTTAGCCCAAATATGCGTGCAACGCTGTTACCCAATGTACCCTTACCAAGTTCTATGAGTATTGACCATTTGAGCTTTGCCGATGCAGTACAGCGCGCAGCGCCATCTGTTGTGACAATCATTTCTGAGAGCATTTCAAAGGAACCTCGTTATAAACGGCAAAACACCGTGCAAGAACTTGGCTCCGGTGTAATCATGTCAAGTGATGGCTATATTCTTACCAACTATCATGTGATCAATAATGCTGATCAAATTATGGTGCTGCTTACTGATGGCCGCCGTTATTTTGATGTTCAGCTCATCGGCTTTGATACCATCACCGACTTAGCACTGTTGAAAATTAACGTGGAGCATTTGCCCGTTATTCCAATTAGTGAGCGTTTTACGCCACGTGTGGGCGATGTGGTACTGGCGATTGGTAATCCGCTGAATTTAGGACAAACAATCACCCAAGGGATCATCAGTGCCACGGGTAAACAAAAAATTACCGATAGTCCTTACAATAGCCTACTACAGATGGATGCGGCAATTAATGTCGGCAATTCAGGTGGCGCGCTAGTAAACTCTAACGGTGACTTGGTTGGGATCACCTCAGCACAATTTAAAACCCGAGAGAACCTCGATATCCAAGGCATATTCTTCGCAGTACCTTACTCATTAGCAAAAGAGGTAATGGATAAACTGATCCGTCATGGCCGTGTTGTACGTGGTTATTTGGGCTTCACCGGTACTGCCGTTGATAGTACGGGTAAAGAAGTTAGCGATAAATTCACCCCTGTTGCGGGCTTGCGTATAACCAATCTAGATCCATTAGGTCCAGCATGGCAAGCTGGTATTAAAGAACAAGATATTGTGATTAAAATTGCCGGTGAAGATGTCACTAACCCGCAAAAAACCTTGACCACAATTGGTAATTCAGAGCCGGGGCATGAAATAGAGTTTGAACTTTATCGAAGCGGAGAAGTACTAAAAGTGATGGTGAAGGTTGCAGAGTTAGAGACTAAACTATAAAACCTAGGGCCTAGTACTCGTTCACAGAAGTTCTGATCAGTTGCCTTACTTAAATTCAGGCAACTGATTTATTCCTATCAATAGCTTTATCGTTCGGCTTTTTCCAGCAGTTGAAGTGATGAACCCTTTCTTTTTAAGCGTTAAAATCATTGCATGAACACTTGATGATGCAGTTCCAAAATAACGCTCAAAATCATTTTCAGCAGGTGCAACACCATTCACTTTTGTGTAGTAATAAATAAATGCCAAATACTGCCCTTGTTTCACAGTGAACGACGGCAACTCTTCTTTATTCATAATGAACTTTTATCCTAATTGACGATCCTTTAACTCATATTTACTCATTTAATATTGTTATGAACCGAAAGTATATTGTTGAATTATCAGCAGAAGAAAAATGCGAATTAGTTAACTACTGCAAAAAAGGCATGGTCAATGTTCGAAAGTACAAACGAGCCGCCATTTTATTAAAAGCGGACCGTTGTCGATATACAACAGATCAAATATGTGAAGCGGTTCAAGTGAGCTCTTCAACTGTATTTCGAGTCAAACGTCAGTTTGTCGAAGACGGTTTAGAAGCCGCTTTAAATGAAGGTGCACGAAGTGGTGCTATGAGAAAAACCTCCGCGAAAGATGAAGTAACTTTAATAGCCACAGCCTGTTCTGAGCCGCCAACAGGACACTGCCGATGGACATTAGCGTTACTTGGCGAGCGATTAATAACATTAACGGATTTAGACAGTATTTCATATGAAACGGTTCGTAGACGCCTTAAAGAAAATGCGTTAAAGCCATGGCAAAAAAAGATGTGGTGTGTGGCAACAATGGACGCTGAGTATATTGCAAGAATGGAGCATGTACTTGAATTATATGCTGAGCCAGCGGATGAGCTCAATCCCATTATTAATTTTGATGAGGCGATGAAGCAACTTGTTGATGATACACGGCCAGTACAACCGATGAAAAAGGGACAGGTAAAACGCCTAGATTATGAATATAAACGGGTTGGCGTGGCTAACTTATTTGTATTCTTTGACCGTCATCGGGGTTGGCGACACGTTAAAGCAACACAGAGGAAAACGAAAGTTGATTTTGCACACTGTATGAAGGACTTAGTCGATGAACACTACCCACATGCGAATAAAATTCGTGTCGTGCTAGATAACTTATCGACTCATACGGAAGGTGCGTTATATAAAGCATTTTCACCGCAAGAAGCACGACGTATTTTAAATAAAATAGAGTTCCATTACACACCTAAACATGCGAGTTGGTTGAATATGGTCGAGATAGAAATTGGCAATATGAATAAGCAATGCTTAGATCGGCGCATAGCAAGTATGGAAGAGTTAAAGACAGAGCTCACGGCGTGGGAATGGCGCCGAAATAAAGAAGGCGCCAGTATAAATTGGATGTTTAATGTTGATTCAGCACGTGAAAAACTAGAGAGAGCTTACGGTGCTCTCAACTAGTCAAAATTTGTGTGACGAAGTACTAGAAGCTAGGACCTAGGTTCTAGGCTATTAACTACTTCGACGTTTGATGTTAGCACCTAACGCGCTGAGTTTATCTTCAATCCGTTGATAACCACGATCAACGTGGTAAATACGGTCAACAACCGTCTCACCTTGTGCCACAATACCAGTCAAAATTAGGCTCGCTGATGCACGTAAATCAGTTGCCATTACTTGTGCGCCACTCAAACTCTTAGTGTCACCACAAATTGCCGTATTCCCCTCTAAACGAATGTTAGCACCCATACGTTGTAGTTCTGGTACATGCATAAAACGGTTTTCAAAAATCGTCTCGGTAATGGTCGCACTGCCATTAGCGACTACATTTAACGCAGTAAACTGTGCTTGCATATCGGTAGGAAAACCTGGGTGTGGCATGGTTTTGATATTAACGGCTTTAAGCTCACGGCCACGCAT
The DNA here is from genome assembly GCF_028885455.1 of Pseudoalteromonas rhizosphaerae. Taxonomy (NCBI): domain Bacteria; kingdom Pseudomonadati; phylum Pseudomonadota; class Gammaproteobacteria; order Alteromonadales; family Pseudoalteromonadaceae; genus Pseudoalteromonas; species Pseudoalteromonas rhizosphaerae. The sequence continues at coordinate 5,058,214 of NZ_CP118496.1, forward strand.
ATCAAGATAAATACTATCTTTATGTACTTCAATCAAAGCATTAGTCGCACGCAATTTTTCAATTACAGGCTCTAAACTATGAAAATCGGTAAGCTTACATAGCACTTCACCACCCGCCATTGCTGCGGCCACTAAAAATGTGCCAGTTTCAATCCGATCTGGCAAGATGCGATGCTCACAACCATGCAGCTTTTCAACACCCTCAATTTCAATACGGCTAGTGCCTGCACCGCTAATTTTTGCCCCCATTGCTGTTAAGCAAGCAGCTAAATCTATAATCTCTGGTTCACGCGCCGCGTTTTCTAATACGGTTTTGCCATCAGCTAAGGTTGCGGCCATTAATAAATTTTCGGTCGCGCCAACGCTGACCATTTCCATGTAGATTTCAGCACCTTTTAAACGCCCATCTACCTTGGCATTGATATAACCTTTTTCAACGCTAATAACAGCGCCCATGCGCTCCAAACCTTGAATATGAATATCAACCGGGCGAGCACCAATTGCACAACCACCAGGAAGCGATACTTGTGCTTGACCAAAACGAGCAACCAATGGACCTAATGCTAATACTGAGGCACGCATTTGTTTGACTAACTCGTAAGGGGCTAATGTTTTATCAACTTTCCCACCATCAATCACGAGCTGTTCGCCGTGCCAGTGTATTTCTGCGCCGAGGGTTTTTAATAATGCTTCAGTAGTGCCGATATCACGCAGGCGAGGAACATTATTAAAGGTACTTTTACCGTCAGCTAATAATGCTGCAAACAAAATAGGTAAAGCGGCATTTTTAGCGCCAGAGATAGTGACTTCACCAGCAAGTCCGGTTCCACCCTGAATTACAAATTGATCCATGAGGAAACCTTTTTTATTGAGGTAAAATGAATTTTTGTTCGCGCTTCCACTCAGTTGGCGTAAATGCACGGATCGAAACTGCGTGAATTGTGCCGTCAGAAATGGTGTTCATCAACGGACCATATACCAGCTGTTGTTTTTTCACTCGGCTTAAACCATCAAAACAATCGCCGACTGCGATAACTTCATAATGACTACCGTTGGCTTTCACATGTACTTCAGCTAATTGCAATGCGTCGCGCAATAAGGTTTCGACTTGGCTTGATTCCATAACTCTCACTCAAATAGGTTGGTAACCTGTCCCAACTGCATCAACTTTTGCAGTTGTTCAGGAATATTTTGCAATTCAAGGTGAATACCTTGCTGCTTTAATTCTGCGAAAGAGTGAATTAACCAAGCTAAGCCCGCCGTGTCAACCCTAGACACCTCAGAAAGGTCAAAATACCAGTTTTTATGGTTACTTTGTGAGTTTTTATTCAGAAGTCGTTCAGCGGAAATTGAATTTCGAGTCAATTCACCACTGACTCGATAGTGCTGTTCGTCAAGCTGAGTAACGGTTACTTTACTCATTACCGCCGTCACCTCTAAATTGCACTGGCAACTTACTTTTCTGTTCAAGTAGGTCACTTACATGGTTAATACCTTGCTGGCGCAAAATGCCTTGAAATTCACTTTGCTTGGCATCTAATAAACTAATGCCTTCGGCAACCATGTCATAAGCACGCCATTCGCCATCGCGATCTTCACGTACTTTAAAATCAATTTTAATTTCCGGCTTGCCTGGCTCGACAATTTTGGTTTTCACTAATACTAGGTCTTGTCCTGTAAACTCTTTGCTTGCACCAAACTCTACTTTTTGGTTGGTGTATTGCGTAAACACACCAGCATAAGTAGCGATTAAGTATTCTTGAAACACATCAATAAAGTGTTTAATATCCTCAACTGCTTGTTTTTGCTCGGCAGGATCTTTAATCGCACGTACTTTTGATACATGACTTCCTAATACACGCAGTGCAGCATATTTATAATCAATGTAAGGCATCAACTCTTCTTTGACAATAACCCGTAGGTGCTCCTTATCTTTTTCGATTAAAGGCTGATCACGAGTAATTCGCTGAAAAGTATTATCAGATACTTGGCGAACCATTTTATACGGGTCAGTTAAATCGATCGCATCGCTTGCTAAGCTAATAGCACTGAAAGTCAGCGCAACTACCATTAAAATTTTCTTAAACATAATTACTTACTCGCCGCCTTGATTGAATAAAAATTGCCCGATCAACTCTTCAAGCACCAATGCTGATTTCGTGTCATTGATATAGTCGCCATCATTTAATGCTTTGCTTTCAACACCAAATAACTCGTCTAATCCTAAGTTTTTGTCATCACTCGTTACAGCAACACCTAAACACGCTTGTTCAGCTGATTTTGGGGCAATGACAGGATTAATACCCAAATATTGTTCACCGAGAATCCCTGATGTCAAAATTGAAACTGAGCTGGTATCTGAAAAACGACATTGATATTGCGCATCAATCGTCATATCAACAACTGGCACAAATTCTTGTGGGTGAATTGAAATCCCCTCAACTCGCCCAACCACTACACCACCTACTTTAATCGGCGCACGTGTTTTTAATGAACCAATGTTTTCAAACTTGGCTTTCAATAAGTAAGTTTCGCCGTTGCCGCTGATCCCTGCATTGGCAACTTTTAACGCCAACATAGCAAAAGCAGCAATGCCTAGCGCAACAAAAAAACCAACTAAAATTTCTAATTTCCGTGAACTCATTATCTATACCTTTTATTAGCTAGTAAACATTACCGCTGTCAAAATAAAATCAAATCCTAAAACGGCCAAAGATGAGTGGACAACTGTCTCTGTTGTTGCTTTACTAATCCCTTCAGAGGTCGGTATACAATCGTAGCCTTTATAAAGCGCAATCCATGTAACCACGATGGCAAATACAAAACTCTTGATCATGCCATTTAAAATATCTTGCTGGAATGACACTTGCGACTGCATGATTGACCAAAAACTCCCCGTATCTACACCCAACCAATCAACACCTACTAAATGAGCACCAATAATTGCAACTGCTGAAAATATCAACGCCAGTAATGGCATACTAATAAAGCCCGCCCAAAAGCGTGGCGCGATAATACGTTTAAGAGGGTCAATCGCCATCATTTCAAGGCTTGATAACTGCTCAGTCGCTTTCATTAAACCTATTTCAGCGGTTAATGCACTACCAGCTCGCCCGGCAAACAATAATGCAGTAACAACAGGGCCTAACTCTCTAAGTAAACTCAATGCTACTAATGGGCCTAAACTATCCTCTGCACCATAACCAACTAGTACGGTGTAGCCTTGCAACGCCAATACCATGCCAATGAATAAGCCCGACACCATGATAATCAACAGTGACTGCGAGCCGACCATATATAATTGACGTATTAAAAGCGGCGTGCCTTTTCTAAAATTAGGCAAACTCCACAACGCACCTATCAACATCTGAGTAGAGCGACCAAGTGCAGCAAACCGTCCTAACGTTTTATGACCTAGCATTTGCAAAAAATCAAACATCAGCGGCGCCCTCCCAGTAATTCTTCTTGATAAGGTTGAGCAGGAAAATGAAACGGCACTGGGCCATCAGATAATCCTTTTAAGAACTGCTGAACTAGGGCCGATTCATGATTACGCATTTCATCCGGTGTACCGCTACCAATAACGCCTTGATCGGCAATAATGATAACGTGATCGGCAATACTCATTACTTCTGTTACATCGTGAGTTACGATTAATGATGATAACCCAAGCACTTGATTAAGCGACTTAATCAACTTAACCAACACTCCCATGGAGATAGGGTCTTGGCCTGCAAATGGCTCATCATACATAATTAATTCAGGATCAAGCGCGATTGAACGCGCTAATGCAGCACGACGTGCCATACCACCTGACAGCTCAGAAGGCATTAGATCTTGTGCGCCACGCAAGCCAACAGCTTGTAATTTCATTAGCACCACAAGGCGAATTAAATCTTCACTTAGACGAGTGTGCTCACGCAGCGGAAAAGCGATATTGTCAAACACTGACATATCGGTAAATAATGCGCCGCTTTGAAACAACATACTCATTTTGGTTCGCGCCGCATAAAGCTCTTTGCGCGACATGGTAGGAATGTTATTACCTTCGAATAAAATAGTGCCGCTATCTGGTTTTAATTGGCCACCAATTAAACGCAACATGGTGGTTTTACCAATTCCGCTTGGCCCCATAATTGCCGTAATTTTTCCTTTAGGGACACTAAAGCTCATATTTTTATATATACAGCGATTGCCCCTAGAAAAGCTTACATCCTTGATTTCTACTATTGGTTGCGACAAGTCGCTCTCCATTACTATTTTCACTAGTTCACCTATTTTAAGCGTTTTTACACCAAGATGGAAAAAACAAATCGTAAAATTTTGTAATATTCTATGTAATAGCGCTGCAAAGCTTACAGTCGTTGGCTTAACCGTCGCTTAAATAATTTTTCTCAGTCCAAATCAGTCCATAATCTAACAAGCTTCGCAGATTCTTTTATTTATACTTTCAGGTTGGCTTTTGTTACTATTTGCAGCCATCTCATTTTGAATAATTGGCGTAACGTAATGGTGACTTCTTTTGTCATTTTAATTCTCGGATTTGCAGCTCTCGTTTGGAGTGCAGATCGCTTTGTATATGGTGCTGCGGCACTGGCAAAAAATTTCGGTGTTCCTACTCTTATTGTTGGTTTAACAGTTGTTGCTATGGGCTCGTCAGCCCCTGAAATGATGGTCTCAGCATCAGCTGCGCTTGCAGGTAAAACTGACACTGCCGTGGGTAATGCCGTTGGCTCAAATATCACTAATATTTTACTTGTTTTAGGTATTACCGCGCTATTGCGCCCACTATCAGTATCATCAATGACATTAAAACGCGAAATGCCGCTTGTGCTGCTAGTGTCAATCGCCGCCTGGTATATATTTTCGGATAACTACTTTTCATTTGCTGAAGGCGTTGCATTAATCATAGGCTTTGTGGTCTTTATTGCGGGCTTAGTTATTATTTCTATTCGCGCTAAAAACCAAGCTGATGACCCATTTGTAAGTGAAGCCTGTGAAGACGTACCAGATAACGTGCCCACCAAATCGGCTTTATTTTGGTTAATTATTGGTATGATATTACTGCCTGTGAGCTCACATTTTTTAGTTGGCTCAGCAGTTGATATAGCCAAATACTTTGGCCTAAGTGATTTAGTAATAGGGTTAACCATTATTGCTATTGGCACCAGTCTGCCTGAGCTGGCAGCCTGTATTGCTGGGGTATTAAAAAACGAAGATGATTTAGCACTGGGTAATATTGTTGGCTCAAATATCTTTAACATTTTAGCTGTGTTGCCACTGGCTGGGATTATCAACCCTTCAATTATTGACCCTTCAGCTGCAAACCGTGATGCCTTAATTATGATTGGTGCTACCATAGCCCTTATAGCTATGTCCTTGAGCTTTAAAGGTACAAGACGCATTAATAGAGTTGAAGGTGGCCTGTTATTGGTCGCATTTTTAGCATATCAGAGTTATATTTTTAGCCAAGTTGCTTAATGCTACCCACAAAATGGATAACACAATGACGCAGTTAAATTTTATTGAACAAGGTAAGCGGGTGCTAGAAATAGAGCGCCAAGCACTGCTTGATATAACCCAATATCTAGACGAAAACTTTAATCAAGCTTGCCAATTGATGTATCAATGTCACGGAAGGATCATAGTAGTCGGTATGGGGAAATCTGGGCATATTGGTAATAAAATTGCTGCAACACTGGCAAGCACTGGCACGCCTGCGTTTTTTGTCCATCCGGGTGAAGCAAGTCATGGTGATTTAGGGATGATCACTCGTGATGACGTGGTTATGCTTATTTCTAACTCAGGCGAAACCAGCGAAGTACTGAATATTATTCCGGTTATTAAACGTATTGGCGCAAAAATGATCGCCATGACAGGTAACCCTGAATCATCAATGGCAAATTGGGCTGATGCTCATGTATGCATCAAAGTAAGTCAAGAGGCCTGCCCATTAGGACTCGCCCCGACTGCGAGCACGACTGCAACGCTTGCGATGGGTGATGCAATAGCCGTTGCTCTGTTAGAAACCCGAGGCTTTACTGCAGATGACTTTGCGCTATCGCATCCTGGGGGAAGTTTAGGCAAACGTTTACTATTGTGTTTAAAAGATATTATGCACAGTGGCCCAGCAACGCCTATGATCAATGACAAGCAATGTATCAAAGATGCATTAATCGAAATGTCGGCCAAGGGCTTAGGTATGACGGCCATTGTTGATGACACAGGGCAACTTGCAGGGCTTTTTACTGACGGTGATTTACGCCGAATTTTAGAGCAACGAATAGATATTCATAGCACTTTGATCAGCACTGTCATGACCCGCTCTTGCACTACAGCAACCGCGGATATGCTTGCCGCCGAGGCACTCAATATTATGGAGAATAAGCGTATCAATGGCTTAATTGTAGTTGATGATAAACACCACCCTATTGGTGCTCTTAATATGCAAGATTTGCTCAAAGCAGGAGTTTTATAATGCAGTTTGCTGACTTATATCAGCCACTTTCAGATGATGCGAGCGAGCGAGCACAAAAAATCAAACTCCTGATCTGTGATATCGATGGGGTGTTTTCAGATGGCCGCATTTATCTTGGCAATCAAGGTGAAGAACTCAAAGCGTTTAATACTAAAGATGGTTTTGGTATCAAAGCACTGATCAATAGCGGTTTTGAAGTTGCCGTGATCACCGGTCGTCATTCACAGATAGTTCAGCAACGGATGACTAGCCTGACAGTACCGCATATTTACCAAGGTCAAGAAAACAAGTTGCAAGCTTATCAACAGCTCAAAGATAAATTGCAGTTAACCGATGAACAAATCGCTTACATAGGCGATGACGGACCTGACTTGCCGGTAATGGAATTAGTTGGTTTTGCGGTGGCAGTAAATGATGCTCACCCTTTGATCAAGCGAGTTTCACATTATACAACCATGCTCCCTGGTGGTTTTGGAGCAGTGCGTGAACTCACTGATTTATTAATGCTCGAAAATGGTAAATCATTAACTAGCGAAGGCACAAGCTCATGAATAGTGCGCGTTTAATATTATGCGTATTATTTGTCGGCTGTATGGTATGGCTGTGGTATCCGTATTTTTATCAAAGCACTGCCATAACACAAAACCAAGAAGATATAATAGCAAAACCTGATTATACTGCGGTGGCATTAAAACAAACCGCGTTTGATGAACAAGGTAAAATTAGCCACAAAGTAACAGCTGCAAAAATGGAACTTTACCAACAGTTAGGGTTTACTTACTTTGAACAACCTATTTTTACACTCTATAATCAACAGCAAACGTGGCAAATTAATGCCGATGAAGCCACCCTATATGAAAATCATCAATTAATTTTAGAAGGTAATGTGGTTGCTAAAAACCTGACCAATAATGCCATGATTGAACATATAAACGCAGATAATATTCAGGTTGATATTGAACTACAAACCATGAGTTCAGAACAACCAGTTGAATTAATCGGACCAAATTTAAAGATCACTGGGCGCGGCCTCCATGCCGACTTAAAAGCCGAAGTGGTAGAACTAATTAACCATACGCGAACCATATATTATGACCAATAAATTTGCTCACTTGCTTGTGATACCAAGCTTATTCATTGCCTTTGCAAGCTTTGCTGAAAATACGGCACCACCTGCGGATCAAGTCTCTATCAGTGCTGAAAAGCAGCTTGCCCAACTGAAAGATAATATCGGTATTTTTGAAAAAAATGTTGAAATCATTCATGGTAACCGCCGTATCAAAGCGGATCGACTTGAAGTCCATAAGCGCGAAGATTTAGGCAATAACAAACAATTGCTTGTTGCAACTGGTAACCCTGCTTACTTTGAAGAAAAACAAACTGATGGCACAATAATGAGCGCCAGTGCTGATGAAGTCCGTTACGATGTCGCCAAGCGCTATTTAACGTTAATTGGTAATGCACAAGTCACTCAAGCAGGTCAAAAAATTAATGCCAAAAGCATTACCTATGATATGGACCAACAGCTGATCAGTGCTGAAAAAGGCGCAAGCTCAAACGATCGCGTACACACTATTTTGGTACCTGTTGACAGTAAAAAAGACAAACCTAAAGGGCAGCCATGAGTATATTAAAAGCTGAATTTTTAGCAAAAAGCTATAAAGGTCGCCAAGTTGTAAAAAGCGTGGGTTTAGAAGTTAGCGCAGGCAGCATTGTTGGCTTACTGGGTCCTAATGGCGCAGGTAAAACCACCACTTTTTATATGATTGTGGGTTTAGTACCTAGCGACAAAGGTAAAATAAGTATTGATGATAATGACATCACTTTACTGCCAATGCACAGTCGCGCACGGTTAGGGATTGGCTACTTACCACAAGAATCATCCATCTTTCGTAAGTTAACTGTTTATCAAAACCTGATGGCTATTTTAGAAACTCGTAAAGAGCTGAATAAACAAGCCAGAGAAGAAGCACTAGACAGCTTACTTGATGAGTTTAGCATTCAACATATTCGCGACAGCCAAGGTATGGCATTATCTGGTGGTGAACGTCGTCGAGTTGAAATTGCACGCGCTTTAGCCGCAAATCCAAAATTTATCTTACTTGATGAGCCTTTTGCTGGCGTTGATCCTATTTCAGTGTTAGATATAAAGAAGATTATTGAACACCTTAAAAACCGTGGTATTGGCGTACTTATTACCGACCACAATGTACGAGAAACCCTTGATGTTTGTGAAAAAGCCTACATAGTTTCTCATGGGGAGTTAATTGCATCAGGTACCCCTGAGCATGTACTTGCCGACCAAACAGTCCGCGATGTTTACCTGGGCGAGCAATTTAGGCTATAAAGCCACGCTCGGCTAAGTATCTGCTAGACTTAACGATGATAACAATAAAAGGATTGTTAGAGATACATGAGGCAATCACTCCAGCTGCGCATGGGCCAGCAACTTACAATGACACCACAGCTGCAACAAGCAATTCGCTTATTGCAACTCAGTACATTGGATCTCCAGCAAGAAATTCAAGAAGCACTCGACAGCAATCCATTGTTAGAGCTAGAAGAGCATGAATATTCAGACGACACGGCTGGTAAAAACGAACAAAAACAAGACAACGATGACTTAACTGTTAGTGCATCAGCAGACGACAAGCCCAGCGAATATGAACAAGAAAGTAGCGAAGCATTAAGTAAAGAGACTTTAAGTGACGAAATGGCTATGGACGTCACCTGGGACGAATACATGAGTGCTGCGCCAAATACGTCATCCGGCCCAATGCCTGAAGATGAGTCAATTTATCAAGGTGCTTCAACTGAAACCCTGCACGAATATCTGATGTGGCAATTACAGCTCACACCTTTTAGTCCAACCGATGAAGCTATTGCCATTGCGATTGTTGAAGCTGTTGACGATTCAGGTATTTTAACCTTGAGCTGCGAAGACATCGCAGAGAGCTTAAATCAAGGTAATAACGAAGAAGAAATCGAACTAGACGAAGTGCAAGCAGTGTTAAAACGCATTCAGTTATTTGACCCTGTTGGTATTGCTGCGCGCAGCCTACAAGAATGTTTATGTATTCAATTAAATCAATTTGATCCTGCAACTCCTTGGATTAGCGAGACTAAAATGATTTTAACTGATCATATCGATTTATTAGCTAGTCGTGACTATCGCACTTTGATGAAAAAGACTAAGCTTAAAGAAGATGAGCTGAAAGAAGTAATGACATTGATCCACAGCCTTAATCCAAAGCCTGCGGATACTATAGTACGCGAAGAGTCAGAGTATGTTATACCTGATGTTTCGGTGAAAAAAATTAAAGGTCGCTGGGTGGTTGAACTTAATCCAGACAGCATGCCAAAAATTAGAGTGAACAGCCAATATGCGGCAATGTCACGCTCAGTAAAATCAAGCACTGACAGCCAATTTATACGTTCGCATTTGCAAGAAGCTAAATGGTTTATTAAAAGCCTAGAAAGTCGTAACGAGACGTTACTCAAAGTAACTAACTGCATTGTAAAACAACAGCAGGGATTCTTTGAGCATGGCCCTGAAGCAATGCGACCTATGGTACTAAACGACGTTGCTGAAATGGTTGAGATGCACGAATCAACAATCTCTCGCGTAACGACACAAAAGTACATGCATACCCCCCGTGGTATTTTTGAGTTAAAGTATTTTTTCTCAAGTCATGTAAGCACTGAGAACGGCGGCGAATGCTCTTCGACAGCTATTCGAGCATTGATCAGAAAATTGATCAGTGCAGAAAACTCAGCGAAACCATTGAGTGATAGTAAGATTGCAGATATATTGGCAGAGCAAGGTATCAAAGTAGCTAGACGGACTATTGCAAAATACCGCGAGTCACTGGCTATTCCACCGTCAAATCAACGTAAAAGTTTGATTTAAGGCGTAAAATCACAAGAGGAAAATGCTTATGCAACTAAATTTAACTGGTCGTCACGTAGAAATTACTGATTCATTAAGAGACTATGTAAACAATAAGTTTGCCAAGCTTGAAAGGCATTTTGATCATATCAATAATGTCCATGTTATTCTTGATGTAGAAAAACTAAGCCAAAAAGCAGAGGCCACATTACATGTCAGTGGCGCTGAATTATTTGCCTCGACTGAGCACCAAGACATGTATGCAGCTATTGACGGACTAATCGATAAACTTGATCGTCAAGTAATTAAACACAAAGAGAAGCACGCTCGACACTAACACTATGAAATTAAGCTCACTTATTTGTCAGGACTGCAGTAAAGCTGCGGTCCTTTTTAATAGCAAAAAACGGATCATTGAATTTATAAGCCAATTGGCTCATGAACAACTCCCTCAGCTATCACAACAAGAAATCCTCAACGCACTACTATCGAGAGAAAAACTAGGTAGTACCGGTATTGGTCGTGGTATTGCTATCCCTCATGGCCGTATGAGTGGTGTTGAAAACCCGCTAGCAATAATTTTAGTGAGTGAATCACCGGTTGATTTTGATGCGATTGATAATCGCCCAGTTGATATATTTGTAGCCCTCATCGTACCAGATGGTGACAGCCAACTTCATTTGAAGACGTTAGCCACAATTGCTGATAAACTCAATAACAAAGATTTTTGTAAACAACTACGTAGCGCAAAAACAGACCAAGATTTGTATCATGTAATTGCAGCTCAATCGTAGTCATACCAATTGTATTGTATTGAATTAGAGAGTAATTATTGCAACAGGGAAATAGCTCTAGAACAAGGTGGAAATTATGAGATATAGTTGTTCTATATAAATAATTTTAAACAAAGTTAGTGGGTTATTTAACAAGCAAGAATGAGCATGTTTTTAATAAAATTGGTATTAAATGAAGGAGAATTTACATGGAGTTAATCATCATCAGTGGGCGTTCTGGCTCAGGTAAATCTGTTGCTTTACGTGTTGTAGAAGATCTTGGCTATTATTGTGTAGATAATATTCCAGTTAACTTATTACCGTCATTAGTACGCAGTGTCTCTGATAATTACGACAAAATTGCCGTCAGTATCGATGTTCGTAATTTACCGAAAGAGCAGGAAGAATTTAACGACATTCTTGAATACTTGCCTGGTTTTGCAAATCCGACGCTATTTTATTTAGACAGTGATGATCAAACCCTGATCAAACGCTTTTCTGAAACCCGCCGCTTACACCCATTATCTTTGGATTCTTTGCCACTGGATTTAGCCATCAAGCAAGAAAAAGTGTTGCTTGATGTATTAACTACTCGTGCTGATTTCATGCTTGATACCACAGATCTCAGTGTCCACCAGCTTGCTGAGTCAATCCGTGAAAAGATTTTAGGGAAAAAAGATAAAAAACTAATCATCACCTTTGAATCATTTGGTTTTAAGCATGGTATTCCAAAAGAAGCCGATTATGTATTTGATGCACGTTTTTTACCTAATCCACACTGGGAGCCTGAGTTAAAACCGCTCACAGGCCTGGATCAACCAGTAAAAGATTATTTAGCCAGTCACAGTATCGTGCAAAAATTCACTTGGCAGATCCAAACCTTTGTACAAACTTGGTTACCGCACTTAGAACGTAATAACCGCAGTTACTTAACAATTGCTATTGGTTGCACCGGTGGTCAACATCGCTCAGTTTATCTAGCGCAAACTATAGGTGAAAGCTTCTCGATGAGCCACAGTAATGTGAAAATTCGCCATCGTGAACAAGAATAACAACTCACGTTTACAGTAAGGAATGTTGATGCGCTTAGAAGATACATTTTTAATAAAAAACAAACTCGGTTTACATGCTCGCGCAGCCAGCGTATTAGCGCAATTAGCTGTGCAGTTTGATGCCAGCATCACACTTCATCAAGATGACAAACAAGCCGCAGGCGACAGCGTACTGGGCTTAATGCTATTAGAAAGTAGCCAAGGCAAAGAAGTTAAAGTTGTATGTGAGGGCCCGGACGCTGAACCTGCTCTTGCAGCAATTGGTGAGTTGATCGCACAACGCTTTAACGAACAAGAATAGCTCGTAGTCAGTACCACTAAATTGCGTTAAACTGAATAAAGTCGTTAATTAAACAGACCAAGCGCGTTAATTATCGACAACAGTTACCCTACCTATCAAGTGTATTAATTTTTTAAGGACGCCAATGCCAGAAGCTTTTGAACAAGATTACCCACTACAACAACTAAAACAAGTGACCAAGTCACTTAACAGTGGTCAATTTGTTCAAGTAAGGCGTATGTTGGCAAAAACAGCTCCGTGTGACACCGCATTATTACTCGAGTCATCCCCGCATAAGATTCGTACCTTATTATGGCAACTGGTTGATCCAGATGTACAAGGTGACGTACTTGAAGAACTATCAGAAGATGTTCGTTTAGGGATCATTGCCCAAATGGAGCCGAAGCACATCGCTGCGGCAACTGAGGACATGAGTCACGATGATCTAGGGGAAGTACTACGTAGCCTACCTGATACCGTCTACAAAGACGTTGTTAGTGCCATGGACAGCCAAGATCGAGAACGTGCAACTCAAGCACTCTCTTATCAAGAGCGCTCTGCTGGCGCGCTGATGAACACCGATACAGTGACCATCCGCCCTGATGTCACTATCGACGTAGTACTGCGCTACTTACGTTTACGTGGTGAGCTACCAGAAGGTACCGATGATCTTTATGTTGTTGATAAACATAACTGCTTTATAGGTGCCATGTCGTTAACGACCTTGTTGACTAACTCGCCAGATAAAATCATTCGCGACTTAATGGATGAAGATTGTGAATCTATCCTCATTTCGATGGATGAAACCGATGTAGCACAACTGTTTGAACGTCATAACTGGATATCAGCCCCAGTGGTTGATGATAATGACCATCTACTTGGCCGTATCACCATCGATGATATCGTTGACGTTATCCGTGAAGACGCCGAGCATAGCTTATTAAGCCTAGCCGGTCTTGATGATGAAGAAGATACCTTTGCTCCGGTGTTAAAAAGTTCGAAAAAGCGCTCAATTTGGCTTGGCGTTAACTTGTTAACCGCGCTACTTGCTGCGATTGTGGCAAGCTTCTTTGAAAACACTTTAGCAATTTTACCTATTCTAGCAGTACTCAACGGTATAGTGCCATCCATGGGGGGTGTTGCGGGCAGCCAAACATTAACACTCGTAATACGTGGTATTGCAGTGGGTCATATCAACCAAACTAACCAACGCTTTTTACTGATCAAAGAGCTTGCAATCGGCGCAATAAACGGGATTGTTTGGTCTATTTTAATTGCCGGTGTTGTTGCTATTTGGCAATGGGACTTTAAGCTTGGCGGCGTACTCGCCTTTGCCATGTTTATGAACTTAGTAGCCGCAGGTATCGCCGGTGCCAGTATTCCGCTGCTATTAAAAAAAATGAAAATTGATCCTGCATTAGCTGGCAGCGTGGTACTGACAACCGTAACCGATATTGTAGGGATCTTCGCCTTCCTAGGCACTGCCACTTGGTTGTTGGTGTAGTTAAAAATAAGTTAAAGGTGGTAGACTCTAGACACTAGGTTCTAGTACTTCGTCACACAAATTTTGACTAGTTGAGAGCACCGTAAGCTCTCTCTAGTTTTTCACGTGCTGAATCAACATTAAACATCCAATTTATACTGGCGCCTTCTTTATTTCGGCGCCATTCCCACGCCGTGAGCTCTGTCTTTAACTCTTCCATACTTGCTATGCGCCGATCTAAGCATTGCTTATTCATATTGCCAATTTCTATCTCGACCATATTCAACCAACTCGCATGTTTAGGTGTGTAATGGAACTCTATTTTATTTAAAATACGTCGTGCTTCTTGCGGTGAAAATGCTTTATATAACGCACCTTCCGTATGAGTCGATAAGTTATCTAGCACGACACGAATTTTATTCGCATGTGGGTAGTGTTCATCGACTAAGTCCTTCATACAGTGTGCAAAATCAACTTTCGTTTTCCTCTGTGTTGCTTTAACGTGTCGCCAACCCCGATGACGGTCAAAGAATACAAATAAGTTAGCCACGCCAACCCGTTTATATTCATAATCTAGGCGTTTTACCTGTCCCTTTTTCATCGGTTGTACTGGCCGTGTATCATCAACAAGTTGCTTCATCGCCTCATCAAAATTAATAATGGGATTGAGCTCATCCGCTGGCTCAGCATATAATTCAAGTACATGCTCCATTCTTGCAATATACTCAGCGTCCATTGTTGCCACACACCACATCTTTTTTTGCCATGGCTTTAACGCATTTTCTTTAAGGCGTCTACGAACCGTTTCATATGAAATACTGTCTAAATCCGTTAATGTTATTAATCGCTCGCCAAGTAACGCTAATGTCCATCGGCAGTGTCCTGTTGGCGGCTCAGAACAGGCTGTGGCTATTAAAGTTACTTCATCTTTCGCGGAGGTTTTTCTCATAGCACCACTTCGTGCACCTTCATTTAAAGCGGCTTCTAAACCGTCTTCGACAAACTGACGTTTGACTCGAAATACAGTTGAAGAGCTCACTTGAACCGCTTCACATATTTGATCTGTTGTATATCGACAACGGTCCGCTTTTAATAAAATGGCGGCTCGTTTGTACTTTCGAACATTGACCATGCCTTTTTTGCAGTAGTTAACTAATTCGCATTTTTCTTCTGCTGATAATTCAACAATATACTTTCGGTTCATAACAATATTAAATGAGTAAATATGAGTTAAAGGATCGTCAATTAGGATAAAAGTTCATTATGAATAAAGAAGAGTTGCCGTCGTTCACTGTGAAACAAGGGCAGTATTTGGCATTTATTTATTACTACACAAAAGTGAATGGTGTTGCACCTGCTGAAAATGATTTTGAGCGTTATTTTGGAACTGCATCATCAAGTGTTCATGCAATGATTTTAACGCTTAAAAAGAAAGGGTTCATCACTTCAACTGCTGGAAAAAGCCGAACGATAAAGCTATTGATAGGAATAAATCAGTTGCCTGAATTTAAGTAAGGCAACTGATCAGAACTTCTGTGAACGAGTACTAGTCACTCCCCTAGAGCAGCATATAGTTTAAAATCAGGCAACTAAGTTCATACTAATGTGTAAATTAGTGATCATAGCTGTTCTATTTAAATCAAACTCATTTAACCTTAACCCTCTATACCTAGGCGCTATAGCCGCTTCTGGTGTATGAGAAAAAGTCATTGCTATGTAATCTGTCAATTGATCTTGGCGGTTCAACAATTAACCAGAGAGGCATCGCAATGACTGAAAATGATAATGTTATTTCCATCGAGGCACCAGTAAATCCGTTAGAATAATTACTAAAAA
Organism: Pseudoalteromonas rhizosphaerae; assembly: GCF_028885455.1. Taxonomy (NCBI): domain Bacteria; kingdom Pseudomonadati; phylum Pseudomonadota; class Gammaproteobacteria; order Alteromonadales; family Pseudoalteromonadaceae; genus Pseudoalteromonas; species Pseudoalteromonas rhizosphaerae. The sequence goes on from NZ_CP118496.1 coordinate 5,074,005, forward strand.
CAGGGGCTCAGCAGCTGTTACCTCAAGCTATAGAGGCGGAACTGCTTACTCAATACCAGCATGAGACCGTCGAAGGGCTTCTGAGGATTGTTAAAACTGAACGTACTATTCAAACAGCCTCGGTGATATTGAAGTAAAAACACCTAAAGTAAGGGAGCAAAAAAATGAAGGCGTTAAATTCAATAGTCCCTTGATCCCGACTTATTTAAAACGGAAGAAAAGCATTGAAGAATTGATCCCACAGCTCTATTTACGAGGGATTTAAACAGGTGATATGCAGCCTGCTTTGGTGTCATTGCTCGGTGAGCAGGCCAAAAGGTTGTCCGTAAACAGCGTATCTCGATTGAAAGAAGCTTGGAAAACAGAATGCCAGCAATGGACTGGACGTTCTTTGACTAAACGTCGGTATGTGTATATCTGGGCTGATGGTATTTACAGCAAAGTTAGAATGGATGATAAGCTGTGCTTATTAGTGGTTATGGGCGTAGATGAAACGAGTAGAAAGGCATTGTTAGCGGTGGTAGATGGTCTGGGCAGTGCTGGATTGAAGTGTTAAACCAGTTGCACTCACAGGGTCTAACAATACCGTCCAAATTGACCATTGGTGATGGCGCGCTGGGATTTTGGAATGCCCTGTCCAACAACGCAACATCAGCGTTGTTGGGTGCACAAAATAGCGAATGTGTTAAACAAAGTGTCTAAATCAATGCAGCAGAAAATCAAAGCGAATTTGCAAGATATCTGAATGGCAGAGAGTCGCTTTTCTGCTTATAAAGCGTATGATTTATTTGTTAATAATTACTCTGTTAAATACAAAAAGGCGACGGATTGCTTGATGAAGGATAAATATGAAATGTTAACATTTTATGATTATCCTGCAGAGCATTGGAAACATATTAGAATCAGTAATCCGATAGAGTCAACGTTTGCGACAGTAAGGCTGAGAACGTATAAAGTGAAGAGCAGTGGCAGTCGGACAACCACCTTAATGATGATCTTTAAGCTCGCACAATCTGCAGAGAAAAATGGTATCGTCTGCGAGGATTTAAGCTATTAGCTGACGTGATCACAGGGATAAAATTTAAAGACGGCGAAAGAATAATGCAAGATCAAGCAGAGCTCATACACCAGATTTGACAATAACTTAGTTTGAGTATGGATACTTATTTGGTGCAGTGTGCCCAAGTAATGGTAAAACAGAAGCGCTGATCAACCCTATCGTCAATAAAGATGTCATGAGACAACTCATGGGAATTAATATCAAAAGCAACGGAGGCGGGACGTCATGTGGTCGTGATCATTGATGGCGCTGGTTGGCATACTATTGATACGGTACAACCATTAAATAATGTTACGCTAATAAAACTTCCGCCTTACTCCCCGGAGTAGGATACGGCAAAACTGTCTATCTAATCATGTATTCAGTGGTTATGAAGAAATAGTCGAACAAATTTTGCAAGCGTGGAATAAATTCATCTCAGTCTCTGATATGGTTAAAAGCATATGCTTTGCGTATTCTCATGACTTTGATCACCGATTCTCATCAGCTTTGATCACCTGATTTATCATTTTGTAGAGCCGTTTTTAAATTAGCTTAACTGATCATCATCAGTCAATTTATTTAACTGTTTTCGTATCGATTCTCCTTTTAAGTTCAACTTAATCGAACCATGAATTAGCCTATCTAAAATGGCGTCAGCATGGGTTGATTCTCCAATCATCTCATGCCAGTTTTCCTGCGGGAGCTGACTTATAATTATGTGTGATTTATACCCATACCGCGCATCGATTAATTCGAGTAAGTCACCTCGTTGCTGTGCACTCAGTGGTTCAAGCCCCCAGTCGTCTAAGATCAGTAGATCATACTTTATTAACTTCGCCAGTAATTTCCGGTAACTACCATCTGCTTGTGCTAGAAACAGGCTTTCAAGTAGTTCTTTTAATCGAATATAGTAAACGCTTTTTCCTTGTAGGCAGTGCTCATGCCCTAAGGCACATGCGAGGTATGTTTTTCCACAGCCTGTTGCCCCGGTGATTAAGATATTTTGATGTAAGTTCAGCCAGCTATTTTGGCTTAAGTTACGTATCTGTGCTTTTTCTATATTACGTGCCGGTGAGTAAATCAGTTGATTTAACTGAGCTGGTAAGCGGAATTTAGCGTGTCGCACGAGCCGGTCGATTTTTCTTTGCTCACGCGTGTCAATTTCATGTGTTAGCAATAAACTGACGCGCTCTATAAAGCTTTGTTCTTGATATAGATTTGGCTGTTCAAACTGCTGCTTGAGTGCTTGCTTTATACCCGATAACTTGAGTAGTTGAAGTTGCTGGTTAATGGTGTTTATCATGATTCATTTCCTTAATGGTAATACTGTGTGCCGCGTATGTTGCCATGCTTAATTGGCTTTTCTGGCTCTGTTTGCTGTGTGGGTAACGGTTGTTGATCCAACCCCTTTTTCAGCATCTGCTTAATTGATTTGAGTGTTGTCGTATTCATCACGATTGCGCGATAACACGCTTGCTCAAGCCGTTCTTTTGAATAGGTTTTAGCTAAACTCAACACCCCTAAACAGGCGCGATAAGCGTGCTCGGGGTGACGCCGTCCACTGAGCTGTAACTCAATAACTTGGTGGGTATACTCCCCGATACTTAATGCCCATGAGCGTAAATTTATCGGTGACTGCTCATGCTGTTTTTGATGCGCCAGAGGCATATGATGAGACTGTGTTGTATGCCCACCTAAACGATGTGAGCGAGGATGTTGTGCGATTAAGGTATCGTCATGATAAAGCTGTACTAGCTGATTGGTTATGTGTGCGCGTAATTGTTTCTTAACCCACTGATACGGCACACTGTAGTAATGTTTTTCTATTTCGACATGATAATCAATGTGTACTCGCACCGTTTTGATTTGTGTATAGTGATAGGGCTTTTCAGGCAATGGCTTTAATGCGCTTTTATCCACCCTATCAAATAGCTGTTTACGTGACTGTTGATATTGCTTCATGACCTTATTGTTCATTACATCAAGTAGCTTTGCTATTTCTTGATTTAGGTGCGCTAAGCTGTAGAAGGTTTGGTTACGCAGACGTGCCATGATCCAACGCTCAACAATTTGTACACCGACTTCAGTCTTCGATTTATCTTTGGGTTTATAAGGTCTAGCCGGTATGACAGCGACATTAAAATACTCGGCTAATTGATGATACGTGGGGTTTAAATCAGGCTCGTAGCGACAGGGTTTACTAACGGCGCTTTTTAAGTTGTCGGGAATAACAAGCTCTGGAACACCGCCTAAAAATGCAAAGCAACGGGCATGACTCATCACCCAATCTTCAAGTTGTTGACTATACGTTGCCTCAGCATAGGTATAATTTGATGCGCCGAGCACGGCAACAAACACTTGAGCAGTACGTGTTTCCTGTGTTGTAGGGCACGTGATGGTCAGCGTGGGGCCACAATAATCCACAAACAGCTTTTCACCGCCTTTATGATGCTGACGCATCGACAACCGTTGTTTTCCTAACCATTGCCGGTAGGCGCGGCAGAAGTGGCTATAGCTGTAATAAGGCTCAGCGACTTTCTCACGCAATTCATCGAATACTAACTGCAACGTCAAATGTTTGTGCTGCTTTAAATCCTTATTGATGGTGAGCCAGTCAGGTGTTGGGTATCTTTTTTGACGGGTTGAGAAGTCCCTGATTTTTGTATTAAGAAAAGTACCGTGTTGTTTATCTTCAGGTAATGGCCATTGGTTTAACCCTAATTCATTGGCCTTTTTAACGTAATTAGCGACGGTCCCAGGGGAGATATTTAAGCTTCTAGCAATCTCTCGATGGGATAATTGTGCCGAATATTTCAGCCGTAAAATAGCATGTAATTTACTCATAGATATAGGTCTTGTTGACATTATTGTTATCCTCATCAAACGATTTAGATAACGGTTTAACATACCTACAAAAATGATAAAACGTGAACTCGGTAACGAGTGGCATTAAGCTTTGATCGGCAAAATCATTAAGAACACAAAAGTGATCATTATCGAGTGATTTTCGTGATCAAAGCTTAATGAGAATAAGTGATCAAAGTTAATGCCATTGGGTGATCAAAGCTGGGGAGAATATGCATGCTCTAAAGATTGGATCAAATTTACTTAACCTGAGATCTGCTTAAGCTATAACTAATGTATTGAGCTCTACGTCAGTTAAATTAAGGTGTGGCTTATTTTCTTTCAAGCAATAAGCCACCAATCCAGCCACTAAATTCAACATAAAACCGTTCATACTCCGATGTCTTGAATGTTCGATGAAGGAAATGTTCTTGAGTTGGTCATTAATTGTTTCGATTATAAAGCGCTTTGAAAGCATTGCTCTATCCCATAATGACATCGCTTTTGCCTTCATGTTTTTGCGAACCGTCGTAATAAGCTTTATCCCTTTATCGAGCAAGTCGGCTTCTAAAGCTTTACTTAAATACCCTTTGTCACCATACAATTTATCTGTCAGACAGTTCGCTAACTCACGCACTGGTTGAGTATCATGTACATTACCTGTTGTCACTTTCGCAGCAACAATTTCACCATGATGATTAACGATTAAATGCAGCTTGAAGCCATAAAACCACCCCATCGACCCTTTGCCACGTTGGGCTATTCCATCAAAGGTTTTGTGTCTTGGAATACGAATATTATTGCACACCTTGATGCATGTAGAGTCAATGAATTCCCCCCCTTTGGGCTTACCTTTAAGCGAAGTGAAATAGGCGCACATCGGAGGCATAACAGCTAAGAATCGGGTATAGCTGAGTAAATTAGAAAATTCACTTTTGTACATAAGTGAAACATACCAAGGTAGTAATTCTTAAAGTCACGGTGATGCGACATATGGAAACTAATGACAATAGTCATAATTTCACTGGTCGTCATACGTCCTGCTCGTCGACGTTTTTGGATGCCATCGTCGAGTAATTGTTTGTTCCATTGAGGGATAAATACTTTGCAAAAATCATCGACATCGCAAAACAATTCAACTAATTTAATCATGCCTGTTCCTTGTTTATCCAATCGTTCTTGGTCGAAAGATCGGATCTCGGAACAGGTATTTAGTGCAATTTCTTAAACGAGATTCAGGTTACTTAATCTTTATGCAGATTGGTATTAGGGGTAATGACAGCACGGAGCATATTGTGCAAAATAGTAGAAGCATTCATGTGTATTAGTTCTGTTGTTTTGGCGCTTCATAACATCACAAAACACCATGAATGTTCCCTCACTTCCCACATTTATTAATACTATTAGTTGTATTAGTTCATTGATATATAAAGGGTAATTATAGGGATACTTTAGCCTAAATCATCTGCAATATCTTCTAAGCCCACATCATCACATTGAGATAATACTTTTTCAACCTTCTTGTGTAAATCGACGTCTCATTTTTACCTGCCTCTACTAAAAGTTAGAGGCGACAACTATCCTGACACAGGGGGGCATAAAGCCCAGCCTGAAAAATCATATACACAAAGAAGGCAATGAGGTGAAGTAAAGCCTAGTCACTTCCCTAGTACCTTCAACCTATCCCTTTAAATTAACTACATTAGCTTGAAGCTGACTCTCAAGCTGAGCGTCTTTTTTAGCATTCCATACTAAATCACAAATTCCATCCGTTGGGTTAAACCCCGTTGGGGCGTCGAGTAATAATTGGCGAATCGACTCGTGGTCAAAGTTATGGCAGGCGATATCAAATGCTTCTAAAAACACTTTTAACTCAGATAATGGTAACATAGCTTCATTTGCCGTCATAATACGCTCATGTGGAGTTTCACCCACGTTATTACCGATTAATAACTCCTCGTAAAGCTTTTCGCCAGGGCGAAGACCTGTACATAAAATTTCAATGTCACCAAGAGGGTTGGTTTTGTCTTTCACTTCAAAGCCGGAAAGGCGGATCATTTTACTAGCTAGATCTTTAATTTTTACCGAATCTCCCATATCAAGTACAAACACATCCCCGCCTTTACCCATTGAGCCTGCTTGAATTACCAATTGCGCAGCTTCAGGTATCGTCATAAAAAAGCGAGTAATATCTTGATGGGTGAGGGTAATTGGACCACCTTCTTTTATTTGCCTACGAAATAACGGCACTACAGAGCCAGACGAGCCAAGTACATTACCAAAGCGAACCATACAAAAGCGCGTACGATGTTCTTTACCTTTGGTTTGCGCTAAACCTTGCAGCACCAACTCAGCCATCCGCTTAGTAGCCCCCATAACATTTGTTGGGCGTACTGCTTTATCGGTAGAGATTAATACAAAAGTTTCAACCCCAGCGTTAACAGCAGCTTTGGCAGCATAGTAAGTACCAAATAAGTTATTACGTACGCCCTCGACTACGTTGTGCTCCACAAGCGGAACATGTTTATAGGCTGCGGCGTGATAAACAGTTTGAACATCAAACGCCATCATTACTGTTTCAATACGATTAATGCGCTGCACTGAACCCATTATTGGTATTAGCTCTAAATCAATATTATTATTAGCTACATACTCATTAAGCTCTTTCTCAATTGAATATAAGCCAAACTCAGATATTTCAAATAATACGAGTTTTTTAGGGTGCTGCCTAACTATTTGTCTGCAGAGCTCTGAGCCAATAGATCCACCAGCACCAGTAACCATTACTGTTTTACCAGCAATATTTGCAGCCATAAGTTCAGGTTTTGGTGTAACTGGGTCTCGACCTAATAAGTCTTCAATTTCAACTTCTCTAAATTCAGAGAGCTGCGCTTTACCTTCAACAACATCGGCCATACCGGGAATGGATAAAACTTTAATCGTCAACGGCTCAAGCTGCGCAAGCACCTCTTTACGCCTTGATCGGCTTGCACTAGGTAGCGCTAATAATACTTTAGTAGCCTTGCCATTATTAATCAGTTCATAAATATCTTTAAAACTGATTACCGGAATACCTTGAACGATCGAACCTTGCTTAGTGACATCATCGTCAATAAAAGCCCGAACATAATATTCTGGGCCAGCACCTAGTGCCGTAGCAAGCTGTCTACCCGCAGAACCTGCACCATAAATAATAACTGACTCTTTATTTACAGTAGCCATTCTGCCGATCATCGCGCGGACCAAAATGCGCGAACCACCAACCGTCAGTAAACATAACCAAGCAAAAATAAATGGCATAGTTCGCGGGATGGTAATGCCTACAAAAAACGACAGTAATACTAAGCTTACAGTGGTGATAACCGTGCCAAGCACAATAGCCCATAACGCCTGTGCGTTCATGTACCTGAGCACTGCACGGTATAAACCTAAATTAATAAATGCGATTAAACCGGTAGGTATTAACATCGCTAACAGCAACCAATTACCCACTTCATTAAAAGGCGCGAGGCTATCTAAACGCACTATAAGCGCAAGCCAAAATGCAGCGGCAATAAACAGTGAATCAATAAATAAAGTAATCGCACGTTTTTTAGTGCGAGAAGTATTCAAAATAGACCGGATGAAACTATCCAAAACAAGTTCCCTTTTCTTGTAATTTGTTAATTAGAAAAGTTAAGAGCAAATAACCATACTCCTAAATTGTTAAAATTTTATGAATTATAGCTTATAAACAGCGAAGGAGCTAGGAGCTAGGAGCTAGGAGCTAGGAGCTAGGAGCTAGGAGCTAGGAGCTAGGAGCTAGGAGCTAGGAGCTAGGAGCTACCAATATCATAATCAGGCTCTTGCTCTTTAACAAAGCCTTTTCTGCGTTTAATTAACGCCGCGATCATTGCTGCAACTTCTTTAGCTTCAGATATTAGCTTTAATCCATGCTCTTTATCTATAAAACCAATTTCAATACCAATATAAAGTTGTGTAACTAATTCACCAGCTGAGCTTTTCACGTAATATAAAAATCTAGATTCATCGTTTAGAGTTTCACGCTCTACTCCCTCCGCTATATTGGAAGGTATAGATAAAGCCGAACGTGTAACTTGATCTTTAAATCCAAAATCTTTGCAATTAGCAATAGCTTTATAGGTATCACACGCCAACCGAGAAGCTCTTTTCCAAACATCCTGTTTTTCAAATTGCATAAAATTACCACCCTTAGTTCCCTATACTTTTTCTAGCACCTAGTACCTAGCGCCTTATTACTTACTTGCTAACTCAAACACTTCTTTCATAACTTGGGTTGTTTTAGCTATTTCATCTTCAGTAAGGGTTGGGTGTACTAAAAACATAATAGAGGTTTCGCCAAGCTCTATAGCGTTAGGTAAGCGTTTTTCTGGGCGCCATGGGGTGTTGTCAAAGGCCTTTTCTAAATACACTTCAGAACAACTGCCTTGAAAGCAAGGTACACCACGCTCTAAAATGGTGTTCACTGTACGATCGCGATCCCAACCTTCGGCTAAGCACTCAGGCTTAATAAACATATAATGCTTATATTCAGCGTGTTCACTGTATTCAGGAACCTCAACTAAACGGATACAGTCAAAACCACTCGCCGCTTGGTCTAGTTGTGCGCCGTATGCTTGGCGTTTCGCAGACCACTCAGCCATACGAGTTAACTGAATACGTCCCAGTACTGCTTGCATTTCAGTCATACGCCAGTTAGTACCAAAGCTTTCGTGTAACCATCTAAACCCAGGTGGGTGCTCACGGTTGTATATTGCATCAAAGCTTTTTCCGTGGTCTTTATAGCTCCACATAGTTGACCATAACTCTTTAGAGTTAGTGGTTACCATGCCGCCTTCACCGCCGGTGGTCATAATTTTATCTTGGCAGAAACTCCACGCGCCAACATGACCAATACTACCTACAGAACGGCCTTTATACTTAGCGCCATGGGCTTGAGCGCAGTCTTCTATTACATAAAAACCACGCTCTTTACTAAGTGCCATAATTGCGTCCATTTCAGCAGGCATGCCCGCTAAGTGCACAACAATAACTGCTTTTGTTTTTGGTGTAAGTACAGCTTTTATAGATTCTGCGGTAATCGCTTGGCTATTTAAATCCACATCAGCAAATACTGGCGCTGCGCCAGCAGTAACAATACTTGAGGCAGACGCTAAAAAAGTACGCGGCGTAGTGATAACTTCATCGCCAGTACCCACATTTAACGCTTTAAGGGCTATATCAAGCGCTAAAGTGCCATTACCAAGTGCAATTGCGTATTCGCTATCTGCCCAAGTAGCAAATTCTTTTTCAAATTCACGGCATTCTGTACCCGTCCAGTAGTTAACTTTGTTTGACAAAACTACACGACTTACAGCATCAGCTTCTTCTTGAGTGAAGCTAGGCCAAGGAGAAAACGAGGTATTTAACATATATTAATACTCAAAAAAGCCTTTCTTAGTTTTACGGCCTAAATGGTTAGCTCTAACCATTTTTCTTAGGAGGGGATGGGCTCTATATTTAGGATCTCCAGTTTCACTATAAAGAGTTTCCATTATAGATAAATTCACATCATTACCAATTAAATCGGCTAGTGCTAAAGGGCCCATAGGATGGTGCGCACCAAACCTCATAGCTCTATCAATATCTTCAGCTGTTGCTACACCTTCGGCTAAAATACTTACAGCTTCATTGATCATCGGTATCAACATTCGGTTCACAACGAACCCAGGAGCTTCTTGAACAACAACAGGCGCTTTACCTAAAGCCTTAGTCAGAGTTTGCAACTTATCAACTACCAAAGGGTTAGTTTCATGGCCTACAACTATTTCAACTAATTCCATAATAGGAGCAGGGTTGAAAAAATGTAACCCGATTACATTCTCTGGGTTTGGTAAAACACTACCAAAAGCTGTAATAGATAGAGATGAAGTATTAGAAGCAACAATTGTTGATTCATTAATAAAACCAGAAAGCTTAGAAAAAAGTTCCATTTTAGCGACAAAGTCTTCGGCAATCGCTTCTATAATCAAATCAGAATTACCAACAATTGCAAGCTCGGTGCAACAGACAACTTTTTCTATTGCAATACTTGACAGCTCAGCTGATATTTTCCCTTTACGAGCAAGTCTAGATATATTTTTTTCACAGGTACTTTTTGAAGTAATAGCTTTATCTTCAGTTCTTGCGATTAAATTTACTTTTGAAACCTCATTACTTACACAAAGCACTTGGGCTATACCCGTAGCCATAGTTCCAGAGCCTATTATTGATACTTCCATTACTCAGTTATCTCCTTTAATTTTTTAGCGGGGTTACCAGCAAAAATAGTTCTTTCCGGAATGTTTTTAGTCAATACTCCCCCCATTCCAAGCATTGAGCCTTTCTGAAGATTTAAACCTTGTCTAATTGTAGCACCCGTACCAATTTCAACTAGGTCGTCTAATATTACGTTTCCAGAAATAGCGGCCATTGGAGCTACAGTTATAAAATCACCAAATTTACATTCATGCCCAACGGTTACATTAAGGTTTAATATATTGTGAGCGCCAAGGGTAATATCTGCAGTGAGTATAGAACCTGCACAAATGATGCTACCTTGACCAAAACTAACAGTATTGGAGTATCTAGCACTCGGGTGGATTAATGTTGCAAAATTCGGCTTTCCTAATAGCTGCATTTTATCTGAGACGGCTTTACGCGTCCTAGGATTACCGATAGCTATTACAAACTCACAATCTGAAGTGTAATCCACCCAAGAGTCAACTGAACCTAAAACGATTGCCCCTTGGACATCTGCACCATGTGTAAAAGTATTATCGTCTAAAACACCTCTTACTTTACGGTTGCAATCATGCGCTAGCCAAACAACCTCTTTAGCAAATCCACCACCACCTATAACTATAATTTCTTTCACTTATTATCACTCCCTTTAAAAAGAGACATTGTCGCCTCACCTTCAGCGCTTATACCTTCACGTACAAATACTTTTTTTACGGTAAGTAATAGTATTTTAAAATCCAGTAAGAAGCTTTGATTGTCAACATACCACACATCGAGCTTAAACTTTTGCTCCCAACTAATCGCATTACGGCCATTCACTTGCGCCCAACCGGTAATACCCGGGCGTACATTATGGCGTCGCGCTTGCTCTGTACTGTACAAAGGTAAATACTGTACTAATAAAGGCCTTGGCCCTACTAAGCTCATATCCCCTTTTAATACATTAAATAAACCAGGTAGCTCATCTAAGCTGGTAGAGCGTAAAAAAGCACCAAATTGAGTCATCCGTTCATCGTCTGGCAGTAAATTACCTTGCTTATCTTTACCATCAAGCATGGTCCTAAACTTCATCATTTTAAAAATTTGACCATTCAAACCAGGGCGGTCTTGCGTAAATAAAATAGGCGAGCCCAATTTAAAACGAATAAGTACAGCAACAACAATTATTATGGGTAATAAAATAAATAATGCACTGAGGGCAACTAAAAAATCAAAGAGGCGTTTCATAACTACCTTCCATTCTGCCCTGAAATATTTTCTATTTCACGAATTTTAACAAGGTACTCCTCAGCAAGTGTTTTATACATTCTCCTGGAGAGGATCCATTCTTTTCCTTTGTCGCCAAGGTTGCGCCGCTCATCGTCATTCAAGAACGCAAACTTGATTAATGCATCTTGCATCGCATCTTGCATCACATCTTTATCGTCAGCAGGTATAAAAATCCCAGAACCTGACTCATTTAACATCGATGGATAACCTGAGTATGAAGCAACCACAGGTTTACCTGATAACATATATTGCACTACCTTATTCATGGATTGCCCAAAATCCCACACTTTTGAATTCTGGGTTGATAAATACAAAACATCACATTTATTCAAAAAATACTGAACCTCTTCTTGCTTTATTTTTGGAACAAAAGTTACGTTATCGTAACTAGTTAGTTCATTTTTGAACTTATCTTTTAAATCACCATCACCAACTAAAACAAAGTGAAGATCTTTAAGTTCAGACATATTTTTTATGGTATCAATAAACGGCTGAAGTGAATTAGATATACCCATACTTCCAGCATAACCGATTATTTTTTTTCCTTTAGGGAAATAAACATCTAACTTAGGCACCTCTAAAACGGCACCAATCTGATGTTCATCGATACCTAACGGAGAACAAAAAACTTCTTTTTTATAACCTAGGATATTCTCTACATGTAAGTCTAACCTAGGCATAGTACCAACGATTAAATCTGCATTTTTATAACCAAACTTTTCTAACCACCCTAATGCAATTGATAGGGGATGGTATTTACTTACACCTCCCTCTTCAATAAGTGTTAGAGGCCAAATATCCCTAATTTCAAAAATTAGTGATGCACCGAACCTTTTTTTTAAATAATACCCGTATACAATCGAAAGCAATGAAAGTGATGATATTAGAACTACATCTGGTTTATTTAGCTTTTTTTTATCCATTAGAAAAAGCCTAAACTCGAAGTCAAACCAACTCAATACACGTTTCATTGAAGCTGACTTATTGTATTTTATATTTTTAATCCAACAAACCTTTACTCCATCCTGCTCTTCGTAATTATATCTATTTTCAGTTTCGGGGAACTTACATAAATGATTTGAGTCAGAAGTAATGAGAACAACTTGTTCACACTGCTTACTAAACTCTTTTGCTAAATAGAAAAGGCGAGCGGCAGCCCCATAACTGGGGATGCTCGCATATTTTGATATACACCAAATATTCATAAAATATCTAAGCCTAAAAATTAGGAAGATTTATATAACTTAGGAATACTGTTAACGGTACGAATAGCTTCACCGAAGTCAATACCTAAAACATCAAGATACCATTTAATATTTGGATACCTTGGTTTATTTTCTTCTCTTGTAAGCGCTAAAGCTTCATCTCTTGTGATATCCCCTTCACGAATTTGGTTACTTCGAAAAGTGTCATGCTCAGTGAAACCTGCAACTGTATAGTAAACATAATTGTAAAAAGCGGCTGTTGCATCCCCAATACGCCATGTTGTAGGAGTATCTATCGCTTTTTCCCAATCATATTGATTAAGTAAAATATTATCTAATTCAGTTTCGTCCCATCTCCAATAATCAAATATATGGAAGTAATCTTTCTTCTCTGTAAAGCTACGGAAGTACTCACCAGCAAGCGTATCAAACAATGAAGAGTTAAAGTAACCAGGGCTATCCATCATTGCCGTAAAGCGCTTTTTCTGATAATGCAGCTGCTTCATTGCGCCGTTAGTGTAAACATGCTTACCTTCAAAGTCAGGTGGAATATCGAGAAAACCAGTTTTAAAGTGAGTTACCTCTAATGGGTTTACGCCCCATAAATTAATATCTATGCCAGTTTGCTTTTTAACTGTTTCAACATGTCTGAAGAAATGCTTATCACCTGCTGTCAATATACTCATCATGCCAAGGTGAGGAGACTTCAACCAAGCCTTAAGGTTTATCGCAACATTCTTACGTTTTTTCTCAATATCAGCCGCAACAATGATATTTTCAACACCTAATTGCGCGCACATTCTGCTAATATTACGTCTCCCTAAATCTGTAACTAACCCCCAGTCATAAGTATAAGTAATTGGTTTCATCTTCAATTCATTAACAATTAAATGTAAACCGTAGCAACTATCTCGCCCACCAGAGAATGGCACAATACAGTCAGGTTCACCTTTTCTTCGATACTTTTCTACTAGCTCAAAAAGCTCTTCTTTGGGCTTGGGCTGATTCTTTGGTTTGTACGTATTGCAATAATTACAAACACCGAGTGAGTCAAAATGGATAAAAGGCATAGTCTCTGGAAGAATACATTTAGTACAACGTTTAAGTACTGGCTCATTATATTCAAGAAGAGCTTCTTTCTCAGCATTAAAAGATAATGCTGGAACTAGATCTAGTTTTCTAGAGTGAAAATCTTTAACCTCACCAGTATTATTTGCTTTTGGAATATCCCAAACAACTGTTTCATTTATTACTTTATGTACAACTGAGAAACCCAATTTAGTTAAAGGATAGCTCTCAGATGAAAAATATAAACTATCATTTGAATCTGCAACATATAAACTTCCATTATTTGAAAAAAGAAGCGCTTTACCCATAGATGGGAACAACAGCGCACACGCAACTACGCCCTTACATTTATCCAAAATATGAGTGGGAATATCCTCTAAAGCAACGCCTTTTTCTAAACAATCTAGAGCAATAGCGATAATAACTTCAGAATCTATCTGAAACTTACGTTCAACATTTATATCTTTCCATAACTCTTCATCATTAACTATAATGCCATTATGTATAGCAATTATACCATCACGTATCACTGGTTGATTATCTGTAAGACCATTAGTGACTAATCTACTATGGCCAAACACAAGCTTTTTATTATTCAATGAAGTCGACTTAAGCAGCTTATTAATATCAAAATCAGCTCTAGTAGTTGCATAAGAGCCAGCCTCAAATGTAATTAAGCCACTTGAATCCCTTCCTCTTTGCCTAGAGTGTTTCGCTAGCTCTTTAAGATGCCCAACATTAATATTGTGTTGTTTTGAAACAACACCGAAAATTCCACACATAATTTAACAACCTTTTAGAAAACAAATTAAAGCAAATTCGAATATAAACGTCTAAGTTTTACTATCATTTGAGACCAAGAATACCCATCAAGCTCCTCATGATTTATATTTTTTCTTATTAACCCACCTGTATTTAATAAAACCTTGAATTCTTCTATATTTTTGAAGGTATACCCTGAGTTTGTATTTTTTATATAACTTGCAATTTCAGGGAAATCACTGCCGATAACATTAAACCCGCTAAAAGTGTATTCAAAAAGCTTATTAGGTAATGAGTACTTATCACTTAAAGAAATAGGGGCTAATATACATAGGCCAAAAGTAAAATCATTTTCATTTAAAAACTCCATCAAAAGATCATTTGGCATTGGCTTATGGTAGTGGATATTTTTAAAACCTTTAGAGGATTCTATAATTCTATCCTCCAGCACTCCCCAACCTATAAAATGACACTCTTGCCCATTATCTTGGAAAATATCTAATAGCTCGATTAAATTACGTCCTTCTGAAAACTGTCCAACATAGACAAACTTATTGCTATTAGTATCCGAAAAAGTCTTTGATGCTAGGTTTTGTTTAAACTCAGGAGAATTATATATCAACTCATGATAAGGCAACTCCAAAAATGTGTCTATGTACCATTTTTCAATGAGTGAGGATACTGTGATCAATGAATCACAATGTCTATAGCACAAAGATTCGATAAAATATGTCAAACGAGCAAGGGCCTTACTTTGCCCGCCCTTATTTGATTCTAATTCATGGCAATCATAAACAACCTTACAGCCATATAGTTTTTTATATGCTATTGCTGAAAAAAGCGGATAGGTATCATGCACATGAATAAGGCTAGGTTTACAAGATTTGAACAATAAAAAAGCTTGTATATTAAAATAAATTAGATTAAAAAAATGTCTAATCGATTTAGTTACAAATTTGGCGCTAAAGCTTTTGAGAATTATATATTTACAATAACCATCCAAATTAAACTTGTGAGGCTCGGACTTATCTTCGATCCCGATAGCTATAACATCATAATCTTGCAATGCTTTTATTTGTCGAATGATTCTAAAATCAGATCGTATATCTGTATTAGATACGTGTATGACTTTATTGCTCAATAGTAGTCTCCTTTATAACTTTCGCTCTACTTATATAAACTAAAAGGAGAGCTATTAATAAACCATGAGTTAAAGCGGCTGTAAACAAATCAGACTGAATAAGCGCAACATTAAGAGGGCTAGCAATCAAAGATATTGCAAACCATGTCGGCATATTTCCACTTAGTGAAAAGTCATCAATCATCTTTATTATTAAAGCTAATAAAAGCGAATAAATATACACACCTATTGCGCCAAAATTAGCATAACCACTAGAAACCAGCCCATTATTAGCCCTAGTATCATCATTAAACATCCAATTACCAATTAAAGATGAAATGCCTTGCTCATATGGGTAATCTATAAAGTACTTCATGATTGATTGAGACCAGAAGGTAAACTCATTTTGATTAAAGAAATCCACATAAGCGAAAGTAAGCTGCGCAGGAACAAAAAATACACGGCGAACGTATAGCCCAGAAACCTGTATATCATCAAAATACAAAAACAAAACTACACACACCAATAAAGAAAATGAAATTGAGAAAGGGAGAATTATTAAGCTTCTTTCCTTTTTGAAATAATACCAAGCACCAATAACTAAAAATGGCATAAAAAGCACGGCTTTATGTGCTGAAAAGCCAAAAAACACAACCTGTAAACTCAGAAAAAAAGCTAACAGAAAAAAACGTGAGTTTTTTAAGCAAATTGCGAGTATGTAAAGAGTAAATATAGAGTAGGTCCAGTTATTTAAATATGTAAATATCCCGACTTCTGCCAATTTTGCATTTTGATCTCTAAACTGATAAACCGCGTCTAAATCAAAATTTAAACTAGCACCGGATAATAGGAAATTAGACAAAACGAGAAACATGCAGAAAATTGATAGATAAATTGCTAATTGCCCCCCACCATTGATATAAGGCACATTTTTAAAAGAAACAAAACTATGATTTATAAAGTAATACATTAAATACAATGAACTTAAACAAAGGAATACAACATAAAAATCTCTAGCAGAGTCTAACCCGAACAGACTCGTAATAGGCGCATAAAAAAACATACAAGCACTTAAAAAAAAGTAATCACTCACCTTTTTAAGAAATAAACTACACAGAGGTATACATAACAAATACATAATTATAGAAAGTACATACTGATTGATGTCGAAATCATAATTAAACCCTGCATAATTATAGTACTTAAAAACAAAGTTAACATATGAAAAGTCGAGCAAAAACCTAATAAAAAGCAATAAAAATACAAATCTAAAATACAACATTTCACAGCCTCATATTTTTCTTCACAAGGCTATATAAATAAGCCCCTATAACAAAATAATTAAACGCAACCAATAAAGACAAACATTTGGCAAGCTCAAGAAAACTCCAAGCATAAATATATGCAACTAAATAGACTGACATATATGTAAGACACATCAAAAACTGCAATAAAAGTTCAATTTTATTTTTTTTATATATTTGAAGAGTAACCAACAAAGGCGAGATAATTAATTGAACACAAAATTGAATAGAAAATAATTTAGCTATATTTGCAGCCCCTGCCCACTCATCACCAAATAACAGAACAAAGAGCGAGTTGGCAAATAATTGTACTACAAAAAAAATTAAAATAGATATTATAGACAATTTTAACAATGCAGATTTGAACTCAACCATGGCATTATTTGGATCTGAAGAAATAGCTTTAAAATAAACCTGGCTAATAGAGTTTCCGATCAATGTAATTGGTGCTGATAGCAACCTTTCAGCCAATGAATACAAACCAAGAGTGCTCATACTAAAAACAAAAGGGATTAATAAGTTATTAGCCTGACTTGAAATTGTACTTAGCAAACTAGCGGGTGCGGAGAAAAAAGGAAACCTAATATAAGCCTTAAAAAAAACATATAATTTCCTAGCTCCCAAACCTTGAAAAGGAAGTTCGTTTTTAGCTCCATACATATACATTAGGATACTGGAAGATAAAAAAGCTAAAAACCAAGCCAAGACTAAACCTTCCCCCCCCAGCTCAAAAAAACCAAAGACAATTTGAAGTATACTTATTATTATTGCTTTTCCAATAAGTGCATTACCTATCGTCTTAAACCTTTCTAACTTAGTAAGATAATAATTAAATAATGAGTTACTACTAACACCTAAAACAACCACAATATAGAAAGAAAGTAATGGAAATGTAAATTCCCCAAACCCAATATTAATCAAATAGTTTTTTAATATTACGCCCAGAATTAGCAATAACAAGCAGACAGAAAAAGAAAAGAGCAGACCTATATAAAACAGCGCTATCGATACCTTCTTCTGCCTCCCTAATACTATTGCTAACTCAAAACGTCCGTTAGCCCAAACAGCAAAAACTGCGACTAAAGAACAAAAGAAACTAAAATAACCAAAATCTGAAGGTGAATAAAGCCTTGTTAGTATGGGGCTGATAGCAAATGGAATAACCTGAGCTATTGCAGTCGATGAAATGAGCCTTATTAATACTTTATTTTTTTCAGAATAATTAAACACTTAAATATAACCATGCATAGGCAAACTAAATACCGACTTAGCTAATTTTTCAGCGACTGGGAAGTCGCCAGGTTGATAACCCAGCTGGCTAAATGCTGTTTGTTCATGCATACACGTACCATAATAAATCATAGTGGGTATACCCTGCTCTTTATATTCCTCCATATCTACATCACGGTTGGTTGATACCAGCGTGTACTGTGCCCATGAACTTACATAACCTTTAGGAACTTGTGGCGTTTGGTATTTGTCTGACAGTGTTTTCTCATAATTATCAGCAGCTTTATTACGGTTAATAAGTTCAGTCGGGAACTCTGCTAATTTCTCAAGCAATATAGCTGCTTGAATGGTATCTAAGCGGCTATTCATGCCAATACGTACGTTATCGTATTTATCTTTGCCTTTGCCATGTACGCGATATGATTTGAGCATCTCTGCATACTCATCATTATTTGTAAAAATTGCGCCGCCATCACCGTAGCAACCCAGTGGCTTTGCAGGGAAGAAGCTAGTTGTGGCTATATCACCAAAATTACCAGCGCGTTTTCCATCAATACTGCCACCAAACCCTTGTGCCGCATCTTCTACTAGCTTAAGGTCATATTTGTCAGCAACTTTTTGAATTTCAGGATAGCTTGCCGGTAAACCAAATAAATCTACAGCAATAATTGCTTTAGGTTTTAATTTACCTTCAGCAATTGTTGCTTGAATACGCTTTTCTAGATCGATAGGACAAATATTAAACGTGGCTTCATCTGAATCTACAAATACAGGCGTAGCACCTTCATAGGCGATGACTTCTGCTGTAGCAAAAAAAGTAAAAGTGGGACAAAAAACAGCGTCGCCCGGTTTTATATCTAGTACCATCATAGCAAGTGTGAGTGCATCGGTCCCATTTGCACAGGTAACAGCATGTTTAACACCTACATATTTTGCAAGCTCATCTTCAAGCTCTTGTACTTCTGGCCCCATAATATAATTGCCGTGGTCTAAAACGGTTTTAATTCGTGCATCTATTTTTGTTTTTAAGTGTTGGTATTGTGCAGCTAGATCTATAAATTGTATGGTCATTTTAAATTCTTTAAATTAGGATGTGTTTATAGTTTGTATAAACTTATTAAATTGCAGCCACCAAACCCTAATGGCTTGATGGCTTTAAGGGCTAAAGCCCTACAA
Organism: Pseudoalteromonas rhizosphaerae; assembly: GCF_028885455.1. Taxonomy (NCBI): domain Bacteria; kingdom Pseudomonadati; phylum Pseudomonadota; class Gammaproteobacteria; order Alteromonadales; family Pseudoalteromonadaceae; genus Pseudoalteromonas; species Pseudoalteromonas rhizosphaerae. Next base: position 5,093,307 of record NZ_CP118496.1, read on the forward strand.
TTAATAACTGGCGATGTTTACATGAAAGTGTATGTTATCTTATAAATAACATCCCCTCTTCTAAAACATACACCTCACCGGTGTGCTCACACGCTGTACTTGCATTGCCAGTAAGGGGTAAATCCAACTGCTCGCCGTACTTACTTATCCAACCAATTTGCCTAGCTGGTACTCCAACCATCAGTGCGAATGCAGGTACATTTTTATTTATAACAGCCCCAGCACCAACTAAAGAATATTCACCAATTGTAACACCACACACAATGGTACAATTAGCGCCAAGCGTTGCGCCTTGTTTGACTAATGTGTCACGGTATTCCGTCTTCCGCTCAATGAATGAGCGAGGATTATACACATTAGTAAATACCATGCTTGGGCCACAGAACACATCATCTTCGATATGTACATTATCGTAAACGGATACGTTATTTTGTATTTTGACGTTATTGCCAATTGTGACTTTATTACCAATAAATACATTTTGACCTAAAGAGCAACCATCACCAATTTGAGCACCACTACACACGTGCACAAAATGCCAAACACGTGTATCAGTGCCTATTTTTGCGCCAGCATCAATAATGGCGCTTTCATGCACATGGTAGTTCATAGTTATAGCACCTTAGTTAGAAGTGGGTGCGCCTTGCTACCGGCCTCTGCCAATGGCATTTCACGGATTTTCTCTACTGTTTCAATTGCTACACGGTTTTCATCAATACCAAAACCTTTACCCGCTAAAATATTCAGATAACTCTGCGTATGTAAATCAGTAAAGCCGCCTGAAAACTCCAGTTCTTCTGTATTATTACCGTCATTAATAGTAATGCTACGGTAAGTAAGTTTTTCACCCTTAACCGCATTTTCTGGCAAATTCTTTGAGTCAATCGATAGGAACCATTTAACACGTGCGCGTTCATATTCAAGGTAGCCACTAGAAGTTTTTTCATCTCTAAAGTGGACTTCATTATGATTAAGGTCACCAAAAATGAAATGCAGCATATCGTAAAAATGCACACCAATATTAGTCGCTACACCGCCTGATTTATGATCAAAGCCTTTCCAAGATTTCATGTACCATTTACCGCGCGATGTCATATACGTTAGATCAACATCAAATATTTTATCTGCTGGTGCTGCTGCCACTTTTTCTTTTAAGGCAATGATTGAAGGGTGTAATCTTAATTGCAGTATTGAGTTTACGCTTGCACCATACTTTTCTTCATACTCTTTTAGAATATCCATGTCTTCAGAGTGTAGTACTAATGGCTTCTCACAAATTACATCAATACCATTTTTTAAAGCATACTTCATATGTGGTGCATGCAGGTAGTTTGGGCTGCATATAGCAATATAGTCAAGTTTTTGACCTTTCATTGCACAGTCTTCAACAAAGGCGGTAAAGTCTTCAAATTCGGTGAAAAATTCAGCGTCAGGGAAATGGCTATCCATAATGCCTACTGAATCATTTATATCCATTGCCACAAGTAGATTATGGCCTGTTTCTTTAATTGCTTTTAAATGGCGTGGTGCAATATAACCAGAGGCACCGATAAGAGCGAAATTTTTCATCTCAAAATCCTTTATTATAATCTAATGTCAGAGTCTTTAGGACCAAACACATGTTTTACGTCGTATAAAACATGTTTATCTTTACCTAACTTGCGGATAGCTTCAACACCCATCTCTTTAAACTCACTGTGATCGACGGCCAAAACAATTCCATCGTACTGATTTTCTTTTAATGAACCAATTAATGATAAGCCGTATTCATGTTCAACCTCTGCAGGAGTCGCCCAGTCATCATACACATCAACACTCATGTTAAAATCTTTTAACTCGTTTACAATATCGATAATTTTCGTGTTGCGTACATCTGGGCAATCACCTTTGAAGGTAAAACCTAAAACTAGCACTTTAGCTTCATCAACATGGATTTTTTTACTTGATAATTTTTTTACTAATTGAGTGGCTACATACTCCCCCATACCATCATTAATACGGCGACCAGCTAAAATGACTTCTGGTCGGTAGCCTACCTCTTGCGCTTTATGGGTTAAATAATAAGGATCAACACTAATACAATGCCCACCAACTAAACCCGGTTTAAACTTTAAAAAATTCCACTTTGTACCCGCAGCACTTAACACCTCTTCAGTATCAATACCTAGACGATTAAATATTTTTGCAAATTCGTTAACGATAGCTATATTCAAGTCTCGCTGTGTATTCTCAATCACCTTTGCTGCTTCAGCCACTTTCATAGAGCCAGCTAAATGCGTACCTGCCGTAATAATTGAGCTATATAAATTATTTACAAACTGACCAACTTCTGGTGTAGAGCCTGATGTAATTTTCATTATTTTTGTTAAGGTATTAATCTTATCACCTGGATTAATTCGTTCTGGAGAATATCCAGCAAAAAAATCTTGGTTAAACACAAGCCCAGATACTTTTTCAATAATCGGTAAACAAACTTCCTCTGTTGCACCTGGATATACGGTTGATTCATAGATAACGACATCCCCCTTGTTAACAAACTCACCAAGCAATTCAGATGCTTTGCGAAGAGGCGTTAAATCAGGCGCATTACTATCATCAATCGGGGTTGGTACTGTAACTATATACACATTACAATCGGCTAAATCTTGTTTGTTGCAAGAGAAAGTCAGATTTTTTACATCTAAAAGTTCGCTATCACTAACTTCTAATGTAGCATCATGCCCGCTATCTAACTCGCCCACGCGCTTTTGATTTATGTCAAAGCCCAATACCGGATACTTTTTACCGAATTCAACTGCTAATGGAAGACCTACGTAACCTAAACCTATGATGCCAATCTTCAGGTCCGTTAATGAATCGTGCATTTTTAATACTCTCTTGATGTTAAATTTAATAATTTTTAGCTGTTTAATTCTAGGTTTTAAGACAAAGATAAAAAGGTAGTTAAGCTGCCTTATATTTATGCTTCTAATCTATACGCCTAACCTTTGACTTTTAAGTGATAGATAGTCCCGCTTCTGTATATACTCTTCTGGATGAAAGGTTAATACTAAATTTGGCTTTACTAGCTCATGTCATCTCAGGCACCTACATCTTCATTTATCTGACTTATACTCGTAGTTGTAGTAACCGTAATAGCCATAAGCGTTACTTGCTTTTTTGAGCACACCATTAAACACGACACCTTTTACATCAATACCATTTTGTTCAAAACGATTACGAGTGAACTCAATCTCTTTAATATGGTTTTGGCCAAAACGCGTTACTAGTAGTGTTGTGCCAGTGTGAGCACTAACAATTGCCGGATCAGTTACCGCTAAAATAGGCGGTGTATCTACTATTACTATATCGTACGCCGCACTTACCTCATCAACTAACTTACTAAAGTTACTGTGCATTAATAACTCTGATGGGTTTGGTGGAATTTGCCCACGGGTAATGACACTCAACCCTTCTACAGTGCTTGGCTTGGTTACTTGCTCAAGGTTTAAACGCCCTGATAGGTAATCACTCAAACCATCATCCCACTTTAAGCCAAACTGGGTTTGTAAGTAGCCTTTACGCATATCGGCATCGATGATCAGTACTTTTTTACCGCTTTGTGCAAGCACGGCAGCAAGGTTTACAGATATAAACGATTTACCCACACCTGGGCTTGGGCCTGATATGGCAACTAGATTATTTTTAGCTTCCATCATTGCAAAGTGTAAGCTCGTACGCAGGCTGCGCAGTGCCTCAATTGATAAGTCAGCTGGGTTATCAAGCGCTAATATAGATTTAGGTTTATTGATTTTATTTTTAAGCGCTTTACTAAAGCCAGTGAGTTTATCTTGATAATCTGAGTAGGGTACGCTGGCATATACTGGCAGGCCAATTGCCTCTATCTCATTCGGATCTTCAACGCCTTTATGCATCGCTTTTTGCACAAGTACAATAGCGACAGCTATCATGCCACCCAACATAGTTGCCATAATCACAATAAGTGATTTTTTTGGCTTAACGGGCTTTGAAATATTTACTTCGGCAAAATCAATAATACGCACATTACCTACAGTCCCTGCACGCACTATGTCAAGCTCTTGCGTTTTACCAAGTAGCATGGTGTAAATTTGATTACTTACTTCTACATCACGCTTTAAGCGTAATAGCTCCTGCTGAGTCTCCGGTAAATTACCTACTTCACCAACGAGTTCCTTTTTCTGCTCATTAACTGCGCTGATTTGTTCAACTAAACCTTGGTAAGTTGGATGGTCCTTTTTAAACTTACGACTCATTTCTAAGCGCTTGAGTTCAAGCTCTTGTAATTTAGTTTCAAGTTTAACTACTTGTTCTAATACACCCTGAGTTTCTAAGGTAATATTAATTGATTGGCGCTTAATTTGATAATCGTTAAAGCGCTGCTCAGCAAACTCTAATTGCTTTTTAATCTCTGGTAATTGAACTTCTAAGAATTCAAGTGACTTTTGTGCTTCTGCCGAATTACGCTCCACATTACGCCTAACATAAATGCTTGCGACTTTATCAAGTACTTTTTCAGCATAATGTGGATTTTCGCTCTGTAGACTTAAGTTAATGATACCAGAATCTTTACCCTTTTCGCTGGCACTAATTGCAGCCTGTAAGTCTAAAACAGTATTCAACCGATCTTTACGCTTGATTGTAAACTCAGTACCCACATGAGCATTTAAACTACGTACCGTTAATTTAAATTTGCCATTTATTAACTCTTGGCCTACTTTACCAGCTAATATCTGTTCACCATCATTATTTAATAATACTACTGAGTTGTTTTCTTGCGCCGCAAGCGTAAATTTAACTCCAACAGCTGAGGGGGGCACATCAAACCTAAATATGTCAATACTCTCACCGCCCCAAGCATATGAACTAGCCCCAAAACTAGGCTTAGCTAACTCACCTTCGCTAATAGGGCTAAACTTACGAAACGCACGATTACCAATTAATGGGAATAAATTTGGTTCAGCTTCTACATTAAGACGCAAGGTATCAACAGCCTCACCAATGACTGAGCGTGATTTTAATAACTCAATTTCTGTCACTGCGTCTGAGGTACTTTCAAACATACCTGACATATCATCAAAACCAGGGACTGATCCGCCACTCTCTTCAACCTGTATCATCGCAGTTGCTTGGTATACTGGGGTCGAAAACACCGCATAAACAACCCCAATAACCATAAACACGGTTGTGAAAGCGATTATAAAATATTTACGATCTATCAATGCTCCTAAAAGTGCCATTAAATCTATTTCTTGGCTTGCTTGTGTCTCTTTATTAGACAGTCGATTTTGTTTATTTTCTGCCAATGCAGTGGGCTGAGCATTCATGTACTAGCCTATCCTTATAAATACTTTTGCCAAGCGCTACAGGCGCTATCGATTAATGCATAAACGTGTTCAAACGCTTCTAGACTCTGCCGATATGGATCGGGCACTTCTTTATCGCCTAACCATTTACCGAGTAAGAAGGTTTTTCCGCGCGCTTCAGGGTAGCGGGTACAAAGGTCAATTAGATGTCGCTGCTCCATGACTAAAATTACACTATTTTGTGCAACCAGACCAGATGTCAGCTGCTGCCCCTGATGATCATCCATATTTATACCATAAGTTGCAGCAATCTGCTTTGCTGTCGCATCTGCTGGTTTACCTTCTAAAGCAGTTAAACCAGCAGACGATACTCTGATATCTTTACCTACTAATTTACGTTTTAATACGTATTCAGCAGTGGGACTACGGCAAATATTACCTGCACACACCACTAAGATAGAATCAAACATCGTTATCCTCAGTTTGTTGCTGTTAGGCCATCAATTGAATCAACAGTCGCGATTGACGGTAATAATAAGCTAATTACACGGTTCCAACGGGCAAGCGGTGCGGATGTTACGTATACGATATCATGTGGCTGTAATGCAAATTGCTCAGCTAACACTAACGCCGCAACATTCTTTGCATGCAATTGATATACATCAGCAATAACACCATCAGTTTCTAGATTACGTTTACGTAGAACAAACACACCGTTAGCATCGGCGGTGTTTTCGTTTAAACCACCTGAATTACTGAGTGCTTCAGCAAGGTTTAAACCATAACGATTCACATCAACAGAGCCTGCTTTTTTAACATCACCTAACACAAAAACGCGCTGCATATCGTTACGGTTCACATGCACTATATCACCATGTTGTAATAAGCGGTTTTGTGAAATATCACCATGTGCATAGAAATCATCCAGTTTAATAACTTCAGTTTTGTCACCTCGGGTAAAAGTAACTGTCCGCCAATCAGCAGCTTCAGTTAAGCCGCCGGCTTGGTTTAAAGCATCGACAAGTGTAAGAGGAATCTCTGTAACAGGTAAGATACCTGGCTGTTTGACCTCACCAGTTACATAAGCTTTTTGGCTGCGAAAACCAACCACCTTAATGTCGACCTGAGGATCCTCAATAACACGACTTAAACGTTTGACTAACTCACGGTGTACTTGCTGTACTGTTTTACCTTCAGCTTGAATATTAGGCGCATATGCATACGTAATCGTCCCGTCAGCTTGTACGCGAAAACCATCAAATTCAGCTGTGCGTTGAACTGCCGCTGGTATAGTTAATTCTGGATGATCCCATACACCAATAGTGAGGACATCACCGACGCCTAGTATGTATTCGTAATCACTGACGTTCACCCCCTTAAGACTCGAAGGCGGCTTATTAATTTTGCGAGCTTGTTTTTGCTGATAAATTAATGATGAGTCAATAATTTGAATGTTTACTTTTTCAAGATCCTGCTCAAGGTTTTTCGTCTGCTCACCCGATTCGATTCCTTCGAAATGGCTACCGGGGATGATTGTACAACCTGTCATTGTTAGCAACGTGAGAGATGCTACAAGTGTTTTACAGCTTAGCGCCATTGTTTATTCCCAAAATAATATTAAATTCTAAAACTGTCAGCTTATTTTAAATATATTGCTGTTATTTTTTGCTCGCTAATTAAAGCATGGCTAATCTTACTGCGCAAGGTTGGTTGCATGTTTACTGCACAAGCAGTTAACTTTTTTGTTAATCGGTTAACAATCTTCGCGAAGAGTGACAAATTCTAAATTATTCAAACATTGTAGTTATTAGTGTTACTTACGAGTTTTTATAAATTTGAACTATACCGCAAACATTTCTGCCATTTACTGCGCTTGTTGAACTAAATGATTGCCACTATTTCTGTGTCATTTGATTAATCCACTTATTAACATCAGAACTAAGCGTGATCATTAGCCACCCTCAAAGCCTACTTTCTGTGCGCTATAATTTCCTCACAGAGCCTCTCTCGCTTTAGTTTAAAAATATTGCTTTACTAGCTCTGTGAGCACGCTTCCGCCCCTAGGTTACAGTTCCTACGTACTGATAAACTCTGTTTCAAGTTAGAATGTCAAAAATATATTATTCTTTACTTCCTAGAGCCTCTATTTTTCTATTTTTTAAGCTAAGCCCAACCTAAAACTTAGCGCTTACAGCCTATAATTAGTGCAAATTACCCTACTTTTTTTACGTCGCTATTATTTACACTCAATTCTATTTCTTTATTGAGCAGGCTGACTAACAATATGCTGCGCATGTCACCGTCTGGCTCTTTAAATATTGCTTGTATGTCTTTAAATGATCCATTATTTAGACACACTAAATCACCGGATTCCGGTAAACTGTTAATATCTTGCGTTAGTTGGAGATTTTTTAATTCGTTGATTAAGTAGATCTGGAACTAATTGATAAGATGCGCCATACGAAACAAAACCACTGATACCACGGGTATTTTTTACCGCAGCGAAGTTGCATGTTTTTGCATTTAAGCGAACAAATAAATAATTTGGGAATACCACGGATTTCTTAAAAGTACGACGGCCTTTAACTAGCTGGTGTTTTTCTAACTGCGGAAAAAACGCTTCAATCCCTTGGTTTTGCAAATTAATTTGGGCGCGTGCTTCTTGCCTCGATTTACAAAATAATAAGTACCAACTATCCATATCAATCCCTAAAATACTGACTTTACGCCTGCTAACTATTGTTATTCTTGCTAAAGCGATAGGATTATACGTGCTACTTTAGGCCAATGTCTATAAAAACCCCATTAAAACTTTTCATGTTTAATGGGGTTATATTACTATTTAAAATGGGACATACAGTATTTAACTATAAACTGCGGGTAATCACGAATTAAGCGGTCGCGTACGTGTTTGTGCATAATTGCCCTTTGCAACCAGCGTAAGCCTAATTTTTTTACTAAGGGGTGGTAATAATCCCCTTTTGTTGCTGTTTGCTCTAAAAAGCCACCACAAGTATAAAACTCCCTCGCAGATTTAACTCTTTCAACACATTGCAATAAAAATTGTTCTTGGAGAGGGGTTCCCATGCCAACAATAATTATATCTGGGGTACAATTATCTAGTTCAGTAAAGCAGCGTTGCTTTTCATCTTTCAGATCAAAATAACCATCCCTACAATAGGAAATGATTAAATTTGGGAAAAGAACGAATAATTTAGCTGGCAAAGCAACTGCATGCTCTGGTTTCCCACCGATAAATGCAACCTTTAGTCGTTGTTCTTGCGCTCTTAATAAAGTATCTTTAGCTATTGAAGATAGATCAAAACTGACCCTGTCAATTTTATTTTCACAAAAAATATTGTGCAATTTTGTGTGTAATAAACCATCAGAAAAGATCATGTTAAATGCTTGCCAAAGCTCAGGCTCATCTTGAAGTATCGGATATGAATAAGGATTTACGAATGTTGCTATAATCTTATCTGAATCATTATTTGAATAAGTAAGTTGCTTTACTTTCTCTTGCCAGTCTTTCTTTGATGAGAACTTATTATTTAATTTAGTGAAATTATTTGCCATGCGTACCCCCCCCAACTCCGAAGGGTGATATTATACGATAACTTTCAATTATTGTCTCACGCTTAATTTGACTCTCGAAAAAGCCAACATAGTAATTTACTCGGGAGCAAACTTAACAATAAAACTGCAATGTAATGCAAGCCAAAGCGAACCCCATCGCTCTGAATAATTCGTCTTGATTCCTTTTTTTTCCCAAGTTTTAGATTTTGGAGCGCAGTAAAAATATAACTTCGATGGACTAATTCTTTTGCATCTCTAACCTGCTTACTGGAAACTTGTCCACTACGGATCCACTCTTCTAATGATTTTACATGCGGCAACACTTCTAACACTTGATTAACCTTAGTAGCACTTCCTGAATCACTTTCATCGTAAACAGCCAAATTCTTCATACATATGGCAAGCTGGTAACTTATAGAAATATAAATCCATACAAAAATATCTTCGCCCATTTTCCAACCTACGGGAAATCCCCCTATTGTTTCAAGTACAACCTTCTTAATTACAACTGATGAAGCTGTAACTGGTAGATTCCCACGGCATGTACTATAAAAGTAGTTATCTATAAGTCGATACTTCCCCTCTCCAGGCACACAGATACGGGCTAACTTTACTCCTGCCCGACTTTTAAAACTATACGCACTACAGCATAATGAAACATAAGGAAACTTTTCAATCAAGTTAATCATTTCTAGTAAAAAGTCTGGTTTCCAATAATCATCAGCATCAATAAAAGCAATCCATTCACCATTTGCTTTGTCTATACCATGGTTCCTTGCTTTAGATACGCCTCCATTAGGTTGAGAAATTAATCTCAATTTAGAAAGCCCTAACGCTCTAACTAATTCAGCGCCTTGATCTGTTGAACCATCATCAATAACAATAATTTCAAAATTTTGATAAGTTTGCGCCTGAATTGACTTCAAACAGCGTTCTATATATTGCTCTTTATTAAAGAGAGGTATAACTACTGAGATTTTCAAGATTTTAGAGACCTTATCTTAATTGGGTGGTATCTGGCATTAATTAACAACAATAAAAAAACCAATATTATTGAAGAGGTACCATTAAACAACACATGGCCAGCCAACACTGAGTGTAAAAATACCAAGAAAAAGCAAAACGTTAAAAAGTACCGACCTTTCAAAGCACCATTAACTATAGTAGTAACTCCAAGGATAAGATAAGTAAATGCAGCAACAACACCATAACTAAAAAATAGCTCGAAGAAATCATTCTCTAATGTCTTTCTTTTAACTTCTGATAAAAAAGTGAGATCTTCATAGGCAAAATAGGCTCCACCACCAAAAAGTAACCTAACGCTAAAACAGCCATTCCAGTCAACTTTATAAAATGCATTGTAAATAAACACATCCCTAGAGCTAGATAACAAAACTGTTTTGTCCTCTATCATATTAAACTTATTAATTATATTCTCAAAAACTAAACTTAGTGCATCTATCACAACAGGGACCACGTAGATACCAATAAGAATGGAGAGAATAAGAGAGGAGCAGGGGAAGAACTTAAGACTAATAATAAAAAATAAAATAGAACTTAGTAAAGCAAAAAGTAGCGCTGTTTTAGTACCAATAATAACAGTACTGAAAATCATAAATACGCCTAAAAAATAAAATAGTTTTTGCTTTGTTATAAATGAGTAATAAAGAGCAAGTAGTGTACAAGTGCCAATGGTAACTCCAACACCATTACCAGAAACAAACAACCCCCGAGTCGCGAACTTACTACCGTAATTAGAGATATGAAAGCCACTAATAAAGGCACTTGATAATAGAAAAGCAACCACTACACCATAAGCAATCACTAAACGGAAAAATAAATCATAATAAACTAGCTCTTCAATAACCCAGCTTTTAAAAAATACATAAGCCAAAATACAGAAGAGAATTTTACTAAAAAACACAATACCTGAAATATAAGGCATTAACCCCATATGCAAGATTGCAACTAAGCTTTCAGCTATTAAGAAAAAAGTCGTTAAATATAGAATTCGCTTTTTAATTTGGGTGGGGACCTTCTCTGAGGAAAATACAAAGAAAAATAACAGCCCTAGTATTAACAGGCGCCCTAGTTGCGATGGAGTCGCGAGCCCACCTTCCCCCATTATTTTTAACTTAAAAAACGCCCCCGTCATAGAATCAAATATAGGCAATACTAATACACAAAAAAGCGTAACAAATACGAGCTTGCTACTAAATAAGTAGGGAACTAATTTCTTTAGCTCTATTTTTTGCTGCTGAGCAATTAACAACTTTTTGACCTCAAAGTTTTATATGCTTATTTACTATTTCTAGAAAACGCTGAATATGTGAATAAAAAGAGTAACCTTGAGCTGCATCTATCATTGCTTGTGAAGGCCCTTTCTCATCTCTAGCATTTTGAATTGCAGCCCTCAAACAGCGCAATAGCTCATCTTTAGACCCTTCTTTTGCAGAAAAAAAGTTTTGAAATCCTTCTACTTGCCTAAATATCTCATTATCCCAACAAATAACTCTATTACCAGATACCATAGCTTCTATTAAAGAGTGGGACACACCGCCCCCTCCTAAAATTTTAGTTCCCGTTAAATGACAACTTATATCTAAATGAGCCAATAACTCCGGAATTTTATAGTTATCAACAACCCCCAAATAACTAATATTAACTTTTCCCTTCAGCTGTTTTTGGACTCTCTGTAAGATTTCTTTTTGGGAACCGTCACCTGCAACAATTACCTCTAGATTTTTTTCATTAGTGAGTTCACTCAAACAGTCGGTGAAGTAATCAATCCCTTTTTCTAGATTCAGTCTACCAACAAATCCTAGCCTAATTTTTTCACCGGTCTGCGATTGATAAAAATTATTTAAGTGAATACCATTATTCACAACTTCTGACGCGATACCTTTCTCTTCGTAAAAAGCGGCTGTATCTTTACCATTAGAAAGCACCAATTGATTCCTTTTTAATAAGAATACTTCTAAAAACTTAAATACTTCAAGTATGGCACCAGAGTGCCTTTGGGCTAACTCTTTTTCTAACACCCCCCTTATCCAAGTAATTCTACAAGCACGAGTATTTTTACAAGCAAAAAAACCCGCAATACTTTCAATGTAAGAACCTAGACAGATAACAACATGCTTTTCCCCCTCCCTATCAACCTGTTTAACAAATTTAGCGCAAAACTTAGAGAAATTAGCAATCCTTTTTATATTGTTTACATGAGATACATCAATTGATTTATGAATGATATTATCAGGAAACTTAATTGGGGTACCTAGCTCCTTGCTTGAGGTAGCACTGAGTACAGTAAGTGATTTAAACGAAGATAGGAGCTCTTTTGAATTTATAAAATTAGCAAGCCAAGTTTCACGTCCTCCCCCAGCAATTGAGAGATTACTATAGATTATAATTGTTAAATTTATTTCATTCATAATTGCTGCTAATTAGTTATCTATTTTTGTAATAGAAGTTGCATGTTAACTGTTTAAGCATATTTAATACTAAAACAACTGAATTATTGAACAGGAAAATACCTAGAAGCAATAAAATACTCCATACTATATTTCCTACAAGGCTTTGCTGCCAATAAATGCAATGTAAAATTGAAGTCACTAATAATAAACACATTATCGTATAAGTCTTCAACGTTGGCATATTACGCCACACTTGTCTTGAAAATTCAGTTCGCACTACATAGAACACCGCAAAAGCTAGCGCTGTTGATATTGCCGCACCTTGCGCGCCAAGCCCATCCACTAATAAATAGTTACCACATGCATTCACACTTAACGCAAGAAGTGAAGCCCACATAGCCAAGTGTGTCTTTCTATTTAGTGTAATTCCAATCGCTGTTGTTTCTGAAAGTGTATAAAATAAGGGGGCAATGAGACACGTCGTAATTAGACTTTGTATCGCAACATATTCACTAGGAAGAAAATAAGGAAGTACAAAAGAAAAAGTTCCAGCTAAGGCCATAACAAAGAAAACAGCCGCCAACAAATGCTCGGATATGTTATCAACCACACCAAAGTCTAAATTACCCTCAGAGGTCCATTTGTATACCATAGGAGACCAAATCAAGTTAAAAATACTTGCGAAGATACTCGCAACGGCTGCAATACTAACAGTGACAGAGTAAACACCCAACTCGTCAAAATTCGACATCGTGCGCAAAAAAACTTTATCCATAACTTGCAAGCCAAAAGCAGCAAAACCACCTAACATCAGGGGGAAACCAAAATTGAACAATGTTACTAATTTTAACTCTGAAGGTTCATCTGTGAATGAAAAATACAATTCACGGCGAGTACTCCAAAGTAGCACGATTAAAACAGCAAATATTGATGCAAACTGTGCTGTTATCAAGCTATCATAATTCTTCGGTAGCTCACTTAAAATTACATAAACAACACATAATAAAAAAATTAATTTTGGCAGTAACTGACTTAACGAATACTCAATTGCTCTCTCCTGCATTCTCAATATCAATGATAAATAACGAGAAAACAATGCAGCAACAACACACAAAACTGTCAAAAATGCTAAATAATTACTGTCATTACCATATAAAGCAGCTGAGATATAAGAGGGGTCTGTTCCTAATAACAAAAGAGCAAAGAAGCACACGGCAATGACTGAAGGGAAAGCAACAAGACGTAATAATGCGGGTTTAGAGCTTACTTCGTGATACTCTCTTATATATGCTTGATCTAACCCAAAACAAAAGGTCAGGATCCCAAAATTCATAACAAGCATAAGCATAGATATCTTACCGATATCCTCAACAGGGTAAAACCAAGTAAGTAAAGGCAATGAAATGAAGCCTAGAGCCGCAGCCCCTAAGGGGCCTAGAGCATAACCCATAATCTTTGCTTTATTCATTATTAGCTAATGCTGCTTGGTAGGTTTTAATCAATTGTTTAACAACAGATTTCTGACTAAACCTATTCTGACTGTATGCCCTTATTTTTACAGGGTCATAAAATCGACGCTGCTCATAAAGCTCTATCATTGCCTGAGCTAAAAGCTCTGGAGAGTTTTTATCAACTAACAAGCCGACTTCGTCATTTATTATGCTTTCAGGCCCACCAGACTTAGTTGATACCACAGGCTTACCTAGAGCTAAAGCTTCAGCAACAACAACACCAAACGTCTCATACTCACTTGATAAAACAAAAGCATCGGATTCAAAAACATGGTATTGGACTTGACTTCGACTCAATCTACCTAAAAACTCTACCTTTTCATGTAGGTGCAAATCATTAACAAGTTTTTTAAGGGAGTTAGTTTCAGGGCCATCCCCACCTATAAGAAGTTTTATATTTGGAAGCAGCTTCAGAGCAAAATTAAATGCGTTAATTAATACATCAAGCCTTTTTATATAATGATGCCCGCAAACATTTATAAAAACAAACTCTCTATCTGCGTCCGATTTAACACTATTAACATCGTAGGAAAAAAACTCATCACTCACTATATTTGGTATAAAGGACCATTTGTTAGTGTCAAACCTTTCATTCAGTAAAGTTCTAAACTCTTCGCTAACAGCTACACAAGCACTGGCGTTATTGATTACAGCCTTTCCTAGATTAATATCTTTACTTGATACTTCCCCTTTAGCATAAGCTGATATATGTTCAGTGACAACAAAAGGTATATTATATTTCCTACTGAGATGCTCCGCTAAAAAGCCAGCTTTGTATAAGGAATGGGCGTGTAAAACATCAGGGAATCCATGTTCCTTAACATAATTCAAAAATAACTGCTCACCCTTTTTAATCCATGATTTAAGGGTTAAACTAGTAAAACCTGGAGTTAAGTTCGTGAAATGAAACCTATATGTAGGAAAACCTGAATCTTCTTCTATTGAAATACACGATTTTACCTTCCCTTTTTTTAGAGCAGAAAAGCTCCGCATCTGTGGGTATATCAAACCAACCAGATCAATAAACTGATTTAGTGCGAGTGTTTGCTCTCTAAAAAAGCTACCATCAATATCTCCCTCATATTCTGGATACCAAGATGGTATAATAACTATATGCACTATAAATTCCTATACGTAGATAGGCCAAATACAGACCTTGCTAACTTCTCTGCTTTCGGAGAGTCGCTAGCCTGATTATCCAACTTTTCAGATATAGTCTGCTTATCCATAGCAGCTCTTCGATAAACCATTCTAGAAATAACTTGTTCTTTATATTTTTCCATATCTAAATTTCTATCACCCGTTAACAATGCATGCTGCGTCCTGGAGTTTACCCCCTCCTGAACCAAATAAGTTCTACAGGCATATCTTAATTCTTGAATGTATCGTTCGCTGCGTAATTTCGATTGATAAGCTTTTATGAGCATACAGCTAATTCCTCTAATGATATCGCGACCTGAATTGTATACAGATAAGAGTCCATATCAATACACACATTACCATATATATTGTTATCTTCGCGATTTGCTAGATGTGATTTTAAGAACTCCTCATACTCTTCACTATATGGAACTGCCCAATCACCAAAACCTTACGCTGCATCTACAATGAGTTTAGACCATACTTTTCTACGATTTCTTTGTCAGAACTTAGCAATCAGCTAACAAACCTAATAGCTCAACAGCAATTGCCTCAGACTGTATAACTAAGCACATATTAAATGAAGAATCCGCTTTACTTTCCTTCACATTAAACAATATAAGTGCAAGTGTCATTCGCACTTATAATTATATGCTTAGCACCAAAACACCCAGAAAGCAGTTGTTCAGGTTCCTGCACTTCTAATCCTATTATAAATTCACCATACCCAAATCCTGAGTAAATTCGTACATCGATTTTATCTTTTCGGTGCTAGTATTGAGCCGCTAGTACTGATGCATTAAATTAAAAAATATAGTCCTTATGCAGCTTGCTGCTCTTCACCTAGAGTGATATTGATATCAAAACCCGATACATCATATTTTTTAGAGAACCCCGCGGCTAAAAGAAAGTCGACATACCAAAGCTCTATTATATCTAATTTTGATAACTTTAATAAACGTCGCGTCGAAATCTTCAGTATCTTTATTGTGAAGGTTTATTACTAGAGGCATCAACAATGGAAACTTATTTTTTCACTTTTTTAAATTAAACCTAATAATTAAAAATAGCACCATAAAAACAAGCCCTATTATCATACCTAATATACAAATTAATGCTCTCCTTGGTTTGTATTTAACCTCAGGTACTAAAGCAGGATCTATAGTTTGAAACACATACTCTTCACGAACCTGTGCAAGCATTATTGTTTTAGCTTGCTCTTCAATTAGTCCATAAAGAACCCCGCGTATTTCTGTAATTTGAGTTTGATTAAGCTGCTCATTTAAGTACTTAATGCTCCTATTTGCTTCCAACAAATCTCTTCTTTTGATATTTTCATTAATATCTTCTACAAGCCACTCAACCCAATTCTTCGCAATATATGGAGACAGATGTTCAACACTTAGGATAAACGTTCCAACGACCAAACCTTCTTTTATCGCAACAATATTCTTAAATACTTCATATGCCTCTTGAGTTGAGGGTGTTGCTTGAAAAGGTTTATCAACAACTCTTAACCACCGGTCTGAAACATGATTATATATATCAGAGTTATAGCTGACTTGGTTAGTTTCGAGATCCCAACTTTCTGCAGCCATTAGATCTGGTAAAATATTTCTTTTTTGGATAAATTCGTTGACAAATTGTTTAGATTCAAGAATTGCTATGGCCAATTCTGTTTTATCTAATTGATTTCCAGTGCCTAAATTTATGCCAGCTATACTTGCTAACCCGCCAAGTTGTCCAGACAGTCCTGAAAGCCCTGAGGATCCTTTATCTGCGTCAGAGGGGGCAAGTAAAGCAACAGCTCTATATATATTAGGCTGTTGAAAAGCAAAGTAAGCAGCTCCACCAAAACCTAAAATGGCAGAGATAGCCAGCAGCAAAAATTTTGATAATATGTACCTAATTAGCTTATCGAGAAAAAAGCTGTCTCCAGTTTCATGTGAACCTAAATTCATTAGTACTCCTCTATTTAAAAAATGGTCACTCTACTCTAACCAAGTTTATTTCGATGGCTGTGGAATCCGTGCTCGCAGCCATTTACAAAACTTCCATGAATGAAGAACCATTATGCTATAGGCTAAGCATAAAGAGCCAAAAGCAAGCAAAATCATAATATCAGGTGCATTTATGAATTCTAAAATCAAACCAAATGCAGCACTCAAAAGCGAAAAAGAAACCAAAATTAACAACGTTAGTTTTGGTGTCAAACCCCCTCTCATGAAAATATGATGAATATGATCCCGATCTGCCACAAAAGGGGATTTACGCTTCTTCAAGCGACGAATTATAATCGCTACCATATCTATAATAGGTAAGGCCACGAAGAACAAAACTGTCACAGGCCTCACAATAGGTTGAGTACCTTGAGTGGACTCTACAGTTAACCAAACAATGGACAGCCCCATAAACATGGAACCGGCATCCCCCATAAATATTTTTTTATTCCCTACTGGTTTAAAACCCAAGTTAGCCATAAGGAAGGGAATTAAGCATGCAACAAAAACTAGACATGTGATAAGTATGAAATCATTCCCAATCTGGATAGCTTGTAAGCCAAGTGCAATGAAGAAAATTGTAGAAACTAGCCCCAATAAACCATCTATCCCATCTATCATATTAAAAGCATTAATAACTGCCAAAACAGCCAAAACAGTAAAAGGAATCCCAAATGAATGCAACTCAATATGAAAGCCAAGTGAAAACAAATCACCTAAATGAAAAAAGTGTTTTTCTAGACCTGCTATCAAAATTAATGAAACTAAGCTTTGTCCAATTAAACGAGAGCGCACAGTCAAGTCATACTTATCATCTAGCACACCTATGAAAACAATAATAGCAGTGGCGATTAAAAGCAAATTCCGGCTAACCGAGTTTTCTAGAAAATATAACATCATAATAGCTGATGATAAATAAACGACCATACCGCCAACAACAGGGATATTTCCATTATGTGCTTTTCGCTCACAAGGAGTGTCAATTAAACCTAGAGGTTCTGCCAATTTGTGAAATAAAAACACTAAAAATCCTGATGTTATGATTCCAACTAACAAAACACTAATATAATAAAATGTCGTCATTATATATTCATCTTCCTAAGCTAAATACTGCTAATTGCAGCAACTGCTACACCAAGTTGATAAATGATTTGTGTGGCTGTGCTCCACAGTGTCAGGTTATCCATATAACCAGAATTGAGTGGAACTACGATTGTGTCACCAGCCTCTAGCATTTGTGAATCATTGACAGCAAACCAACTTCCTGAATTTGGAATTTTCACTGAGCCGTTGGCTTTGATAATATAGATACGCTCATCATCAGCGCGCTCTTTTAAACCACCACTAAGGGCGATGTAATCATTATATGAAATACCCGGTTTAAATAAGTGAGATGTGGCATAGTTTACTTCGCCTATTACACTGATAGAGTCTCGCTTACTTGGCACATATAAGGTATCGCCATCTTGCAGAACCAGCTTTTGTTTATCTTCAACGATTAAAGGAAGATCAATAACGAGTCGCCCTACCGCTTCTATATCTGCTAAATCGATAAGTAACTTGTTCATCTCATCGTACGATAACGTTCTGGCGCCTTTCTCAAAGCTTTTTTGTGCAAGATCACGACGTAACTCTTCTGATAACTTAGTTAATTGCTGCTGCTCTTGTTTACGAATCGACTCGCGTGTGAAAATCGCAGCCTTTTCTTCAGCAAACTCTGAGAACCCACCTGCGCGCTCTAGTAGGTTAGTCAATGTTTCACCACGACGAATTGTATAAGTTCCAGGGAATTTAACTTCACCTTTTAACTCAACTTTTACATTTTCTTGCCAGTTAGGGATTGAGAATACATTTAAACTATCTTTACTTCGCAGTTTTCGGTTATCACCAAGTTCCCCTAGCATAGCTTTATGTAAATTAAACTTTATGTGCTCGACTTTAGAAGCATCACCAGCTAATAACCGGGTAATTTCAGCTTGCTCTGTATAAGCAGATTCAAGTAACCCACCTGCGGCTATAATTAGTTCGTTAACTTCAGCGCCTACTGTTAATGGATATACACCTGGGTAAGCAACGTGACCATTTATTTCAATTAACTGCATGGCTTGAGTTACTGAAGCTTGCTGTTTTAATTTAGCTTTGATTGGTTTTAATATGTTGTAGCGACTAAAGATTGAATAATCTTCAGGCGCAAGCTCAGCAGCCTCTTCAGCCGCTTTTCTTTGCTTGGCCAATTGAGCAATAGTTAAATTGGCGCCATCATCAGGCTTTTTGAAAGGATCTTCACTTTGAATAACCCCTATGTATTTTTCGAATTCTTTCTTTTGATACTTATGCCACTGCTCAACTTTGATTTGTTGTTGCTGCTGCTTTTCGGTCAGTGCCATATTTGTTAGCGCTAACTCTTCAGCTTCTTTTGCTTCAAAGCGGCTAAAAACTAATAACTTGTCATTTGCTTGCAACTCTAAATCGTGTTCAGCTGCTTTTACAATCGCTTGCGCAATATCAAATTGATACACCTCAATATCGCCTGCAATATTGATTTCACGCACTAACAAAGCATAACTAAGGTCAGCTTGTGGTAACAAATCACCACGAACAGACGTAAATACATCGGAAATACGCTTACCTTGATGCCATTGATAACTTCCTGGGCGAGCTACTGCACCAATAACGGTAATTGAGTTTTGAATCTGTAAACTTACCGGATTAAAACGGATTCTGTCGCCATCTTGCGGAATATAGTTGATATCGTTAACACTAAAATCGACTGATAAAATTTCTTTCGCATTGTAATTATTAAAGCGCTCGATAATTGCTTTTTGTGCATACGCTTCTGCCTTTAAGCCACCGGCCATTTTCAATATATCTTGGGCAGTTTCATTATTTTTTATTTCAAATATTGCAGGACGTTTAACCAGCCCTTCAACAGTAACTTGGGCCCCTACGGGTGGAACAAAAACCACATCGCCTGATTTTAAAGTGATATCGTTTCTACTATCACCTTTAATTAGTAATTCATACAGATCAAAGTTTGCAATGACTTTACCAGCACGTTTTACTTGAATATTACGTAAGGATGCAATGTCTGATACACCACCACTAATAAAAAGAGCATGCGACACTGTGGTCAACGACGATACGCTATAACTACCCGGCTTATATGCTTCACCTAACACTAAAATACGCATACTGCGCAATTGACCTAAAGATACAAACGCTTTTACGCCTATAATTTCTTGTTCAACTTTAGCTTTAATAAGTTCTTTTATTTCACCAAATGTAAGCCCAGCAACGGTGACAGGGCTTAAGTTAGGTATATTAATTCGGCCTTCACGATCCACTACAACTTCGTAGCTTTCACTTTCTTTACCATAAAAGTTAATTTTTAATTGATCACCGCGGCCAATTAAATATGTTTCTGGTACAGCCGCATTTTCACTTGGCATGAAGGTCGTAGGCTCACCAGAGAATAACTCGTAACCAAAAGGCTTGATTTCACCTCTTTGTGGATCAAAGCGTTCTTCGTCTGTTAAAACAGGCTCTTCTTGTTCTTGACGCGGATAAACAGTTTGTTGTTCTTCTGCTGCTGCGCTAGGTGATGATTGATTACCAGTGATACTTGTTAGATCAACACCATATTGCATAGCAAGTGCTTCTTGCTGCGCTTTCGGTAGCTTTTTAAATTGTTCAATTTGCGATGCAGTAGGAGTGAAAGCAAATGCAGACGCAGTCGTTAGCAGTAAAAAAAATATTAAAAATCGTTTAAAAAGCATCACAAGTAGGTTTTTCCTAGAACAACGGCCAAAAGATTGGCTATTCTACATTATTTACAAACAAATAAAAAAGGGACTTACGTCCCTTTATTACAGTTAAATGTCACTAAACGAGGCTAAATTGTTAAAAACTGTAAACCAATGTCAGCGACGTTTCTGTGTCTGTGCTTTCTTTGTCGTCAGCAACAACTGAGTTGTTAGTAATGTTATAAGCAACCTTCATTTGTAATGAACCGTTGATTTTAGCTAAAAGCGCTGTTTCTGAGCGTGTTTTAGTGTTGGTATCACCGTATTCGACTGAAACTAACTGAGTAAGCTTTGCGTTATCAGAAATTTGCCAATTATAATCAAGCTTACCTAGAGCGATAACCTCACCTTCACGCTCACCCGCTAAAGAGTTACCATTTTCATCAACTTCGGTACTCGTATCAGGGTACTGAAAGTACTTATAACCAGGACCAATTTCAGCATTTAACCACATGTCAGAGCGGTCTAATAAACGTTGACCATAACCCGCTGAAATAACCGACTCGCTGCGATAAGCACCAAAGTAATCAGAAACGTGTGAACCATAGACATATAAATGCGCATGCTCTTCATTTAACTTATAGTTACCTTGTACTGATAACGAGTATTTTTCGTTAGTACGTTGCGTTTCTTTTATACCAGCATCATTCTCAACGTCGTCTTCTTTATAAAGACCGTTAATTTTATACTCGTTGTTCCAGCTTTCTAAGTTATGTAACGCCTTGATGCCGCCTTTAAGTGTGGTTGTTTCTGTATTACCGCTGGTAATAATTGCACCTAGCTCACTGGTAACTTCCCATGTTTTAGTATCTTCAGCGAATGCGTTAGTTGCAGCAGATGCTGCAACTAAAATTGATAAAAGCTTTAATTTCATTAAAAAATAACCTTTGCTACTTGTTTGGTTGATTAATCTTGCTTGTGAAAGTGAACATCCATTTGTGGAAATGGAATAGTAATATCAGCTTCATCTAATGAGATTTTGATATTTTCCATCAAATCGAAATATGTTGGCCAGTAATCGCCAGAGTTAACCCACGGGCGCACAACAAAGTTTACACTCGAATCTGCAAGCTCAGATACTGCGACTGTGTATGCTGGATCTTTTAAAATACGAGACTCTTTATCTAACACTGATTTAAGTACTTGTTTTGCTTTACGTAAATCAGCATCGTAGCCTACACCAATGACTAAATCGATACGACGAGTACTCTCACGAGAGAAGTTAACAATTGGGCTAGACATAATTGCCGAGTTAGGCATGATGATTACTTTGTTATCTGGAGTACGAAATTCTGTAGAGAAGATCTCGATTTTTTTAACTGTTCCAGCTTTACCGCCAGCTTCAACATAGTCACCTGATTTAAATGGGCGGAGTAAAATAATAAGTACGCCAGATGCGAAGTTAGATAGTGAACCTTGAAGTGCTAAGCCAACAGCTAAGCCTGCAGCACCTAAAATAGCTATAAATGAAGTGGTCTCTATGCCAATTTGTGACAACGCCATTAAGATTGTCGCCATAAATACGATGGCATAAACAATGCTTGATACGAAAGAACCTACAGCCTTGTCTACTTTCTTTTTGTCGAATGCTTTTTCAGTTAGGTTAGAGCAAAATTTTGCAACACGACCACCCAATAGAAAGATCACCAATGCGATTACAGCTTGAATGCCATAATGCAAAATCAAACCTGAGTTTTCGTTTATCCAGTTAAGTATTGTATCCATTATCACTCCTGATATTCAGTATTAAGCAATTTGCTGGTTAAATTATATCTGATTTCAATTTATTATTTCATTAATTAATCTATTTATCTTTAAAAGAAATTCTTTAGGATTAATTTTATTTAGCCCTATCAGATAAAAAAGTGATTTAAAAACTCATCACAAGGCCATTTTATGAACAAAAATATTCAATTCTAAATTTTTTTCATTTTTTTTGCTCTTAACCCTTCACAAGATTTATTATTTTATGTATTATCCGCGCCACACCAAACAAGGTGTGTTGTGGCGGTTGTAGCTCAGTTGGTAGAGCCCCGGATTGTGATTCCGGTTGTCGCGGGTTCAAGCCCCGTCAATCGCCCCATATTTTCTCTTCTTAATTTCAATATCAAATACATTTCTTTAAATTAAATCCTATTTATTAATTCATATTAAGCACAAGCCAAAAATAATGGCTGAATCCGGTTCCTACAAGAAACATACACATGCATTACTCGTAGGTGAGCGCTTTAGCGCCAATTAGCTGTAGCATATAACCTAAGCCTAAGCACAATCACGGCTGAAGCCTATTCCTACAAGGAACATACAATACACACATGACCTCGTAGGAGAGCGCTTTAGCGCCGATTGGTTGTTGCATATAACCTAAGCCTAAACATAATCACGGCTGAAGCCTGTTCCTATAGGAGAGCGCTTTAGCGCCGATTAGCTGTTGTATATAACCTCAGCTTAAACACAATCACGGCTGAAGCCTGTTCCTACAAGAAATATACACACATGCACCATCCCGTAAGAGAGCGCTTTAGCGCCGATTAGCGTACCCTCGCTAACTTTACTCTCGCCAGCTCGCAAACTGCTTTCTTGCAGACAAAAAAATGCCACCTTTCGGTGGCATTACACACGGGATTATTTCTACATTATAGAAATTCTTTTCAAAAATAAGGTTCTAGGTGCTACAAGGTTTGTAATAGCTCGATTCTTGTCAAACTTTTCCTAGCACCTACGAAGTTATCTATTTCCAGCTTTTCATCTTGTGCCCTTTAACAGCATAGAAAAGGATGAATAAATAACAAGGTAACATTACGATATAAGCGCCCTGCTGAGCCTCGGCAGAATCCACACCACCGCTTGCTAGACCCCAAAATAGTGGTCCAAACGCACCACCGGCGATACCCATTACAAGCAGACCAGAACCAACACTGGTTAATTTACCTAACCCAGACAACGCTAACGGCCATACCGCAGGCCATACAATAGCATTCGCAAATCCTAACACAGCTATCATCAATAGTGTATCTGGTAATTGTACCTCTAAACCAAGCGCTGTTGCGACAACCACTGAACTAGTATCGCTAAATACCACGGCAAGGGTTAGTACGCAGCCTAAAATAGCAGACAAACTCAATGCAGTTTGCTGCGAAATAACACGTGGTATAAGTGCAATACCTAAGATATAACCCAGCACCATACAAGCCATCGTATAAGAGGTCATGACACTATATTTTTCAACACCTAGCGATAACGCAAAAGTACCAATGGTATCGCCTGCAATCACCTCCACGGCTACATAAACGAACAAAGCAAGCACACCTAGTGCAAGACTTGGATGGGAAAGCGCCTCTTTTACTTGCCCTTTAGCACCTTGCTCCTCATCATCAACAAGCTCTGGTAATGGCATCTTTGTCACGGCAAATGCCAGTGCACCAATAAATAGCGCTAACCCTAAATAAGGGTAAATTAAACTATTCGCCATTGAATCAATTTCAGCTTGTGATAAATCTTTACCAACGAGGCCAGTAAAATCACTTAAAATTAATGCTGTAAAAACGATTGGCGCAATCACGCCTGCGCCTTTATTTAATATCCCCATGATACTAACACGTGCAGCAGCTGACTCTTCAGGCCCAATCCTAACAACATACGGATTTACTGCTGTTTGTAACAAGGTTTGACCAGCCCCCATAACCAACTGCGCAAATAAAAACAAAGCAAACACTTGAGTTTTTGCAGCTGGAATAAATAACAAACCTGCCACCATCATGGTTGCCATACCGAGTGCCATACCATTTTTATAACCAACTTTACGAATGATCATTGCCGATGGCACTGCAGTAAAAGTAACAGCTATATAAAACGAGAATAAAATCAGTGACGCTTGAAATGGACTAAGCTGTAATACTTGTTTTAAGTATGGCATTAGTGAACCGTTCAACCAGGTTGCAAAACCTAGGATGAAGAATAAAGTGGCAACAATGGCCATGGGTATAAAGTTACTTTGTTTGTTTATTTTTGACACAGTGGCTTCCATAAAACTTCTTCTTGTTGCGAGCTATCGTTGTAATTATTTATTGCAATTAAGTTCAAAAAAACTTAAATCGACGATTAGCGTTGCTGTACTTTATAACACTTTGGCGACATTTAAATTACAATGTCGAAACAAAAATGACAGCGCTGCCATAAAACTTTACGTTAATTACAGCCATATTACTAGTAACAATTTATTTTACAACGGCACAAAAAAGGGCCTTTATGGCCCTTTCAAAACGTAATTAGTTACTAATATATTAATTTATATGAGTAATTCTGCTCTTCAGTTTACTATTTAAGCTACTACGTAATGCCACAGACTGCTGTTCAGAAACACTGATCGGAGCTGTATATTGCTGCCAACTCGCGCCATTATCTAAACTATACTCGGTATTTAAATATGCAAATGGCGTATTAATCTCAAGCTTACCATTGTTGATCACACCTCCAGGTACAGGTAAATTCAAAGTTACACCTGCATTTGCCAACTTTGTAAGCTCTTTCAAACCAACTGCAGCAGAAAATTGCGCCCAGTCTTTTTCTTGGCTTTTACGATCAACCTGCTCGCCTTCCCATGGTGCTTTATGCCATGCACGCTCAGCAACAGACAGAATTCGCGGGAATATCATTGCCAATACTTGATCTTCGGTTCGAATAGTTTCAGACCAAACTTGTCCTTGCATACCTAAGATGTTTTCTGGCTTTTCTAATTTTGGTAGTGGACGACCAACTAGAGCTTCAAGGTTATCTATCGGCTCCCGTGTTCGGGTGTAATCGGCATTGGCATACACATCGTCTGGCATATAATTAAATGCTTTTTTAGTATCGGTATAGCGAGTTGCCCAATAATATCCACGTTCTTCTGGGTGAGCTTCATAAGGATGGTCAAAGTATAAGTGTGTACCATGCGATAATATAACTTGATAACCTGCATTGGCAAGGCGGTAAGCTCTGTCTGCAACACCCCACTCCCAAATATTGTCCCAGACGTTTGCTGTAAAGGTTTTATTTGGAAATTCATCGCGCTTAAACGGGTTAGTGCGGTCATACATTAAACCATCTTCCCATGCACCTGGCGAAATACCGCGCTTTTCAAGTAACTTGGCCACACGTTGTGTAAAGTAAGGTTTTAGATCTGCGGCACCGGCAACCCCATTATTGGGGTCGGCAAACATTGCTTGGCATATTGGCGAGCCAACCCATGAACCGGCACCCACTTCATCGCCACCAAAGTGTAAGTTAGTCAATTGCACACCGGCTTCGCGGTACATTTGTTGTAATTCGTAGGTAACCTTATCTAAAAAAGCATAGGTTGAATCCATGCATACGTTCATCGAGTTATCTTTGTAGTTTTGCACCGTCATATATACCGAGGTGTCTTTTGGATCGCTCAATAAATATTGTGTCGCTGCACTAATATCGACTTGCTGCGTTTCTTTTCCTGCATTCTTTTTATTAATAAGGTTATTTTTAGCTGTTTTTTGAGCTTCATCAGCAAGCTTATGATAACGCGCTTCCATTGCTTTGATTGATGCTCGAGCATGCCCCGGCCCTTCAATTTCAGGAATGATTTGAATATGGCGGTCTTTAGCAAATGTTAGTAATTCAATAAACTCGCTACGGGTTAAGTAACCATTACCTGAGCCCGATTTAAATGGCCCGGTTCCTAGCTGTGTTAACAGACATTCTTTTTCTTCAAGGTCAAAACAGCGATAACCACCAATATCAGTTAGCTCTGGTAATCCTGGAATTTCTAAGCGCCAACCTTCATCTTCTGAAAAGTGCCAATGTAGTTTATTCATTTTATAACGCGCCATTTGCTCAACCAATTTGAACATAGCGTCTTTGCCGTGGTAATTGCGGCCATTATCATAGTGCATGCCACGCCAGGTATAACGAGGGCTGTCTTCAATCTCAAGTTGTGGAATGTCTACAGTACCTTGGCTATTTGCCGGGAGTAGATTAAGTAAGCTCTGCATGGCATAGAAGACACCGGCATTATCACTCCCAACAATTTCAATACGATCGTCATCTATTTCAAGAGTGTAACTTTCTGATTTACCACCGGCCAACTGTGGATTTACTTTTAAGCTGATCAGTTTTTCTTTTGCTAGTTTGATGTGATCTGGCTGGGCTTTTAAGGTCAGGCCATAGTCATCTTGCAAATCTTGCATAAACACCATGACTTCGTTCTTTAACTGACCTTGGAAAGTGATCTGCCAGCTGCTATCAAGTGTTGCAGTACCGCGATTAAACTCTACTTTTTGTGGCTTTGGAATGATCCGCTTTAATGCGTCTTGTTGCGATACTTGACTTGTCGTTTGTTGATTACGCTCAAAACGCACTTTTGGGGTGACTAATACCGTTAAATCTTTTGGCTCGTTATAACGACGCAGTTGATTTTCACGCTCGAACGGTGCAACAAACTGGGTTATATCTTCGCTGTCAGTATTTGCAAAAATAGCCGGTTTATTATCACCAGAGACAAAAAAAGCACGTGGCATAAAATCAGAATAAGCAACCACCCAAACTTGAGCGTCAAACTCAAGTACTAAGCTTTTACCTGAAGCTAAACCTGTAAAGTTTTTAGTTGGGGTAATGCGATGTAAATCACCATTTACGTGTTCAATATTTAAACCCGCAACTAGCTCAGTACTGATCTTACGAACTGAGTGAATATACAACTGCCAGTCACTTTCACCTGCAGGAAGTGCAACATCAGATTGGTTGTTTAGTGTAATAGTTCCTAAAAAACCAGCGTCTTTATTATGAAAGTTATCTACCACAGCAAATGTCAGAGTGGTCTCTTTGGCAAAGTTATTCACATCAGTTTGCGAAAACTGCGCCTGTGCCATTAATGGCATTATCGCGATCAAACTCGCTAAAGTTCGCTTTTTAAAATCCATTGCTCTCTCCTCGTTGTATACCCTAAGACTACGCATTTCCCCCCACGTAATCTGTTATTTATTATTATTTATTCACCACCATCATATAAAAGATAAAATGACAGCGCTATCATTAATTGAAAAAATAGGGAATAAGCGGTAAGCGGTAAGCGGTAAGCGGTAAGCGGTAAGCGGTAAGCGGTAAGCGGTAAGCGGTAAGCGGTAAGCGGTAAGCGGTAAGCGGTAAGCGGTAAGCGGTAAGCGGTAAGCGGTAAGCGGTAAGCGGTAAGCGGTAAGCGGTAAGCCAAAAATTTGAGCGTTGCAAATTATTATGTCAACACTTAAAAAGCACTCGGACAGCTCAAAACTTATAGCTTACCGCTCTAAAGCTAAATTTTCATACACACATATTTTTCTTCGAGGTACTCGTCGAGCCCTTGGTGGCCACCTTCGCGACCAAGACCTGACTGCTTAACCCCACCGAACGGTGCGACGGGGTTTGATATTAACCCTTCGTTAATACCTACCATGCCGTACTCTAACGCTTCGCTCACTCGGTATATTTGTTTCAAATCTTGGCTATAAAAATAAGCAGCTAAACCATAAGGCACATCGTTGGCCAGTGCTAAAACTTCAGGCTCTTCATCAAATACAATGATACTCACCACCGGGCCAAAAACTTCTTGATGGTAAATGTCCATCTCCGCAGTTACCCCATTTAAAATAAGCGGTGCTTGATAGTTACCACCAAGCTCAACATTATCACCTATTTGTACCGCACCTTTTGCTTTGGCATCTGCAACCAACTCTTGTACTTTTTGCTTCGCTTTAGGATAAATCAACGGCCCTATATCTGTTGCGTCATCAAGCCCATTACCGACTTTCAGTGCTGTAACTTTTTTAGCTAATTTATCGACAACTTGATCAAGCACGCTGCGCTGTACAAAAATACGGTTGGCCGCGACGCAAGTTTGCCCGCCATTTCTAAATTTTGCCCCCATAAGTCCCGTTACCGCTTCATCCAAATCGGCATTATCAAAAATAATAAACGGCGCGTTACCACCAAGTTCCATTGAAGTACGCTTAATAGTAGGGGCACATTGTGCAAGTAATTGCTTACCTACGCCCGTTGAACCGGTAAAAGTGAACTTACGAACAAGTTCAGATTCAGTTAGTAACTCACCCACCATTTTAGCGTTTTCAGAGAGCAATACATTAAAAGCGCCTTTTTCAAAACCGGCTTGGTCAGCCAAATAAGCTAATGCTAAAGCACATAAAGGTGTATGTTCCGAAGGTTTTAGTACAAAGCTACACCCAGCGGCATAGGCTGGTGCAACTTTACGGGTAACCATAGCAATTGGGAAATTCCAAGGAGTTATGCCTGCAACCACGCCAATAGGCTGTTTAAAACTAGTTAAACGATGATTGTCATCAGTGGCGGGGATCACATCACCATAGCTACGTTTGGCTTGCTCTGCGAACCACTTAATAAACCCAGCCCCATATTCAACTTCACCAAGGGCTTCTTTTAATGGTTTACCTTGCTCTTTAGTCATTAATTCAGCAAGAGTTTGTTTATGTTGCATAACCAGTTCAAACCAACGCATTAATACATTACTACGCGTTGTGGCATTGGTGGCTTTGAGTTTAATAAATGCGCCGTGAGCGGCGTTGATGGCTTTATGAACCCCATCATCATCGATATCACTTACCATGATGATGCTTTGCTGTGTAGCGGGATCATCAACACTAAAGTGTTTTTCAGTGGAGTAAAACTCACCGTTAATAAATGAATCAGTAAATATAAGATGTGACATAGAAATCCCTCCGGTGTGTAGCTATGAGCCTTAAGCTGTAAGTTGTAAGCTAAAACAAAAACACCGCGTTCAAATTGAGCGCGGTGTTTTCTTTAAAGCTTAAGGCTTACAACTTATAGCTGCGCTTTAAATCAATGCTCTTCATTAACGATATTGAGATTGTACTTCGGTATTTCAACTATTAAGTCTTCATCACGGATTATTGCTTGGCAACCTAGGCGTGATTCAGGCTCTAAACCCCATGCTTTATCTAGCATGTCGTCTTCAAGCTCGTCACTTTCATCAAGTGAGTCAAAACCTTCACGAATAACTAAATGACAAGTGGTACACGCACATGACTTTTCACAAGCATGTGGAATACTGATACCGTTTTTAAGTGCAACATTAAGAACTGTTTCACCACTTGGTGCATCAATTGCAGCGCCGTCAGGACATAATTCCGGATGGGGAAGAAAAATAATTTGTGGCATTCTAACCTCTTTTAAACGTTGTCTACTGACTGCCCTTGCAGTGCTTTTTTGATCGATGCATCCATTCTTAACTCAGCAAATTTACTGCTGGCGTTATCAACTTTCTCAATGGCTGCTTTTATTTGATTTGGCTCGGTAGCTGTCTCACGAACTGTAACTAGCTTCGCTATTTCAGCGTTCAAGTTAGTTAATTCATGTTCAGCAAGTAAAGCACTGTCTGTTGCTAATGATGCATAAAGTGCTTCGATAACACGCAATGCTTCAACTTGTTGCTCTTTGAGCATACGCGCTTGCATATCATCTTTGGCATTAGTCATCGACTCTTTAAGCATATTAGCTACTTGGTCATCTGACAAACCAAACGATGGTTTAACCTGGATTTCAGCTTGTACGCCAGTTGATTTTTCCATTGCAGATACGCTAAGTAAGCCATCGGCATCGACTTTAAAGGTCACACGAATATGCGCCGCACCGGCTGCCATTGGTGGAATACCTTTTAAGCTAAATTTAGCCAATGAACGGCAATCATCAACTAGCTCTCGTTCACCTTGCAATACATGCAGAGACATTGCAGTTTGACCATCTTTAAAAGTGGTAAACTCTTGTGCTCGTGCTACAGGTATAGTGGTATTACGCGGAATAATCTTTTCCACTAAGCCGCCCATAGTCTCAAGGCCAAGCGACAGTGGTAATACATCAAGTAACAACATGTCTGAATCAGGCTTGTTGCCCACTAACACATCCGCTTGTAATGCTGCACCAAGTGCAACGACACGGTCCGGATCAATAGAGGTAAGCGGCTCTTTATTAAAAAACTCAGCGACTTGGTTACGTACGATGGGCATTCGGGTTGAACCGCCGACCATAACTACTTGCAGTACTTCGTCGTTTGTAATACCAGCATCTTTAACTGCACGGCGACACGAACGGAGTGTTTTTTTCACCAGCACCATGGCTAGTTCTTCAAACTTTTCGCGAGTGACTTCAACCGTGTATTTTTCATCATCAAACTCAAGACCAACATTCACTTTAGCATATTGGCTTAGTGCTTCTTTACAAGCTTTAGCTTTATTAATAAATAAGCGTAATACTGATGGAGATAGCGTCATCACACCGGTTTCACGTTTAAAATGATCCACTAATAATGAGTCAAAATCATCACCACCTAGGCTTGAATCACCACCGGTTGCCAGTACTTCAAATACACCTTGGTTTAAACGCAAGATTGAAATATCAAAGGTACCGCCGCCTAAATCATAAACTGCGATAATGCCTTCTTGGCCTGAATCTAAACCATAAGCAACCGCGGCTGCAGTTGGCTCGTTTAATAAACGCAGTACATTAATACCAGCAAGCTCTGCAGCATCTTTGGTGCTTTGGCGCTGTGCATCATCAAAATAAGCAGGTACTGTGATCACGGCCCCTAAAATATCTTGCCCTGCAAAGCTTTCTTCGGCGCGTTGCTTTAATGCTTTTAAAATATCGCTTGATGCGGTGATTGGGCTGATGTTGCCAGCCGCGGTGGTAATCGCTAATGCACCATCATGCTGACAAAAATCATACGGTAATTGGCCGTAGCTTTGCTCTATTTCAGCTTGAGTTTTACCTAAAAAACGTTTAACTGAAATTAAAGTATTTACAGGATCTTGTGTTGCAGCTTGAGCGGCAAGTTCGCCTACTGTTATACCATCAGCGGCGTAACGTACAACAGACGGTAACATGGCTGCGCCATTAACATCGGTTAATGTACGGGCTTCGCCACTTTGTACTGTCGCAACAAGTGAGTTGGTAGTACCAAGGTCAATACCAATTGCTAACTTATGTTCATGTGGTGCCGCGCTCTGCCCCGGCTCAGCAATCTGCAATAATGCCATAATGATCTTTAACTCTTGTTTGACTTACCAATGGTGCAGTAAGTTAGATAATTAATCGTCGAATAAACTGTCTTCAATACGCTCTAATTCATCTCGTAATTTATACACGAACTTTAATTTTCGAATGCTATCAGCAGCTAACTGCCATTGCTGCTCGTCATTACTTGCCAATTGCTCAGCAAGTTGCGCACTGTATTGGCTGTCTAGTTGTTTTATTTGCTTCTCGAACTGAGCAATCGCTGTGTCTGGATCATCGCTTGTGCTTAGCTCTTCAAGCTCTTCACGTAATTCCATTTGCTGCATTAAAAAGAGTGGATCTTGTAGTGTTTGCTGCTCGGCACGAATATCAACACCCAATTCACTCAGCATGTATTCTGCGCGTTTTACCGGATGCTTTAAAATTTGTAAGGCATCATTAATTTCTGCGGTATTTTGTACGGCTAATAACTTATCACGGCTGCTGGCATTGGCATGGCGATCTGGGTGAACAGCACGCTGGAGTTCGAGGTAATTCTTAGTTACTTTTGCCAAATCTACATTGTAATCAACGGGTATCGCAAACAATTCAAAATAGCGCATAATTCCAACCATGCCAACAATCTATTGGCTTAAAATTCAGATAGAACAAAGCCCTACAGGTGCAGGGCTTAAGAGTACAATCACTTTATTGTTTATACTGTGAAACTTTCGCCACAACCACACTCATCAGCTTGATTTGGGTTAATAAATTTAAACCCTTCGTTCAAACCTTCTTTAGTGTAATCAAGCTCGGTGCCATCAATATAAACTAAGCTTTTAGCGTCGACGATTACTTTAACCCCTTTAGATTCAAATACTTCGTCGCCTTCAGATAACTCGTCAACAAACTCAAGAACATATGCAAGACCTGAACAGCCCGTCGTTTTAATGCCTACGCGCAGGCCTAAGCCTTTTCCGCGATTTGCTAAAAATGATTCTACGCGGTTTACTGCCGCTTCTGTCAATGTCACTGCCATGATTTATCTCTTACTTCGCTTGTTTACTTTTGTAATCTGCAATTGCTGCTTGAATTGCATCTTCAGCTAAAATTGAACAGTGAATTTTCACTGGAGGCAATTCAAGCTCAGCACTGATATCAGTGTTTTTGATCATTGCAGCTTCATCTAATGTCTTGCCTTTAACCCACTCTGTTACAAGTGACGATGAAGCAATTGCGCTACCACAACCGTATGTTTTGAATTTAGCATCTTCAATTATGCCTGCAGCTGATACTTTAATTTGCAGCTTCATTACGTCACCACATGCTGGTGCGCCAACCATACCCGTTGCTACTGATGGATCATTTTTGTCTAATACACCTACGTTACGTGGGTTTTCAACATGATCGATTACTTTATCACTATACGCCATAATTCTATCCTCATTACCTGCTAGTGGATGTGCTCGTCAATTAATGATGAGCCCATTCAACTGAATCTAAATCAACACCCTCTTGATGCATTTCCCAAAGAGGAGACATCTCACGTAAGCGACCGATAGAGTTTTTCATTAAATTGACGGTATAATCAATCTCTTCTTCGGTGGTAAAACGACCAATACTAAAACGAATTGAGCTGTGTGCTAATTCATCGTTGCGGCCAAGCGCACGTAATACATAAGAAGGCTCTAAACTTGCTGAAGTACAGGCAGAACCTGATGATACAGCAATATCTTTAACAGCCATCAATAACGACTCACCTTCAACAAAGTTAAAGCTGATGTTAATTATTCCTGGTACTGATTGGTCCGGTGTACCGTTAAAGTACACTTCATCCATATCAGCCATAATGCCATCAATTAAACGCTTACGAAGCGCGCTGATGTGAGCATGATCTTTTTCGAAATCTTGTTTAGCAACTCTAAATGCAGCACCCATACCAACTAACTGGTGAGTCGCTAGTGTACCAGAGCGCATTCCACGTTCATGACCGCCACCGTGCATTTGAGCTTCTAAGCGAGCACGAGGCTTACGGCGAACATATAAAGCACCGATACCTTTCGGGCCATATACTTTGTGCGCTGAGAATGACATAAAATCAACTTTAAGCTGTTGCACGTCGATTAAAACTTTACCGGCACTTTGTGCAGCATCAACGTGGAACATGATTTTACGTTCGCGACACATTTCGCCAATAGTCGCGATATCTTGAATTACACCTAGCTCGTTGTTTACATGCATAATGCTCACTAATACTGTGTCATCGCGCATTGTGTCGGCTAATTTTTGTAAATCAAGTAGGCCGTTTTCTTCAACGTCCATATAGGTTACTTCAAACCCTTGACGCTCTAGCTCACGACAGGTGTCGATCACTGCTTTATGCTCAGTTTTAGCGGTAATAACGTGCTTACCTTTCTTTTTATAAAACTGTGCTGCGCCTTTAATTGCAAGGTTGTTTGATTCTGTCGCACCCGAAGTGAAAACGATTTCACGTGGGTCTGCGTTAATTAAATCTGCGATATCAGTACGAGCTTGATCAATCGCTTCTTCAGCTTGCCAACCAAAACGGTGTGAACGTGATGCAGGGTTACCAAAATTGCCATCCATTGTCAGGCATTGCATCATTTCTTTTGCTACACGCTCGTCAACTGGCGTGGTTGCTGCGTAATCTAAATAAATCGGTAACTTCATTTCTTTCTCCGCTGGACGCCAACTTATAGTTGGCAGCTTACTTGAATATTTTCCAATTGCTTGAGTGCATTATTAACGCTGTTATCTTGGCGAGATGAAACTTCCTTCACATCTGACTTTTCCACCAATTCAGCAAGGGTAATACCGTTTAAAAAGTCTTCTATTCTGGTACTTAGATCAGACCATAAGGTGTGAGTTAAACACCGCATTCCGCTTTGACAGCCGCCTGTTGCACCATGGCATCGGGTTGCGTCTATTGATTCATCAACGGCGTTGATCACATCACCAACCGAAATTGCATGCGTTTCTCGACCGAGTAAATAACCACCACCAGGTCCGCGCACAGAGCTGACTAAACCACTTTTACGTAACCGGGCAAATAACTGCTCTAGATACGACAAAGAAATTTCTTGTCGTTCTGAAATATCGGCAAGGGGAACTGGCCCTACATTTGTATGTAGCGCAACATCCAGCATCGCTGTGACGGCATACCTGCCTTTTGATGTTAACTTCATGGAGCCCCCGCACTAAAGAGTGCAAATTTTAATTACCAGAGTAAAATAGTCAAGTATTATATTAGAGGCTATCAGCTATCAGCTATCAGCTATCAGCTATCAGCTATCAGCTATCAGCTATCAGCTATCAGCTATCAGCTATCAGCTATCAGCTATCAGCTATCAGCTATCAGCTAAACCTCAATACCCGACTGTTTTAGTCAAGTACTGTGTTCATTGTAATTACCTGAGTAATTTAGTCAAGTATTAGTCTTATAACTTTCGCTTATTTAGTAGACTTATTTATTGAGGTTAAAATACCGCGCAAAATATTTAGCTCTGCATCTTCTGGGCGTGCGCGGTTAAATAAACGACGTAACTTAGTCATTACCATGCCCGGATGCTGCTTAATAATAAAGCCTGTTTCCAGTAAGGTTTGTTCTAAGTGTTCGTAAAATAACTCGGTTTGTTTTGAACTTGGATACACAGCATCATCTACTTGCGTGGCTTTTGGTTGCTGATTTAAAAACGCCATACGTGTTTCGTAACACAAGGTCTGCACAGCCATTGCTAAATTAAGCGAGCTGTATTCAGGATTAGCAGGAATACACACATGGTAGTTACATAGTTGTAGTTCTTCATTACTTAAGCCGCTGTTTTCGCGACCAAAAACTAATGCCACAGGACCAGTAACAGCTTCAGCAACTAGCTTCTCACCACACTCACGTGGTTCCACCATCGGCCACGATAAAGTACGTGAACGGGCGCTAGTACCAATAGTTAGAGCACAACCTGCAATCGCTTCAGCAACTGTGTCAACTATTACCGCATTACCTAGCACATCAGTTGCACCGGCTGCTAATGCGCTGGCGTGGCTATCAACTTCACACGCTGGATCAACTAAATACAGTTTTGATAAGCCCATGGTTTTCATCGCGCGCGCCGCTGAGCCGATGTTACCTGAATGCGAGGTGTTTACTAAAACAATGCGGATGTCATCTAAGATCATTACTGTTTAACTCATACCAAAAAATTGCGCGAATTATAACATAGAGAAAAGCTGTAAGCAGCAAAGATTCTAGGTTCTAGGTTCTAGGTAATAAATATGGGAAGTTTTATGTATCAACGATCAATGCTGGCTTTTGTCTTGTAATTTTTACCTTGCAACTCAAGCCAGTACAAAAAACAAGCAAAAATTTTTGGGGTTTATTGTTTACTTTGTGCCAAAAATCGCTAGAATACGCCGGCTGAAATATATAGAAATATATACACGTTCTTTTACAACCCAAAGGTAATACCATGCATCCAATGTTAAACATTGCGGTTCGCGCTGCGCGTAACGCAGGCAAAATTTTACTTCGCGCTGGCGAAGATTTATCAAAAGTTGAAGTGCAACAAAAAGGCACTAATGATTTAGTAACGAATATTGATAAAGAAGCCGAAGCCGTAATTCGCGACACTATTTTACAATCTTACCCTACTCACTCTATTGTTGGTGAAGAGCTAGGTGAGCACGTAGGTAAAGATGCAGATTACCAATGGATTGTTGATCCTATTGATGGCACTACAAACTTCATCAAAGGCATCCCTCATTACGCGGTTTCTATCGCACTTAAAGTTAAAGGTCGTCTAGACCAAGCTGTTATCTACGATCCAATTCGTGGCGAGCTTTTCACCGCTTCTCGTGGTCAAGGCGCACAGCTAAATAGCAAACGTCTTCGTGTAAGTAAAACTACCGTTCTTTCTGGTACTGTTCTTGCCACTGGTTTCCCATTCAAAAACAAACACCATATGGATGCGTATACTGAAGCATTCAAAGCATTGTTTGTTCACACTGCTGATATTCGCCGTGCCGGTTGTTCTGCACTAGACATGGCATACGTGGCAGCTGGCCGTGTTGATGGTTTCTTTGAAATTGGTTTGAAACCATGGAACTCAGCTGCAGGTGAACTAATGGTTAAAGAAGCTGGCGGTATGGTTGTAGATTTTGCCGGTGGTAATAATTACGCTCACAGCGGTAATATTATCTGTGGCGCACCAAAATTAACACAAGCGATGATCCGTGAAATTCGCCCAGTATTAACTGAAGCGTTACTTCGCTAATAGCGAGTTATACTAAAAGGAGCCTAGGCTCCTTTTTTAATGATTAAAATAAGGGTTCTCTAATTTGATCTCAACAGTGTTTTGCGGATCAAATGGCAAGGCATTTAAATCATCGCCAAAATACTGGTTAAATAGCTCATCAAAACTACCGTTCTTTTGCATAATAGCTAAGCCATCGCTGAGCGTTTTTGCCAGTTCTGGCTTGTGTTTGGCCACAAAGTAATAAAAAGCACTCGGGTAGCTAATATATAAATTTGGCACAATAACCAGCGCTTGTTTATTAACTTCTTTTAACTCTGAGCTTACTTCTATGAAGGAGCGAGGAAAGTAATCAACTCGTCCGGTCAAAACGATATTAAACATCGCTTGATAATTTGCAAACGGTCGCACCGATAAATCATTATATGCCAATATTTTGGTATCGGGCCAGTCATGCCCTTGAATTGCAGTAAACCCTTTTAGTTGCTCTTTGCTCTTGATATCAGCAAAGCGATTAAGAAACAACTGCCTAGTTACTAAGGCTCGCTTACCAATATAACCTTTAAATAACGGCACTTTTATCGGTATTGCTAAGGTTTCGCGTTCGGGGCTGGTCATACTCCAATATAGGTCAACGCTATTATCGGCAAGGGCTATGAGCGCTCGCTGTTGGTGAGGGTGTACCACGACAGATTCTAACTGGGCTGAATAATTAGCAGCATCAAGCGCACGTTGCAGTAACTCTTTTAAGTATGCATCTCGTTTATATAATGTTCGAGGTTCTTGAGCGATTGTGACCGTTTCTTTTGCTGCAGTTTTAGCACTGTATACGGTACTAACAATAAGTACCGAGAGCGAGATGAGTGAAAAGAAATACCTAGTCATATTTATTATTTTCTAGTGTTTTAGTAAAGCTACACGCTGAGCAATAAATACTCAAGAAAAACAGCCCTACTTAACGTTATTTTATATGACTTGTTTCTCAGGAGTTAAACGCACAACCGCCAAAGCAGGACCACGTCGTTTAC
This sequence comes from Pseudoalteromonas rhizosphaerae, assembly GCF_028885455.1. Classification (NCBI taxonomy): domain Bacteria; kingdom Pseudomonadati; phylum Pseudomonadota; class Gammaproteobacteria; order Alteromonadales; family Pseudoalteromonadaceae; genus Pseudoalteromonas; species Pseudoalteromonas rhizosphaerae. The sequence continues at coordinate 5,131,397 of NZ_CP118496.1, forward strand.
ATAAAAACAGATAGCTGTGGCGATAGCGTTTTGCTTCTTTTTTAGCATCTGTTGCCAATGCAGCAATTTGATGGCTGTTAGTACACTGCTCTAGATCGGGTTCAACAACGCCAATCGATAAAGTAAGTAAAGGTACAAATTGCTTTTCACCTTCACGATTAGTTGCCCAATAACCACCACTGGCAATATGCTCTGGCGTAAAGAATGCACGAGATTTCAGCTCAAACTCAGTTATTATGTTGTTACATACTGTAGCCGCATCATCACCATCAAAGACCACCATAAAATCATCGCCACCAATATGACCAACAAAACTGGGCACATTACTACAAGCTTGGGTGGTGACATCGGCCAATAATTTGATAACACTATCACCACTGGCGTAACCATATAAATCGTTGAACTGCTTAAAGTGGTTTAAATCAATATAGGCTAATGCAAAGCTGTGTTTGGCTCTTAATCTATGCTCAATTGCTTCGTTAATTGCAACATTCCCCGGCAGCATCGTAAGTGGATTAGCATGCTGAGCATGACGAATTTTCTCTTCCGTAATATGTTTTAAAATATCCCGCAGTGGCGCGAGCCCTAAGTACTGCTCAGTGCGAGTGATCACAATATGACGGCGAATATCAAAATCATTTTCGGTAATTTGCTGACTAACAGTATCAAGCAGCTGATTTTCATCAACTACCAAGGGTTGCTTATGCATTAGTGCCGTAACCGGTTGTTTGTCGTATAAAGCATGGCCATAAGGAGCCGCAAATACTTCTGTCAGTTGATCTTTGTGTAATAAGCCTATCGGCTGCAAGCTTTCATTGACAACCGCAAGACTGATAATCGATTTATCTTTTTCAAAAATATTATGCGCATCTTTACAACGAGTATGACTGTCTATTGGGGCTTGTTCGATTGCTAACCAACCTATCGCCATTGATTGCTCAAACTGATTGTTAAGTGGGGTAAAACTTAATTGCTGTAATTGAGCTGAGTCAAACGCTAAGCTAGGTTTTAAACTTGGTCGTTCCAGCAAAAAGCCTTGCGCATTCACAATGCCTAGCCCTTCAAGTAAACTGAGTTCTTCAACCCGCTCTATGCCCTCTGCTATCACCGCTGTTTTGGTAACTTTCGCTAACTCTATAATTGATTTTAAAAATTCTTTTTTAACCACGCTTTCATCGCAATGGTCAATAAAATAACGGTCAATCTTCACATAGTCAGGACATAATTCTGACCATTGCTTTAACCCTGAGTAGCCTGCACCTAAATCATCGATGGCAATCGAAAAACCGAGCTGGCGATAATGGGCAATTGTTTTCAGCAATAAAAAACCATCATCAACCTTTTCTTGTTCGGTAACTTCAATCACCACTCTATTAGCGGCCAAGCCAAACTGCTTAATTAGGTGTAATGTTTCGCCTTTCGGATGGCAGGGATCAAGTAACGTTTTAGGACTTACATTTAAGAATAATTTGCCTTGTAGTTTTAACCTTACAAAATTTTCGATCGCTTTTGAACGGCATAACAACTCAAGCTCTGAGATTTTATCGTGCACGATTGCAGCACTAAAAAGCGCATTTGGCATCTCTAGATCGCAATTTTTAGGGCCTCGACTTAATGCTTCGTAACCTAAAATTTGCTGCCCTGCAATATCAAAGATGGGTTGAAACAGTGTCGTTATTTCACTGTTTTTTAAGATATTTTCTAATATACCTAGCCGAGCACTCACTTATCATCAACCCATTACTTCATTAAGAGAGTGCTAAAGTAGCAAGCTGGTATGACAATTTTATGTCAGTACCCGTTAACACTCCGGCATTTTGTTATTTATTTAATGCTTGTTCAACCTGATCAAAATGAGCTATCACCTCAATAATCTCAAGTTCAGCATATTCATAAGCTTGTGGGTCAACAAATCCTAAACGAGCAACCGCCTGTACAGTCGCAGGATGAACCAATAAATCCTTACCGTGATAACATATGGGATCGTCAAACTTAGGTAGCTTACCATCGCTATGATAACCACTTTCAATTTCTTCTAGGGGCAATGAAGGGAGCAAATCAGCAACAGCAATAAGCGCATTTATGTATTCAGCACATTGTGGATAATCAACTATCAAGTCATTGAGGATAGTCTGCGATAGCGCGACTAAATCAGCAGATTGAGTTTCTAAATTAGCTGCGTCTTTTTTCACTCTAATACTGCGAAGTAAGTTATTAGCTTGATGCTGATAATGTTCAAGTGTTGTTAATTGATAAGGTTGTACTGCAGCCTTTGATTGCTTAGGTTTAACGTTGTCATCACATCCGCTAACAATAATTAGACTACTAGCGACTAAAAGTTGCTTTAACATTAGTTGGTTACATCAATACTTAATCAATAATTACTATTATAGGAAATATTTAACTTCATAAATAGCAATAATTAAAATTCGCCATGATAAAGCCCCGCTTACATATAGCCTTACACCAATGCCAACCCGCAGACTTCCCAAAACCCTAGCACCTTTAACTTTATCCCTTTAATCTCTTTCTCTGTGAGCTCTGTGCCCTCTGAATCATTTAAACAATTTGCACCACAGAGGACACCGAGGCGCTTCGCGCAACACAGAGAAAGTAAGGTTAAGCCGAACCCTAGTACCTTCCTTTACCTCTTTGTGAATGAAAAACTTAAAATATTTTTCACAAAGAGAAGACATTTGAGTCACGCGGCATAAAGCCCCGACTACAATAAATCCAAACACCAATGTTAACCCGTAGGCGGAATTACTTGACCACGGTACCTCGCGCAATTTTAAATTCACCAGTTAGACAGAGAGTTGTGAAAAACCTTTCGCGGTGGCAAGCCACTCGCCTACAAATTATTAAGCACCAAAGTAACTCTATACTCCCGTAGGCGACACAAACACTTAAAAGCAAAAAACCGCTCAATGAGCGGTTTTTTAAACGTAAAATTAGAATCATACCTATGGCATAGCGTCTAAATCTGCGCCTTCTTTTTCGATAACTTCTGGTATTAAGTCTTCTTTACTTACGCCCATCGCAAGCGCAACGGCACTAGCAACATAAATCGAAGAGTAAGTACCAATAAACACACCAAATAACAGCGCTGTAGCAAAACCATGAATAGTTTGACCACCCCAAGCAAACAAGGCGATTAATACTAAAATAGTGGTAATTGAAGTTACTAGAGTACGGTTAAGTGTTTGCGTTAATGAAATATCAATTATCTCAACAGTATCGTCGATACGCACTTTGCGGAAGTTCTCACGAATACGGTCAGATACAACGATAGTATCATTAAGAGAGTAACCTATTACCGCCAGTATTGCCGCCAATATGGTTAAGTCGAACTCTAACCCTAATACTGAAAACAAACCTAAAGTAATGATTACATCGTGTAAAAGTGCCGACACCGCGCCTACCGCAAAACGCCACTCAAAGCGAAATGCCACATAGATCAAGATACAAATAAGCGCAGTTAACATGGCAAGGCCACCCTGCTCTTTTAAGTCTTCACCTACACTTGGGCCAACAAACTCAATTCGACGCATTACTACGCTATCATCGGCTTTTTTAAGTGCATCAATTACTTGGTTACCAATTACTTCGGCTTTAACATCATCACCTCGCGGTGCTAAGCGAACCAATATCTCTTGGCTTGAACCAAATAATTGTACTGATGCATCTGCAAAACCATTTTCAGCTAACACTGAACGTACTTTCTTTAAGTCTGCTGGTTGTGCAAAACCGACTTCTACAGCAGTACCGCCCGTAAAATCTAAGCCAAAGTTTAAACCTTTAACGAAGAACGATGCGAACGATGCCAAAATAAGTAGCGTTGAGATGCTCATAGCAACTTTGCGCAGCGACATAAACCCTAAAGTTCTGCCGCCTAATTTTAAAATTTGCATATCTGCTCCTTAAATTGACAGCTTATCAATGCGCTTACCACCAATACATAAGTTGATTACCGCACGGGTACCAACAATGGCTGTAAACATTGAGGTGATAATACCTATCGCAAGTGTCACTGCGAAACCAGCAATTGGGCCTGTACCCACTGCGAACAAGATAATCGCAGCAATTAAGGTGGTAATATTGGCATCAAAAATTGTACTAAAAGCACTATCATAACCATGATGAACAGCCTGTTGCGGACTACGTCCATCGGCCAGCTCTTCGCGAATACGCTCAAATATTAGTACGTTGGCATCAACTGCCATACCTACCGTTAGTACGATACCAGCAATACCTGGCAGTGTTAGTGCAGCGCCTGGGATCAACGACATAACCCCCACAATCAATACTAAGTTAGCTGCTAAGGCAATATTAGCGACTAAGCCAAAACCTTTGTAATAAACTAACATAAAGATCAGTACAAACAAGAAACCTAAAGCAACCGCTGTCATACCTGCTTCGATATTTTCTTGACCTAAGCTTGGCCCTACCGTGCGCTCTTCAACAATTTGAATTGGCGCAACAAGTGCTCCAGCACGTAGTAATAAACTTAAGTTATGTGCTTCTGCAGGGTTATCAATGCCGGTGATGCGAAACGAACGATCAAGACGCGCTTGTATAGTTGCAACGTTGATCACTTCTTCCACCTTAATTGGTGGTAGCGCTTTACCGTTTTCGTCTGTTTTACCAGAAGGCTTATACTCTATAAATACCGTCGCCATACGCTTGCCAATAGCACGCTTAGTGAAAGCATTCATTTTCGCGCCGCCTTTGCTATCAAGGCTAATACTTACTTGCGGACGTTGGTATTCATCGGCACCCGATTGCGCACCAGTAATGTGACTACCTTCGAGAATAATGCGTTTTTTAAGTACCACTGGGTAGCCATCACGGCTCATGATCATTTCAGTACCAGGCGGAATACGCCCTTGCGCTGCTGCCGTTGGATCGGCATTTTCGTCTACTTCACGAAACTCAAGGGTTGCTGTAGCACCCAAAATCTCTTTCGCACGCGCAGTATCTTGAACACCTGGTAGCTGCACAATAATACGCTCTGCACCTTGACGTTGTACGTTAGGCTCAGCAACACCGATTTGGTTAATACGGTTACGGATAATGGTTTCGTTTTGCTTGATAGCATAGTCACGAATTTCTTTGAGTTTTTGCTCGCTGATGGTGGCATAAAACGCGTTATCGTTAGAGCTATCATCAATGTAGTTGTGTAATGGGTAGCGTGACTGTAAAAAACGCTCTGCCGCATCTTTATCTTCTGCGCTGCGCATCTCCACACGAATACGTTCAGTACCAGCTACACGACGTACCGTGCGATAGCGTAGTTTTTCTTCACGTAAATCACTTTTATAGTCTTGATCCATTTGTTCCAGCGCGTTATCAACCGCTGTCACCATATCAATTTCCATCGTAAAGTGAACACCGCCACTTAAATCCAAGCCCAATTTCATTGGATTGCCGCCAAGGGCTTTTAACCAATGAGGTTGCGCCGGGGCCATGTTAATGGCTGAGATGTAATCGTCGCTCAATGAATCACGCAATAAATCTTGCGCTTTAAGCTGCTCTTCAACATTTTTAAAGCGGATCAACACTTGACCGTTTTCGAACTTAACTGATTTTACGGTAACATTGTGCTCTTTGAGGGTCGCATTTACTTTGTCTACTACAGCTAGATCTGCATCAGTTCCTTTAGTACCTGAAATTTGTATGGCCGGATCACGACCATACAAATTAGGAGAGGCATATAAAAGACCTACCGCAATCACAGCTAGAACAAGTAAATACTTCCATAATGGAAACTTGTTTAACACGTGGGCGTCCTTATTATTATTATAGCGACTTCATTGTGCCTTTAGGCAATACTGCTGACACTGCTGATTTTTGTACAGTTACTTCAGCTTGATCGTTAAGTGAAATAACAATGAAATCTTTATCGTCAGAGATTTTAGCGATTTTACCCACTAAACCACCTTGAGTAAGAACTTCATCGCCTTTTGCCATCGCATTCATCAGCGCTTTATGTTCTTTTACACGCTTAGCTTGTGGACGGTAAATCAAGAAGTAAAATACTAAGCCAAAGATAGCTAGCATGATCAACATCTCATAACCACCACCAGCTGGCGCTGCACCTGCCGCACTTGCGTGGGCGTTTGAAATAAATAAACTCATAACACTTCCTCTTTAATTTTTAAATTTAATTTGTGGTATCTGCAAGCTCTGGCACTTCTTGGCCGCGGCGTGCATAAAAATCATTTACGAATTCATCTAACTTACCGTCACCGATCGCATTACGTAAACCTTCCATAACGCGCTGATAGTAACGTAAGTTATGAATTGTGTTTAGTCGTGCACCTAAAATTTCGTTACATTTATCAAGATGATGTAGGTACGCGCGCGAATAATTCTTACAAGTATGGCAATCACACTCAGGATCAAGTGGGCCGGTATCTGTTTTGTGCACAGCATTACGAATTTTCACAATGCCACCGGTTATAAATAAATGACCATTACGCGCATTACGAGTTGGCATTACACAGTCAAACATATCGATACCGCGACGAACGGCTTCAACTAAGTCTTCAGGTTTACCTACACCCATAAGGTAACGGGGTTTGTTCTCTGGCATTTTATAAGCACAGTGATCAAGAATGTTAATCATCTCATTTTTTGGCTCACCGACCGATAAACCACCGAGTGCGTAGCCATCAAAACCAATTTCTTCAAGACCTTGTTGTGACTGAGCACGCAACTCCGGATACATACCACCTTGGATAATACCAAATAAAGCTGATGGATTGTCACCGTGACCTTCTTTTGAACGCTTAGCCCAACGAAGTGATAACTCCATTGAATCTTTAGCTTCTTTTTCGGTGGCAGGATAAGGCGTACATTCGTCAAAAATCATTACGATGTCTGAACCTAAATCACGCTGCACTTGCATGGCTTTTTCTGGTGAAAGCATAATTTTTTCACCGTTAACAGGCGAGCTAAACAATACACCTTCTTCGGTAATTTTACGCATTGCGCCTAAGCTAAACACTTGAAAACCGCCTGAGTCGGTTAAAATTGGTTTATCCCAATTCATAAAACCATGTAATCCACCATGCTGCTTGATGATTTCAGTACCAGGGCGAAGCATTAAATGGAAGGTGTTACCTAGGCAAATATGCGCACCAGTGTCTTTGACTTCATCTGGGGTCATACCTTTGACAGTACCGTAAGTACCTACTGGCATAAATGCTGGCGTTTCGACTACGCCTCTATCAAAAATCAAGCGGCCGCGGCGGGCTTTACCGTCTGTACGGTCTAATTCAAACTTCATATCATCCTCAAATGTCAGAAAAACAGTCCAACAAGCTATAATTTAACCGCTCGATTCTACCCTTTTTGTAAAACCATTACTATTAATTGGGCTCAAAGCTGAAATTAAAAGTGCAAAAATCAAAACTAAAAAGCCCAACGCAAGGCTGGGCTTTAAGTGCTTTTATAGAAAAAACTATTTACGGGTTAAAAACATCGCATCGCCGTAGCTAAAAAAGCGGTATTTTTGTGCAATTGCAGTTTGGTATGCACTCATAATATTATCTTGCCCAGCAAATGCACTAACCAACATGATCAATGTCGATTCTGACAAGTGAAAATTAGTGACCATGGCATCAACTACGTTAAATTGATAACCTGGGTAAATAAAAATATCGGTGTCACCAAAGTAACTGGCTAATTGGCCGCCATGTATCTTAGCTGCTGATTCCAATGAACGTACCGAAGTTGTGCCTACCGCAATCACTCTGCCGCCGTTAGCTTTGGTTGCAGCGACTGCTGCAACAACATCATCAGGCACTTCAATGTATTCGGAGTGCATTATATGATCATCAACCGAGTCTACGCGTACCGGCTGAAATGTGCCCGCGCCAACATGCAGAGTAACAAATGCCATGTTTACGCCCTTAGCTTTTATTGCTGCCATGAGCGTATCGTCAAAATGTAGGCCAGCAGTTGGCGCTGCAACCGCGCCAGGTTTTTCACCGTAAACTGTTTGATAGCGTTTGCGGTCTTCGTCAGTATCTGGACGGTCAATATAAGGTGGCAGTGGCATATGGCCAATATCGTTTAAAATTTCCAGTACATTTTGACTATCGCTAAACTCTAGTTCAAACAATTCGCCATGACGACCCACCATAGTCGCCTGCGCTTTACCTTCGAGAATAAGTTCTGTACCTGGTTTTGGTGATTTACTTGCTCGTACATGAGCCAGCACGCGGTGCTCATCAAGCACTCGCTCCACTAAGACTTCAACTTTGCCACCTGACGCTTTTTGGCCATACATACGAGCAGGGATCACTTTGGTATTGTTAAATACCAACAAGTCATTTTCATTTACTAAATCAATAATATCGCTAAATATTTTATGTTCTACAGCGCCACTTGGGCCATCTAAGGTTAATAAGCGACTGCTGGTTCGATCCTGTTTAGGAAAACGAGCAATTAATTCATCAGGTAAGTCAAAGCTAAAATCAGCCACGCGCATAGGATATATCCAGATCAAAAAAGTCGCGCCAAGTTTAACTGCATCGCGCTATTAGCTCAACCAACGGCTTTAATTAAAATACAATGGAATGTTCTCTTGTGGTTCGAGACAAATGGCATTATTCTACTCAACTTAATTAGATCTAGGTTTATAAGAGGTGTGACATAAATGGCTAAGCAGCTAACTTTGCTGATCTTAAACGCCAGTGTCGCTGAGCGTCAGGCTGTTAAGTCAACCTTAAATCGGCTCAATGTATTTACTTTCCTTGAAGTAGCCGATAGCCAGCAAGCCCTCGAAATTCTTAAATCTCAAGCGGTCGATGTCATTATTACCGGTCTTAATGTTGGTAAAATAGATGGTTGGCGATTTTCTCGGATGATCCGTTCAGGGTTATTAAAAACCCCAAAAAATACACCAATTGTACTAACTCCGCCTATCTATTGTGAGCGAATAGCCGAAACGACAGCACGCAGTTATGGCATAGATGCAGTATTGCCATTTGAACGCCAAGATATGCTGCCACAGGTACTGGCAAATGTGTTATCAACGCATTTAGAAAAAAGTAGTCGTTTAGACTTGTTGCTGCTCGAAACCGACAGTGACAAAGCAGCTGAAATAGCGCAACAATTACAGCTAAACTTTGCCTGCACCCATGTTTCTAGTAATAAACAAGCATTATCAATCTATTTGCAGCAAAAGTTTGCCATTGTGTTACTTGATGCAACCGCAGCACACGCAGGAGCTGCCAGTCAATTAGTTGAAGAGATTTTACAACACAACCCAAAACAAGCCATTGTAACCATTATAGACACGAAAGATGCCGATCATGCTGAACAACTATTGCTTTCAGGGGTCACTGATTTTATTCGTGCACCATATGAACAAACCTTGTTAAGTAAAGTATGCGACCATGCTGCGCGCCGTGAAGATTTTATGGTCAGTTATGCAGAGTTTGCACAAAAAGTAGAACAGCTAAGTCAAAGTCAAAGCCGCTATAAGGAGCTATTTTCAGCCCATCAGCGGATACTATTACATCTTAATACTGTGGTGCTTGAATTTGATGAACAAGGCCGCATTCGTTTTATCAACCCTGCGTGGGAAGCACTCAGTGGGTTTGGCATAAAACAAACCTTGAGCAAAGCACTCTCTGACTTTTGTATCAATGATTGCAAAGATAAACTACTGCAAACAATTAGCAGTATTTTGCATGGCGGTGCCTTGCAACAGCAGGTTGAAGTGCAAATTATTCATAAAGATGGTCAAGCTATTTGGGTTGAGTGCCGCTTACAACTAATCAAAAACAGCAGTAATGCTGCCACGATCACCGCCACAATAGATAATATTCATGAGCGCAAACAAGCTGAATTACAGCTGCGCCATTTAGCACTACATGACACCTTAACCGGCTTACATAACCGCTATTATTTTGATCAACAACTCAATCGAATTTGCCAGCCGCAACGCACTAATGGCGACATAGAGCACGCTTTAATTTATATTGACCTCGATCATTTTAAAATAATTAATGACAGTAAAGGCCATCAACAAGGCGATATAGTTCTTAAAGAAGTTGCGCAACTATTTAACGCCAATATCAGTGATGAACACTTAGTGTGTCGCATTGGTGGTGATGAATTTGCGGTGATCTTAAATAATATGAATCTGCTTGATGCACACTTGATAGCTGAAAGTATTTGCATGGCTATTGAAGGTCATCAGTTTAAATCTGAAGAACAAGTTTATTCAATTAGCTGCTCAATTGGCTTAACGCAAATAACAGCAGCGAACCATGATCCGAGTGAATGCTTAAAACAAGCTGATATTGCCTTGTACGTTGCTAAAAGCTTAGGCCGTAATTTGGTTCATTGTTACTCTAAAGAAGATGCCAGCCATAACACCTTGCAAGCTGGATTAGAGTGGGGACACAGCATTCGCCAAGCATTGCAACAAAACCAAATTGAATTACATTACCAGCCTATTTGGGACTTTAAACATGGTGGTGTCGCTTATTTTGAAGCACTGTTACGCTTAAAACTCGACGGTGAACTGGTTTATCCAAACCAATTTATTCCGTCACTTGAATTATTGAACGACACTTACTTAATGGATCAATGTGTGATCAGCAATGCAATTTCTGCCATTGCCGCTAACCCTGAGCTAAATCAAGTTGCAATAAACCTATCTGCGCAATCGTTTTTAGATGAACGCCTATTACCGCATATCGAATCGACCCTTGAAAAGTGCGATATCAGCCCTACCCGGGTTATTTTTGAGATCACCGAGTCCGCCAGTATCAATAATTTAACTGCCACTCGTGCGATGATCGAAAAGCTCAATCGCTTGGGCTGTCATTTCTCAATTGATGACTTTGGCACTGGCTTTAGCACCTTTAATTATCTTAAGCAACTGCCAGCTCAACACGTAAAAATAGACGGTTCGTTTGTTCGCGATATGCTTAATGATCCAATCGACTTGGCGTTAGTTAAAGCAATAAACGATATTAGTCGCTCGCTCAATAAGCGTTCAGTTGCTGAATATGTTGAAAATGAAGAGATCTTTTTAGCACTAAAAGAAATAGGTGTTGATTATGGCCAAGGCTACTTTATTTCACGCCCGGTGCCCGTAGAAAAAATCAAACATCAGTTACAAAAAATTTATCAAAACAAAACTTTTTACGAACAACCACCTAGCTAAAATAGCGAACTTTTCATACAAATCTACGCATTTTTTTACTTCCATCTTGTGATAACTCATCTATACTTTGCTCATCGGGCGATAAATGTCTTGTGATTATGATGATAATCGAAATTTCACATGACATCGTTAAATCATAGCAACATGCCACTTACAAACTAACATGTTGTTATTAGTATCATTGTCAATTTATGGAGTGAATTATGATGCAATTAATAGTGTTACTATTAGCGGTAAACTTAGGGATAACTTACCAATGCTATCGATATGCCAGTATCAAAGGTTACCCGGTTGTAACTTTTACCTGCTTAGGTTTGATCCCCTACTTTAACTTAGTGGTGTGGGTTTATTTGTTATTTTTACCAGATATTACGCCATTCAATAAACAGTTTGAATATGAAGGGCATAACGAAAAGCAGCCTTTATAATACGGCTGCTTGTTGGTCAGGTATAAGTTATTAATTGAGCTGAGTTAATATCAGCTCGGCTAATTAAAATTGGTAGCTAATAGCTTTTTTAGTCAGTTCGCTGGCTTTGATATCGCCGGCGACACACTTTTTAATATCTGATTTATTAAATACTTTTATTAAACTCGTATTTTTATCGCCGAGCCCTTTAAGAACAAAACTCACATGCTCGTCGTTTGGCAAACTACGTAAACCACTACCGTAATCACATAACGTAAGACTGATACTTGTACTTACTTGCTCCAGTAACTGTTGTTGCTCTGCGGCTTGTTGTTGCTCACGCTCTGCATGCTTTGCATTGATATTTTGGCGTAGCTGTTGCTGCTGTTTAGTGAGTGTAGTTTGTTGTTTTTCCAGCTTCGCGATATCTTTTTCTAACGCTTTTTTGCGTTGTTCAAGCTGTTTCTCTTCGGCGCTATTATCATGGCGGCTGGCAAACTCTAAATCGCGCTTTTCACGCTCTAAATCCCGCAACTTTCGGCCCACATCACGCTCTTGCTCTGCAATTTCGCGCACTTGTTCTGCGCCTTCACGCATTAGTTCCATCGCTTGTTGATAAGCTTCTCGTGATGATTCAACAACATCTTCGGTAATAAACTCTACTTGATCACTGATAATTTCAATATCCATATTAGCAAAATCAATTTCAGGCAGCGGTGGTAACGGCGCATTAGGTGCGTTACTAAAAATAGTCTGCCAGCGGCTAGAGCCTCTTACGTCCAGCTCAAATACCACTCCCTGCTTAACAAAATAGTTGGCTTGAATCGCACGGATCCTTTTATTGGTATCTTGCTTTAACGCGCTGCTTAAAATGTTTTCCATTATTGCTACTTCACGCTGTATTGATGCCAACTCCGCAGGGTCTTGCGCAGATACATTAGCACTTAAGCACCCAAGTATGGCCATTATGGCGCTGCTGATAAGTTTTTTATTCATGCTCTATACTCCTAATTTTTCGCAATCGCGGCTGTTGGCTGCTCTTGTACTTGTTCGGCTAAATCATTTAATTGCATCCGTAGATACGCTTGATCTTGAGCTCGCTGGGTTTTGATGTAAGTGATTAAACTGGCAATATCTTCTTGGCGTTCAACTCGTCCTGTTGCAATGGCCTCTTTTGCTAATTGATACATCTGCTGTTGTTGCAATTGATTTTGCGCAGTAATAATTCTTTGCATTTGGTCAATTTGCTTTTGTTGAGACTGCAATAAATGTGTTTGTTTCGTTACTTGTGCAAGTAACCCCTGCGCATCTGATTGCGGTATAACTAAAAAGATTAACGAACAAACCAATACTGATGCTGCAACAGCCCACGCTCCAGCGACGCTAAACACACGCACAGCAGAGAACTGCGATATTGTTGATTGGCGATCCCAGATTGGTACAGGTACAGCCTTATAGTCACGGCTATGCTGTTGCCATACTTGCGCTTGGCTCATCAACGCTGCATATTCGGGATCATTTTCGAGCTGCTGCAATTGTTTATCGCTCAAAACTTTACCATCTAACCATTGCTCAAAAAGCGACTCTAAACTAGCCATCTACGGCCTCCAAATGAACTTTTAATTTTCCTAATGCACTGTATAACCGCGACTTAGCAGTATTAGTTGAAATATCTAATTGCTCAGCAATCTCTTCAAAGGTGCAATGCTGGAAAAATTTCAACTCCACCACTAAACGCTGCTCCCACGGTAACTTATTCAACATACTTTTTAATTGCTGATGCTGGGCCTGAGCTACACTATTGCCTTCTAATTCACTGTGTTCACAGGCCTGTTCTGGCACATCATCTAAGCTCTGATAATGCTTGCGACGGCGGTAGTATTCAACGCTACGCCGATGCACAATTTGAAATACCCAAGTATTAAAACTCGACTCACCACGAAAGTTCGGCAGACTTTTATACACCGAAATAAACACCTCTTGCATTAAGTCCATGGCATCATCTGGGTTACTTAGCATCCGCAAACAATAGTTATAAACTTGGCTTTCATGCTGCTTAACCAGCTTAAGCCAGGCGCTTATTTCCTTGTTGTGCTTTGGCGATTAATGTTTCTATTGATTGAAAAAACACGATTCTCGATGCTTAGTTATTTTACTTATGAGGTTAGTCGATAGAGTGAAGCAGATAGTTTGGAAAAGATAAAAATAAATGAAAATAAATAAAAAAGCTCACCTAAATGAGCTATTCCTGTGTCGTTATACCAATCGTGTTAAGTTACTGACCATTTATAGCGACAGATAAATGGAGTGATAACAAGGCATAAATTTTGACATATAGTTGTTCTACATGAAAAATTTATAACGCAGTTAGCGCTTTATTTAGCTCGCTAGAATGGTTAAATATTTAAGTCGATTGGCATTAAACGACATTGCTGCTTTAAAAAGCTTTCTAGCATTTGGCTAAATAAACGAAAATCTCGAATACGACCAGTTGTTTTGCGCCATAAAATGCCAATATCGCGGTATGCGTCACTTTGTGAGGGAGTGGCAAGCATGTTTTTGTTCGCTAAAATACCCGCGTTAATCGCCATTTGCGGTAAAAAAGTGACACCGAACTGGTGCTCAACCATGCTAAGTAAGGTGTGTAAGCTCGCCGCTTCAAACGGATTGATACAGCTTGAACGATTTAAATGACAAGCACTTAATGCGTGCCCTGTCATACAATGCTCTCGCTCTAATAAGAACACGCTGGCTTCCGGTAACAAGTTAAAATCTTCTATATTCTTAGCAGGTAAATAGTCTTTATGATGTACTAAGCAAAAGTGATCTTGCGCGAGTACTTGAGTATGAAATTTATCAGTATCGTAAGGTAGTGCCAATAGCGCCATATCGATATGGCCATGCTCGAGTTTATCTAACAAGCTATCACTGGTGTCTTCAACCAGTACCAACTCTAAATCAGCAAACTGTTGCTGACAAAGGTGATATAGAGGTGCCGCAATAAAACTAGCAATCGTTGGAATAACTCCGAGGGTGAGCGTACCGCTTAGCGGTGTTAAATGGCTTTTAGTCAGCTCTCTAACACTTAGCGTATCGTCAATAATTTTGCGTGCCCGCTCTACCACTTCTTCGCCGATGGCTGTGAACATCAAACTACGATTTTCACGCTCTATGAGTTGGCAACCGAGTGTTTCTTCAAGGGTTTGAATTGCACTGCTGAGTGTTGATTGACCAATAAAACACGCACTTGCGGCGCGGCCAAAATGTTGATGCTGATGAACTGCCAATAAATACTGCAGCTGTTTAATACTTGGTAAGTTCGTCATACTTTTTGTACCCACAAATAAAAAGACCCCAACACCAAGGGCGTTGAGATCTTTTCAAGCTAAAAGTCTGTAATACTTAAAGACTGCTGGATTTAAACTCCAAAGGCAGTTCTCAGTATGTAGAAAATAACAATAGCAAGGGCAGCGCCAACTGGCAATGTAATTACCCAAGAAACTACAATGTTTCTGATCACACCCATATTAAGTGCAGCAATTCCACGTGCCATACCTACCC
This sequence comes from Pseudoalteromonas rhizosphaerae, assembly GCF_028885455.1. Classification (NCBI taxonomy): domain Bacteria; kingdom Pseudomonadati; phylum Pseudomonadota; class Gammaproteobacteria; order Alteromonadales; family Pseudoalteromonadaceae; genus Pseudoalteromonas; species Pseudoalteromonas rhizosphaerae. The sequence goes on from NZ_CP118496.1 coordinate 5,146,556, forward strand.
CTAATACCGCGCCAACTAAGGTTTGTGTAGTAGAAATTGGTAAGCCTGTTCCCGATGCAATTACAACTGTAGAAGCAGCAGCTAATTCAGCAGCAAAACCACGACTTGGTGTTAAATGCGTAATGCCTTCACCAATCGTTTTAATTACTTTTTTGCCTAAAATTGCAAGGCCTGCAACAATACCGAAACCACCTAGTGGTAAAATCCACCATGCGATTGTCGCTTGCTTAGCTATCTCACCGTTATTTTCAACAATGTTTACAACTGCAGCCAACGGACCAATCGCGTTAGCCACGTCATTAGAACCATGAGCAAATGCCATACAACATGCGGTTAATACCATTAAGATAGCAAATACTTTCTCAACGTTATTAAATTGCATTTTCTTATCGGCTTTTGGATCAATCTTTAACCGAGAAATAACGGTTTTACCAATAATACCAACAATAACAGCAATACCGATTGCTAATGCATAACCTTCAACAGCACCTAAATTAATACCAATGTGCTTTAAACCTTTCTTGATGGTTACTAAAGACATGATAAAACCGGCTAAACCCATGTAAATAGGCACATAGCGTTTGGCATTATTAAGTGGCGCATCGGTGTCAAAAATTAACTTTTGCGCACTCATAAATATTAAGTAGGCAATAAACCCTGAAATCGCCGGGGTAACAATCCAACTCCCCACAATACCTGCAACTTTGTCCCATTGAATCGCTTCGCTGCCAACTGCAACTAAGGCAAATCCGATGATAGCGCCAATAATTGAATGCGTGGTTGATACCGGCCAACCTAAGAATGAAGCTATTAGCAACCAACTACCCGCTGCAAATAATGCCGAGATCATCCCTAATACCATAAGTTCTGGCAGGTCTAAAAACGGCGTAGAATCGATAATGCCTTTACGAATTGTCGATGTTACTTCGCCGCCAGCTAAGTAGGCGCCTGCAAATTCAAAAATCATCGCTATAAAAATAGCTTGTTTAATAGTTAATGCTTTTGAACCTACCGATGTGCCCATCGCATTAGCAACGTCATTCGCGCCAATACCATAAGCCATAAAAAAACCGACTGCTGCGGCAATTAAAATTAATACCGTGCCATAAGATGCAATGATATCCATTGTGTAACCCTAATCTTTCGTTATTGAACTGAGTGTAAATTACCGAGCTAACATCAGCTCAAGACGCGAACCAACGCGTTCTGCGATATCCGCAAGCTCGCCGACCCATTCGATGATTTTATATAAAAACATTACATCTACAGGATTGAGTTCATCTTCGACGTCGCGTAATTGGCGACGTATTATGATTTGCATATCATCCGTGTCTTGTTCAATTGCATCCAATTCAACGAGCATTTTTTCTACTAAGGTCACTTCACGACCTTTAAAACCAGTTTCTAGTAACTCATCTAACTCATTGATTGCGTTTGATGCTTGTTTAGTTGCATCAACACAGCGAGTTACATAGGCTAAAAAGTTAACTTGAATTTCTTTTGGAATGGTCATCTCACGACCAATTACACGACCAGCAATGTCTTTTGCTTTATTAGCAATTTTATCTTGCTGGGTGACGAGTTCGAGCAAATCTGTACGCTCTACCGGCATAAATAAACCGCGCGGTAATTGTAAACGTATATTTCTTTTCATGTCGTCGGCTTCACGTTCTAAAGTACGAATGTTCAAGCGAATCTCTTCTGCTTGTTGCCACTCTTCTTTAAATACATGATTGAAAAAAGGGATCAAAGCTTTACTTGCTTGATGTACCTTCTTGATGTGATCTTCCATTGGCTTTATAGGAGATTTTGCGAATACCCCTAAAAATGCGTTTGTAGGCATAACTGACCCTTAAATCAAATTAGTATGCTTTGCGGCGTGAATTTTACAGCATTCACCGCGATTGTGAATGCTTTTATTACATCACAGCTGCCGCTACAGCATTATAATTATAACGAAAACATGAAAAGCGACCATTGGCCGCTTTAATAAAACAAGACGGTATCAAAAAATCTATAACGATTTTTCTATATCCTCTTGAGATGTATGACGAATATCTTTGCCATTAACAAAGTAAATAATATATTCAGAGATGTTTTGACAACGGTCGCCAATACGTTCCAATGAACGTACCGACCAAACTAAATCCATAATTTTTGGAATTGAACGTGGATCTTCCATCATATAGGTCATAATTTGACGAGTAATTGCTTCATACTCACGGTCAACCTTGGCATCTTCTTTGTGTACTTCAAATGCTTTTTGTACATCCATACGTGCAAAAGCATCGAGTACATCATGCAGCATTTTTGAAACTTGGCGACCCATATTTTCGATGTTAACTAATAAATCTTGCTGATCTTTAGTAAATGAATCTAGCGCAACTTTAGCAATACGCTCAGCCTCATCGCCAATACGCTCTAAATCAGCAATGGTTTTAGCAATCGCGACCACTAAGCGTAAATCACTTGCAGCTGGCTGACGACGAGCAATGATACGGGTACATTCCTCATCAATATTTACTTCCATGGCGTTTACTTTATAGTCGTTTTCACGCACTTTACGCGCTAACTCAGCATCGCCATTACTTACCGCATCAAGCGCGCTATTAAGTTGCTGCTCAACTAAGCCACCCATGCTTAATACATGGTTACGAACGTTTTCTAGCTCTTGGTTAAAGCGGCCAGAAATATGCTTATTAATATTGTGTTCCATTGTTTACCTTCTTATCAAAATCGCTAACGTCACCCAAAAACAGTTTGACTCAGCCTAGCCGTAACGACCGGTGATATAATCTTCCGTTTTCTTTTTCGTTGGGGTAGTAAATAACGTATTGGTATCTGAGTACTCTATTAATTCACCCATGTACATAAAGGCCGTTTGATCAGAAACCCGCGCTGCTTGTTGCATGTTGTGGGTTACGATAACAACGGTAAACTTATTTTTTAAATCGTTGATAAGCTCTTCAATTACCAGTGTTGAAATAGGATCCAATGCTGATGTTGGCTCATCGAGTAATAATACTTCAGGCTCAATGGCGATAGAGCGTGCAATCACTAAACGTTGCTGCTGACCACCTGACAAACCAAATGCGCTATCGTGAAGCCGATCTTTTACTTCATCCCACAGTGCCGCACCTCGCAGTGACTGTTCAACCACCTCGTCTAATTTACGTTTTTCTTTGATACCTTGTAAGCGTAGGCCATAAACCACATTTTCGTAGATTGATTTAGGAAACGGGTTCGGACGCTGGAATACCATACCAACATTGCGACGCAGCGCTGCAACATCTACCTTTTTGTCATAGATGTTTTGTCCGTGTAGTAAAATTTCACCTTCAATACGGCAAATATCAACCAGATCATTCATACGGTTAATACAGCGCAATAACGTAGATTTACCACACCCTGATGGTCCGATAAATGCGGTTACTTGGCCTTTTGGAATATTCATATTCACTGAGCTAAGCGCTTGTTTTTCACCATAGTAAAGATCTAAGTTTTTGATCTCGAGTGCCGTTTGCTCGGTGCTTAAATTGTCTAAGTCCAATTTCAAACTCGTGCTTGATTGGTTTACTTGTGGAGCGACTGTAATCATGTTTGTTACCTATAGAATCTTTACTAATTATTGATCAAGCGATCTAAATTTTTCACGTAAATGGTTACGTATGCCTATCGCAGTGATATTCAGTGTAATAATTACTGATACCAATAAGAATGCGGTGGCATACACTAGCGGACGCGCCGCTTCAACATTTGGGCTTTGGAAGCCAACATCGTATATATGAAAACCTAGATGCATGAACTTTCGATCTAGATGAAAATACGGGAAGTTACCATCGAGCGGTAATGTCGGTGCCATTTTCACCACCCCCACTAGCATCAATGGTGCAACTTCGCCGGCAGCACGCGCTACCGCTAATATTAAACCGGTCATAATCGCAGGACTGGCCATTGGCACGATAATACGCCATAACGTTTCAGCTTGCGTTGCGCCCAGTGCTAAAGAGCCATGACGAACCGTACTTGGGATACGTGATAAGCCTTCTTCGGTTGATACAATCACCACAGGCAGCGTTAAAATAGCAAGCGTTAAAGCAGACCAAAGTACCCCTGGAGTACCAAATACTGGACTAGGTGCGGCTTCTGGATAAAACAATTGATCCAAACTGCCACCTAATACATAAACAAAGAATCCTAAGCCGAATACACCGTAAACAATTGAAGGAACACCAGCCAAGTTAATGACCGCGATACGGATCATCTTGGTAACCGCATTTTTAGCCGCATATTCATGTAAGTATATAGCTGCTACAACCCCAAACGGCGTTACGATTACAGCCATCAACATTACCATAAAAACAGTACCAAAGATTGCCGGGAATACACCACCTTCGGTATTAGCTTCACGCGGATCATCTGAAACAAATTTACCTAGTTGAACAAAATAGTGACCTAGCTTTGCAACAAAGCTCATGTCATTAGGAAACCAAAAATCCAAAACCTGATATAAAGGCAAAGTAACAATTTCACCGCGCATATCTTTTACGGTTACCTGATCACGCTTAGCTTGTTTGCGCAGTGCAAACAATTGCTTTTCAAGTACGCCATACTCGGCTCTTAGATCTGCACGCTGTTGCGCAAGCTCAGCCACTCGTTCATCGGTCAATGCATCATCAAGTAAATACGATTTCTCTTGTAAACGTAAACGCTCTAATTGATAGTTAATATGACCAATGTCACCGTTTTGCAAATCAAGAGCTTGCTCATTAAGCTCAACGGCACGTTCAACTAATTCTTCTAATACTTCCGTTTTATTATCGGTAATCACTTGGCCGTCTTTTATTACCTGTTCAACGTAGCCATAGAAGTTACCGTTTTTACTGCGCTCAAATACAGCTAGGGTCGCAGGCATGGTATTTGATTTTATGTCGGTTTCTAACACCCAACGAAAATCTAAATCAACGTATTCACGGTTACCGGTTTTAATTAAATAACGCTCTAGTTGCTCTTTATCATAACCAGATAAATCAACACCGGTTGCCTCAAGACGAGACTTAGGCACCATTTCACGGTCGTATATTTCACCAATTACGGTTTGCTGCGCAACCGAGCCTTGTAGCTCTAATTGCACTACTTGTGATGGCCAGAAAAAGCTTAACCCTTTCCAAGCAATCATTGCTAATAACCCTAAGACAGAAATCAAACTGATACTTACTGCACCACCTGTCATCCATATCCAAGGAGAACCTGACTTAAACCACTGCTTTAACATGTCGTGTCTCCCACTTACATCGAGCTGTATTTATCACGCAACTGCTGACGCACAAACTCAGCAATTGTGTTGAAAATAAAGGTGAATATGAACAATACAAAAGCGGCTAAGAATAAGATCCGATAGTGTGAACTTCCCACTTCCGATTCTGGCATTTCTACTGCAATATTCGCGGCCAAAGTACGCATACCTTGGAAAATACTCCAATCCATTATTGGCGTATTACCCGTTGCCATTAGTACAATCATCGTTTCACCTACGGCGCGGCCTAAGCCCATCATGACCGCAGAGAAAATACCAGGGCTGGCGGTTAATAACACCACACTAACCAAGGTTTGCCATTGTGTTGCGCCTAGCGCCAATGAACCGTTTGATAAATGCTTAGGCACACTAAATACAGCATCTTCTGCGATAGAGAAAATAGTCGGAATAACCGCAAAACCCATCGCAATACCGACTACCAGTGAATTACGTTGATCGAAAGTCAGACCCAATTCGTTAGTCAAATACTGGCGAACATTACCGTCAAACATCCACAACTCAACCACCCCGCTCATCGCAAAGGCTAACCAACCAATCAGTAACAATACTGGTATTAGTAAGATTGAGTGAGCCCCTTCAGGAACACGGTGACGAAAGCTTTCTGGTAATTTAGTCCACGCAAATGCGGTCGCTAAAATCCCCAGCGGCAGCATAAATAACAGGCCAACAATCGCAGGTAAATGCTCTTCTATTAACGGCGCAAGCCATAAGCCTGCTAAAAAACCTAAAATTACGGTTGGTAATGCTTCCATTATTTCAACCGTTGGTTTGACTACTTTACGCAATGGACCTGACATAAAATAAGCGGTATAAATTGCTGCAGAGAGCGCAATCGGCACTGCGAATAGCATCGCATATAAAGCAGCTTTTATAGTACCAAATGAAATTGGTACTAAAGAAAACTTAGCTTCAAAGTCATCACCGGCAGACGTTGATTGCCAAATATAACCCGGCTCTGGATAACCCTCATACCACACTTCTTGCCACAAGGCTGACCAAGTCACCTCAGGGTGTTCATTGTGAATTTCAACCACGGTTAATTTGTCATCAGCTAGAATAAGTGCCGCATTTGAGCGTGGTGCAATAGCAAAGTTTTCAATCGGACCTTCACTGATTTTACCTTGCCATAGTTTTGCTTCACTGGTGGTGTAATACACGCCTAACTCACCATTAGAACTGGTGGTAAAGAACGTACGGCGATAAAACTCAGTGAATATATCTAGCTTAGGCTGCTTTGAGGTTTCAAACGCGCGTATTTTTTGATATTCACGGCCATCGTCAGTATTAATTTCAAACCACTGCGAAACTTCACCATTGTCATTCGCTAGCATCAGCGAGTTAGCTCCGGCTAATAATTGCGCCGAAACCAAGTTGGCATTTTCTTCATTCGCCGCAAGCATTTGGATCAGCTCAACCTCGCTTGGATTGCGAGTATCGTAAACATAAATTTGATTTGCTGAGCGAACAAAAGTACGGGTGGTATCTGGCGACATTAGGAGTTGGTCTACGCGCCCTTCAACATCAAGTTCAGTGCGTTCTACAACCCATTCAACTTCACCGCTGAACATGTTTTCTTCAGCAACAAAGCTGCTAAAAATCACACGTTTGTCAGCCGTTTGTGCCACAACAGCGGTTTTATCTTCATAATGACTAAATGCAAATTGTTTAATGGCAGCACCATTGTCGTCAACCTGCAATGTTTTTTCACCAAGTGGATAACCCAAACGTGGGGTTAATTTACGTTCGTTATTAGGAAAGGTAACTAAGAATTTAGGTGACACTATCATCACCGAACCATTTTCTAGTCCGTATGCGTAATGCCCTTGAAATGGCGCGCTGGTTGCAAAACTACTCACTTCGCTGTCAAGTGGCACAACTAAGCTAGCAAGCTTTTTACCAAAGCCCTTTTTCTCAACACTGTAATAATCAACCTTACCTTGTTTGCTCAGTAAAAAAGCAATTTCTGTTTGCTCTTCAACACCTAAGCCAACAATTTGTTCAGCATCGCTAAGCGCAAAACTATCGCGCGTTTCTACCTTCGCTGATTCAAAAATAGGTTGCACAACATACAATAAATAGAAGAATATCAATAGCAAAGCTATTAATACCATAATACCGCCAGCGGTAATGCTAAATTTGGCAAACCGATCTTTAAATAGACGGCTTCTATCCGTATTAAAAGACGGTTTATTCGGATTGGAAGTCATCAAAACACCTATAAATCTTAACGTTGGATAGATTATATTTCACCAAGATGACAGTATTGTTACAAACGTCATAATTGCTAAGACTTTGTTGTGGTATTCATCATAAAAAAACAAACAATGTTTATATTCAATAACTTGAAAAACTTTCAACTTAGTGCTTTATTATTGATAAACAAAAGTTTAGATAATTCAGACTGTAAACTCACACTATTTTACTGTTTTTAAATTGAACTATTGGCAAAAAAATTGGACAAATTTGGGGACTGAGTCAATACTCAATCCGGTTCTTTTTAATATAACAATAATTTCATGCCTGGGCATTTATTATTTAATTACGGCACTCTTTAGGAATTATCTATATGAAGCAATTGGTTATAACTATTTTGGGACAAGATCGTCCAGGACTTGTAGAAGACATCTCATCTGCAATTTTAAATCATAATGGTAACTGGTTAACCAGTAACTTAAGCCATTTAGCCGGTCACTTTGCTGGCATCATTGAAGTAGCTGTGCCAGCAGAGCATCTGCAAGAATTACAAGACGCATTGCATGGCTTACCACAATTAGAAGTACGGATTGAAACAGGCGCGCATGAACTACCAGACACACCTGCTGAACAGCTTAATTTTGTGATAACTGGTAATGACCGACCAGGTATTATTCAAGAACTTGCAGGAGTATTGCGTCACAAAGGGGCTAATATCACTCACTTAAACTCTAAGCAGCAAAGCGCACCAAACTGGGGACTACCAATTTTCAGCGCCGTAGCAACTGTTGCCTTGCCTTCAGGCATGAATAAAGACGAAGTTGTTGCTGCACTCGAAGCAATTACATCCGACTTAATTGTTGATATTGAAGACGCTTAAGCCACAGCTAAAATTCATCTCTTATAGCTAGATAAACATGTCATAAAAGTGACATGTTTGTCATTTTTATGTCATCTAATTACTTTATATTTTGTTCAGTTGCTATCCAAGGAATAGAATATGAACGCCTGCGCTGATGCGTCTCAAACGATTAATTATTTTGCCCCAGAGTTAAGTTGGCTGTCTTTTAACGATCGCGTTTTACAAGAAGCTAAAGATAAAAATAACCCAATTATTGAACGTATTCGTTTTTTGGGGATCTTCTCAAACAATTTAGATGAATTTTTCAGAGTCCGTGTTGCCGATGTAAAACGACGTATTCTATTAAATAAACTACCAGATACTAATTTTGATGAAGATGAAATTTTACTGACCCAAATTCAGCAAAAGGTTTTGCAGCTTGGTAAAAAATTTAACGTTATTCATCAGCAAATTCTCGATGATTTAAATACCCACAACATTCATGTTGACCGTCCCGAGCAGCTTAGTGAATTTCATATTAACTGGCTAAAAATATTTTTTCATGACAATGTATTACAGCATATATCGCCTATAATGCTAGATGAAAATAAAGACTTCTCAGATCATATTAACGATACAATGACGTACTTGTTTGTCGAAATGTTTAACGACAAAAGTCATTATGCGATGTTAGAAGTCCCTACCGATCGCGTACCGCGCTTTGTAATTTTACCACCCGAAAAAACCCGTCGTCATAAAACTATTGTGATGTTAGATGACATTATTTTGTTTTTTTTAAGTGACGTATTTAGCAGTTTTTTTAGTTTTACTGAGATCCAAGGCTACGCAATCAAGCTGACCCGTGATGCAGAATACAACCTAGATGACGAACTAGAAGAAGGTATTTTAGATAAGATGTCTAAGGGCCTAAAACAGCGTATTTATGCCGAGCCGGTGCGCTTAGTATACGACCAAGCGATGCCCGAGCCAATGCTCAAAGTAATGAAAAAACGCTTAGGTGTTACTCATCACGATGCGTTGATCCCCGGTGGTCGCTATCGTAACTTTAGAGACTTTATTGGTTTTCCCAATGTTGGTCGGCAATATTTAGAAAACAAATCATTACCGGCTTTGCAAAGCACAGCATTTAATAATCATGCCAGTGTGTTTGCTGCAATTAGTCAGCAAGATATTCTACTTTATTATCCATATCATACATTTAATCATCTACTGGAATATGTTCGCCAAGCAGCATTTGACCCTCGAGTAACACAAATTAAAGTAAACATTTATCGTGTTGCGAGTAAATCTCGATTAATTTCATCACTGATCAACGCGGCAAAAAATGGCAAAAAAGTCACCGTTATGGTGGAGCTAAAAGCACGCTTTGATGAACAAAATAATATTGAGTGGGCAAAAGTACTCAGTGGCGCAGGTATTAAAGTTATTTTTGGTATACCAGCTCTTAAAGTACACAGTAAGTTATGTATTATTCATCGTCGTGAAAAAGGTCAAATAGTAAAGTACGCGCACATTGGCACTGGTAATTTTCACGAAAAAACCGCCAAAATTTATACAGACTTTAGTTTATTTACTAAACATCAAGGTATTTGTGACGAAAGTGATAGCGTATTTAAGTTTATTGAAAGCAGTTATAAACCGTTTATGTTCGAACATTTGATGATTTCGCCAGTGAACGCTCGACAGCTGTTGCTTGGTTTAATTCACCAAGAAATAACCCATGTTGAAAATGGCCACACCGGTAAAATAACATTAAAAATAAATAACTTAGTAGATAAAGAACTGGTTGATTGTTTGTACTTGGCCGCTCGTAGCGGTGTTAAAATTCGCATTATTGTCCGTGGTATGTGTTCCTTAGTGCCAGGACTCAATAATTTTAGCGACAACATTCGGGTAATTAGTATCGTCGATCGCTTTTTAGAGCACCCGCGAGTTATGATCTTTGGTAATAATGGGGATGAAAAAGTCTATATTTCATCTGCAGATTGGATGACACGTAATCTTGATCATCGAGTTGAAGTTGGCGTGCCTATTTATGATGAAAAACTAAAACAACTCATTGTTGACGTACTTGAACTGCAATTTAAAGATCGTACCAAAGCGAGAATCATTGATAGCGAACAGAAAAATCATTATGTTAGACGCGGTAATCGTAAAAAAATACGTTCGCAAATAGCTATTTATGATCACTTAAAAAAATGGGAAGGCAATTACAATAATGAATGATTATCCCTCAATAGCTGCGGTTGACTTAGGCTCAAACAGCTTTCATTTAGTGGTCGCAAGAGAAGTGGATGGCTCTTTGCAAATTCTCCACAAAGAAAAACAACGCGTTTACTTAGCCGATGGCTTAGATGAAAAAAATCAATTAAGTCAAATGGCTATCGATAGAGCATTAACGATATTAAAGCAGTTTGCTACTACGCTACAAGACTTCCCTGCGAGCAATGTAAAAATTGCTGCAACTTATACATTACGAAGAGCTAAAAATATTAATTCATTTTTAACTCAGGCAAATAGAGTTTTTCCTTATCATATTGATGTGATCTCAGGTCAAGAAGAAGCCCGCTTAATCTATCAAGGTGTTGCTCATTATGTTCATCACGATGAAAACCGTTTAGTTATTGATATTGGCGGCGGTAGTACCGAGCTAATTATTGGCAAGCATTTTAAACATAAGCTGCTCTCTAGCCGTAATATGGGCTGCGTAAGCTATACCAAGCAATTTTTTGCCGATGGTATTATTAACGATAAACGCTTTAGCAAAGCACAAATAAAAGCAGAGCAAGAACTTGAGGTTATTTTTGCCAATTACGTCAGCGCAGGCTGGCAATCGGTAGTGGGGACGTCAGGCACCATTAAATCAATATTAGCCATGATCAACGCTAATGACCCTGAACAAAAAAATATCACACAGGAGCGATTGCTCGAACTTAAAACTCAGTTTATAGCCGCTAAAACTATCGATAACTTACTTATTGAAGGTTTAAGCCCGGAGCGTCAAGTAAGTATTTGCGGTGGCTTAGCTATTTTACTCGCGATTTTTCAGCTGTTTAATATTACCGAAATGGATTACAGCGACTTTTCACTACGTGAAGGTTTACTGCATGAAATGCAGCAAAAGTTAGCGCTTAAAGATATACGCACCAATACCATAGCTAATTTAAGCGAAAGAAACACAATAGATAAAGTACATGCACAACGTGTTGCAAATACTGCCGATTGGTTATTCCTACAAGTACAAAAAGAATGGCAGCTCGACTCATTAGATAATCATCAATTATTAGTGTGGGCAGCGCAATTACACGAAGTGGGTTTAGGTATTAACTCATCAGGCTTACACAAACATAGTGCTTATGTTGTTGAAAATAGTCAGCTGCCAGGATTTACTCAACAACAGCAAACATTATTAAGCTGTATGATACGGTTTTACCGTAAAAAAATTCGTTTAGAAGAATTTCCAACTTTACTCTCGGTGCCGCACTTTCAAATATTACAATTAATTGTATTACTCAGACTAGCTATATTATTAAATCAAAAACGCCTTAACGATCAACATCAAGAGTTAGCAGTGTCAGTAAAAGGCAATAGTATGCTATTGCAGTTCCCAGCTGATTGGCTCAATGAACAAACCTTGCTTCATGCTGATTTACAACAAGAGCAAAAATATTTGAAGAAAGTAGGCTTTTTAATCGACTTTGTGTGATTTACAGACATGGCTGAATTTGGATAGCATGCGCTATCCAAATTAGATCTTCTATTACATATCCATATGACGATTAGCACTTTGCATCATTTGCTTTAATCCTTGATGTTCAAGCTCCAGCAATTGAGATAGTTTCTCTTTACCTGTTGGCGTTTCTGCACGACTAAGTAAGTATTGATAAAGATTGATCACCTTTTGATGCTGATCTGATATATAACCTTGCATGGCTTGCTCATCAACACGCGTATCACGGTTTAAATCTGTAAAATTAATCAGTTCAGAGTTTTCAGCAAAGTACTCGTAACAATAAGTATCTAAGGTATTGATCTCCGTGATGGCTTTAAAACCAACTAAATCCTCAGCCAACTTTTTTTCGTACTTAACAAAATAGTCTGCCAGCATTTGGTTATGCTCTGCTAAATCGTCTCTGAGACTAAAAAAATTTGCCGCCATTTGGGTATGAAATAGTACAGTCCAGTCGTACACTTCTTGTATTGTTTTAACTTGCATGTGCGTTCCTTAATTAACCCTAGTAACCATACTCCTGCGTAAAACGTGCCAATAAAAAGTTAAATTAAAACAGAGAGATATTGAAAGTAAATCACCCAAACTCGTATAAGTTACAAGTCATAGGGTAATTTTTATAGGGTGAAACTCTAGGACAGGCTAAAAGCTAATGCTTTAGGGGCGTTTAGGCTATATTTTTATTTTGGATAAATTCGCACTTTTCATTTTAACCCATTCACAAAAACAATACCTATATCATTAGCGCTCTTACGATCAATCAAGCCTTTGCTACCATTAAAATCAACAAAAAAGTAGAATTCACCATCATGACCTGAAAATAACTTACGAATGAAGCTATTTTCCAAATGGAGAAGGCGCCCAGTAAATGAGAGTTTGCCACTTACCTCCTCATCACCAAGCAGAACTAAAATAAATGACAACTTATAATCCTTTGCAAATTGATAGAGGTAAGAATTTCTTAGCTCGAAAGTAGCAAGCTGTTCACCTTTAAATTCATAATCAAACGGTTCGAAACAGTGATTAAATAAATTGTAAAATCATAAAAAAAATAAAGAAGATAAAACAACAAAACCTACGATAATATAAGCCTTCATAAATACTCCATACCATGCATAAAAATACAAATCGACTTTCGTGATTAAACAATATCCTTCGGCTCTTTTATATCGCAAGTTGAAATCCACAACTAGACTAACAATGCTTTTTCATCAAAGCCTTGCTCATGCAACTTGGCAACTAGCTGTTCAAGCACGTCATCTTTTTGAGGCGCTACAGGCGCCGTTAATAGTAAAGCAGTAACATTGCCAAAACCAGGGTGCTCAAAATCAGGATTATCAAGGCCATGTTGTGCTCTTAGCGTTAACAGCATAAGTGCAGCATAAGGTGTAAATTGCCAATTCATATTGTCAAACTCAAAAAACATCTTACTCGGTGGTGATGCTACCTGAGCGACTTGATCGTCACATAACTGATTAAGATAAGTGGTGATTTTTGTTAAGTCAGTACTATCCCAGTTCTCTAAAATAGCTTGGTAAGCAAAGTCATCTACGATCGGTTTTAACGTATTGCTCCCCTTGACCCTATCAAACAACAAGATAATAAAATCACCAATATGACTTTTCGATCTATTAACCCAATGCTTCATGTAACCAGCTTGAAAAAGCTTATAAAAGTGGCTGGCATAATCATTGTTATATAATATTACAGCGACGCTGAGGTGGAATACGCTAGTAGGCGAAACTAAACCGACAGGCTCGCGAGAAAAACGAAGTAAAAAACGTTTTTTCCGAGAATACGTTATTATGTTTCCATAATAGCCATACTGTAAAAAAACGCTAATTTATCAAAATCTAACTTACGCTTCTCTACAAAACTAGCTTGCGCATCCATTTCGTAATAATTACACGGAATTGACAATTCTGAATCTAACATCTCCCAATCAGAGATTGGTAATATTTCATTTTTTAAAGTACCGCGTTGAGTATGCCCATATTGAATAAAAAAATATAATTCTTCAATATTATTCAAATAAATATCTTTATATTTTCTTGGATTATTAATTGCCTGATTACGTTTTCGTAAAAACTTTTCTAAATTCTTATTCACTCTACAGTCGTCCTTAATTAACCTCGTAGCTCCCGCAATAACACGTTTAAATTGCTACGTTATTGATCCAAAGGGTTAAACTCTTGCAGCAATGTAAAATCAGCGTCATCTGTATAGGTTGAGTGACTAAATAATAGTTTACGTAACTTAATTTGCAGCTCTCGTTGTTCACCTTGATCGTTGTTGAACTCTGTGTCATTCGCCTTTAAATGCACTACGCCATTAGCTAATTCGTTCACTTCTAACCAAGGCACACCGTTTAAAACAGACTTTTCAAGATTAACCGCTTTAAAAAATGCATCCCCTAGCCACATTTGCGCGGCTACCCCTTCTATATAACCGTGTTTAAATCGCCAATGACCTGGGTTTACTCGGGTATCAATAATTGTTTCATCTAATGGCGGTGGCAGCCCATTGCTTATTTTAGGTAAATGCTCATGAGGCCAACCGCTTAACTCATAACCCCATACTGAATCATCATTTTGTTTCGCGTCATAATCTTGGTCCATCAAACGCGCCATTAAAAAATTAGGATGATTTAACAATGGCTCCCACCAAATGTCTCGAGCTTGAATTAAATTATCAAACCCCGTTATGATTAATTGATCTATGTGCCAATCTGAAAGGTGTCCAAAATTGATATAATGCGTTGCTTGTATATTTATATCTGGCTCAGGATGTGTAATTGAAAAAATATCAGATTTTTTTATATCTTTTGCTTTGCTCTTAATAAAGTTTTCAACTTTTATGGTTGTGCCTTTGTTAATATTAACTAACTTAGTTAACTGCTCATGCTGAATTAAGCCGTTGCTAAAATCAGCCAACTCCCAAAGCGCTAACGCTTTGGGAAAGCTATGGGGCAAAAAGTTGATATTTAAATATAAACTCATTTACCTGTGTACTCCTTAATGACTCTATTGACCTACAAAAATTGTGAGGTAGTCGCAGTACCTGTTTTACGAGATTCTGCGACTATGGTCAAACAAAGTTTGATGGACTCTGTATTTTTAATTCAACTTACGAATTTAGGCCCCGCTTTCGCCATAACAAATATACGGCTGGCAGTACCAACAATGTTAATACAATCGCGCTGAACATACCGCCGACCATCGGCGCGGCGATGCGGCTCATTACTTCACTGCCGGTGCCGGTGCCGTAAAGTACGGGGAGCAAACCGATTATAATAGTGGCGACTGTCATCATCACTGGGCGTACTCGCAGGCCTGCGCCTTCGACTATGGCTTGTTTAAGCTCCGCAAAACTAAGCGTTGTACCTGCTAGCTTGGCTTGAGCACACTTTTTTTGGTAGGCTTGATTTAAGTACACCAGCATAATCACGCCAATTTCCACCGCGACCCCAGCAAGGGCAATAAAGCCCACCCCCACGGCGACTGAGAAGTTAAAGCCCTCTAAGTACATTAACCAGATGCCTCCGATCATCGCCAGCGGTAAGGTTGCTATTATAATTGCCACTTCTACAAAGCTTCTAAAGTTGAGGTACAACAACACAATTATAATCGCTAAGGTCAGTGGTAATACATAGGCGAGCTTTTCTTTCGCACGTTCCATGTATTCATATTGCCCTGCCCAGGTTATTGAATAACCTGCTGGTAGCACTAGCTTTTCGTCAAGCACTTTGCGCGCATTGTCGACATAACTACCAATATCAATGCCATCAATATCAATAAAGCTCCAGCCGTTTAAGCGGGCATTTTCGCTTTTTATGCCCGGCGGACCATCTTCAATAAATACGTCAGCCACATCGGCAAGAGCAATGCGTTGCCCTGCAGGGGTGACTATTGGCAATAGCATCAGTTCTTCGGGCGAATCCCGGTAGTCTTGCGGATAACGTAAGTTTACCGGGTAACGCTCTTGCCCTTCGACCGTTTCGGTTACATTCATGCCGCCAATTGCGGTGGCAACCACTTGCTGCACATCGGCAATATTTAAGCTGTAACGGGCGGCTTTTTCACGGTTGATATCGACCTTGATATAACGCCCACCTGCTACTCGCTCAGAGTAAACGGAAGCCGTGCCGGGTACATCTTTAAGTAACACTTCAATCTGCTGACCAATTTTTTGAATCTCGCTCAAATTTGGTCCCGCAACTTTAATGCCCACAGGGGTTTTAATCCCAGTTGCCAGCATATCAATACGAGTTTTGATCGGCATCACCCATGCATTAGTCAGGCCTGGAAACTTCACTAAGCCGTCGAGTTCTTTTTTCAACTTGTCTAAGGTCATGCCTTCGCGCCACTGATCTTTTGGCTTGAGCTGAATAAAGGTTTCAATCATGGTCAGTGGCGCAGGATCGGTTGCTGTTTCTGCCCGGCCGACTTTACCAAACACGGTTAACACCTCTGGCACTGTGGCGATGAGCTTATCGGTTTGTTGTAAAATCTCGCGCGCTTTCCCAATCGATAAACCAGGATAAGTCGTCGGCATATACATTAAATCGCCTTCATCCAGCGGCGGAATAAACTCACTGCCAATTTTATTGACCGGATAAAAGCCAATAACAGCGACCACCACAGCCAGTACTAAAGTCATTTTAGGGAACCGCAAAACCGTGTTCAGCAGCGGCTTGTAAGCATTCACTAGCAAGCGGTTTACTGGGTTGTTGTGCTCTGAAATAACTTTGCCGCGTATAAAGTAACCCATTAATACCGGTACTAAAGTGATAGCTAATCCTGCAGATGCGGCCATGGCATAGGTTTTAGTGTACGCTAACGGAGCAAACATCCGGCCTTCTTGGGCTTCTAAAATAAACACTGGCATAAAGCTCACGGTAATGATCATTAAGCTAAAAAACAGCGCTGGACCGACTTCACTGGCAGCATCGGTGACAACTTGCCAGCGGTTTTCATCGGTTAGTGGCGTTTTTTCCATGTGTTTATGCATGTTTTCGATCATTACAATCGCGCCGTCGGTCATCGCGCCAATGGCGATAGCAATACCACCGAGCGACATTATATTGGCGTTTATGCCTTGCCAATACATGATGATAAATGCCGTTAATATTCCCAGCGGTAAAGTGATAATTGCCACCAAGGACGAGCGTACATGGAACAAAAATACGATACATATAAGCGCCACTACCACTAGCTCTTCAAATAGTTTGCTGGTGAGGTTATCCACTGCATTTTTGATCAGATTAGAGCGGTCATACACAGGCACAATTTCTACCCCATCGGGTAAGCCTTTGCTGAGTGATTCAAGTTTTGCTTTCACCAGCTCTATGGTTTTTTGTGCGTTTTCGCCATAGCGCATCACCACTACGCCACCAGCTACTTCGCCCTCGCCGTTTAGCTCAGCAATGCCACGGCGCATTTGTGGCCCAAGGCGAATATCGGCTACATCGCGTAATTGCAGCGGTGTGCCGTTGGCATTCACCCCAAGTGGAATTGCCTCTAAATCAGCGACGCTTTTTATATAACCGGAGCTGGTTACCATGTATTCGGCTTCGGCCATTTCCACCACCGAAGCGCCCATTTCTTGGTTACCTTGCTTAATTGCGGTTTGAATTAAACTCAGTGGTATACCATAAGCACGCAGTTTATCTGGCTCTACATTGACTTGATATTGCTTCACCATACCGCCCACTGAGGCCACTTCTGACACCCCTGGTACGGTTTGCAATTCAAACTTTAAAAACCAATCTTGCAAGCTGCGTAACTGGCTAATGTCGTGCTGATTGGTTTTATCCACCAGCGCGTATAAATAAATCCAACCTACACCGGTGGCATCTGGGCCCAGCTCTGCGGTTGCGCTGTCGGGCAAGCGGCTTGCTACTTGACTTAAATACTCTTGCACTCGACTTCTAGCCCAGTAAAGATCGGTGTTTTCATCAAAGATGACATATACGTAGGAATCACCAAAAAATGAAAAACCACGTACTGTTTGCGCCCCGGGTACTGAGAGCATCGCGGTGGTAAGTGGGAAAGTAACCTGATCTTGCACCACCTGTGGCGCTTGCCCTGGGTATGAGGTTTTTACAATCACCTGCACATCGGATAAATCAGGTAAGGCATCAACTGGGGTATTTTTTACCGCAAATAAACCACTGCCAATGAGTATTGCTGTTAGCAATAATACAAAAAAGCGATTGGTAACGGACCAACGAATAACTGCTGCTATCATAAAGCCTCCTAATGTCCGTCATGCGATGACATGGCGCTATTGTCACTTGTTCGCATGCTTGATTCAGTATCGATACGCTGGATCACGAACTCACCATCTTGCACACTAAAAGTAAATGTCAGCTGTTGCTTCGGCTCAAGGCTACTTAAATCAATATGTTCAGCAAACATAAAGTCCATAGTGGCCGGATCTCGGTGCCATTTCTCAATTGCACCACGGCTAATATTGGCAGTGCGCTGGGCTTTATCAATGCTGTTAATAGTACCAGTTACGGTCGCCATATTTTGTGCTTCGCTCATCATATGGGTGGAATCCATAATATGAATGCCGCTAATCATATAACTGCTATCGGCTTTTTTAGTCAACTCAAAATGCAGTGTTTGCCCAGCTTGCAGCGCTTGAAAATCAACGCTATCGGCAACCGTAAAGTCCATTTTCATACTAGGCCAATCGAGCTCTTCAATAGGGTCATGGCTGATATTCACCATACGGCGACCTGCCATTACACTATTAACGACTCCTTTGCCCCACAAGCTAGTGGTAGCTTCTGGTGTTTGCATGCGCTTAAAATCAGAGCTTTTGCTAGATTCTGAATCTAACAAGAATTGCGCTGACGTCACCACTTCATCATCGGCTTTAACGCCCGCTAAAATAACGGCGTTATGGCTATCACTGCGGCCCAGTTCGACTGCCACCGATTTAAAGCGTCCTTCGCCTAAAGCGATAACAACACGGTCTTGGGAACCGGTGCGGATCACCGCTTCTTTAGGTACTATAAGTTGTTGCTCAGCAGCTTTAGCATGGATGCTTACTTGCGCAAACATATTCGGTTTTAGTTGGTGATCTTGATTATTAAAGCGTAAACGCACCCGCAAAGTACGGTTTTTGGCATCCAATGTTGGGTAAATATAATCGACCTTACCGCGCCAGCTTTGTCCGGCAATATAATCTAGAGTCATGGTAACTGGTAAACCGACTTCAATAAGCTGCGCTTGCCGCTCGAATACTTCGGCTTCGACCCAAACTTCATCAAGTTGAGCAATACTCATCATTGAGGTGCCAGGCTTGACATAAAAACCTTCGCGCACATTAAGCTCATCAACCACACCACTTTGGCGAGCATAGAAGGTAATATTTTGCATCACCTTTTTATTAACTTGTAGGCGCTCGACAAAACCATCCGACACATTCAATGCTTTTAAGCGCGCTTTGGCTGCACGAATAAGCACGGTGTTATTACGATCAACAGCCAGTACAAATTCTTCTTGAGCATTTACCAGTTGCGGAGAGTATAAGGTATACAGCGGTTCCCCTTGTTTTACCTGATCGCCAGCGGCTTTAACGTACAGCGTTTCTATCCAGCCTTCTACACGCGGGTGAATATGCACTAACTGATCTTGATTGTATTGTACGTAGCCCACCGTTTTTACTTCACTTTGCAGTGCCTTGAGCTGTACTTTAGCCGTTCTAACCCCTAAATTATTAACAACAGCAGGGGAAATTGTCACTGCACCGGGACCATCTTGATTGTTGTCAGCTCCTTCACTATACACAGGTACTAAGTCCATCCCCATTGGTGAAAGCCCTGGTGCATCACGGCGATAATTACTATCCATAGGCGCAACCCAATATAATGGTTTTTTCTGTGCGCTGATCACCTCAGGCTCTGTACTACTACCGAAAAAATACAAGCCACTAGCAGATATTCCTGCACCTATAAGTACTGCGATAAGCAATTTTAAATTAGTGTTCACGGTGCTCTCCTGCTAATTGCTCAACCATCACAGCAGCATCTTTGCTACTAGCGTAATAATTCAGGCGAGCAATAATAATTTGTTGATCAATCTCTATGTTTAACGCATCAATTTTGGCATTCAGTTCGCTGATACGGGCGCGCATTACTTCTGAAAAGTCACCATCATCACGGGTATAAGCATTTAATGTAGCTTGTGCTTGCTCTGCCATTTGTGGCAATAATTTAGTTTGATAAAGTGCATCACGCTTTGCTAATTGGGGCAACTGACTAAACTCTTTAAAATACATCCCTTGTAGCTTTTGTAATGCAATTAGTTTTTGAGTTTTCACCGCCTCAGCCATAGCTATCGCCGCATTAACTTGTTGGTCTTGGCGGTTATCAGTAAATAGTGGTAAATCAACACTCACACCAACTGAAAACAGATCCGCTCGGGAATCCCCCATTGGCGTATCATCGCGATAACCATAGCCCATATTTACCCCAAACTGCGGTTTATAGCCTTGTTTTGCCACCTCAACTTCTGTTTGTTTAGCCGCTACTGTTTTATCAAGCGCGATAATCGCTGGATGCGCCATTAATAATGGCATCAACTGTGCAAATTCAAGCTGCGCAAAATCAACTAAAGGCGCTATATCATGACGTTTTGCGCTGACAGGCTGAGTTAACATGTTGATTGGTAACCATTGCGATAAACGCTTTTTCGCGCTTTCGAACTGCTGCTCTAACATCACTAATTTATCTTCAAGGCGGGTTAACTCTAGCTGCGCTCGAATAATATCTTGTTGGCGGGTGTTACCTACTGAGCTGGCATAACTCGATTCAGTAATATCAATAAGTTGCGAGAACAATGCTTTATCTTGCTCAATTAACGCAATACTTTGCTGGGCACGATACGCATTGAGCCAAGATTCAATAACAATGGTTTTTACTTGAGCGAGTCTGTCGGCTCGTAGCCAAGGATATTGCTGCGCTGACTGCGCTAACGCATGCTGCTTAAGCGCTAAGCTATCGCCACGGCTAAACATTTGGCTCACGCCAACTTTTAATTGGGTCATGCCTTCTTGGTCAAAAGCAAAACCGTCGGTGGGTAAATTCATTAAGCCCACCGTTAATACTGGATCCGGCAGTGTGCCTGCCGCTAAACTTTGTGCTTGTATAGCAGCTTGTTGATATTTGCTGGCGGTTAGCCATGGCTCATTATCAAGTGCATAGCTGAGCGCTTCATCAAGGCTTAATTCATTACTGTGTGCTGGAATTGCAGTTGTTAGCATAAGCGCTAAAAAACTGACTTTAAATACTGCGAAGTGATTCATCACTTACTCCACTAAAATTAAAAGACAACTAAATTTAGGGGCAGAAAAGGTGATTTAGGTAAATTTTAGACGCACCTATCCTGCAATTAAGCAGGCATAGGAGGGCGATACAGTGAACTGGCTATACGATGTTGATTTTGCGGGATATAAAGTTGTACTTTTTCAGACGTCGTCAGTATAACGGTAACTAACACACTCATGTTTAACATTGAGTGAGTACTGCAGGCGCTCATTGGACAACCACACTCTTGATTAGCGGTTGCGTCATCGTCACAACAATCCATGTTCATCATACCCGCAGACATGTCGTGATGCATATCACTACTATCAGCCATAGTTGCTTGCGGTTGACTCATGTGTGGCATATCACAACTCATAGTTACAGACGCAACCGCTTGACCCACTAAAGTGAGCAATAAAACGACTGTGAATAAACTAATATAAATGCGTTGCAAAAAAGTGCCTTTTATAAATTAGGTTCTAGGTTCTAGGTTCTAGGTTCTAGGTTCTAGGTTCTAGCGAAGTTTATGATAACTATTTAGTTAACACAAACGTTTAACTATTTTTTGGCGTAACTTTAATTAAGCTGCTGGCGGCGATGGCAAATAAGCAATAACCGGTAAAGTACCAAAAACCTGTACCAAATTCGGCATGCATGTTGATCAATTCCCCCATCTGGCCATCGGCGTTACCAGCAAGGTAAGCCACAATCAAAGCAATGACAAAAACATCTACCATGCTCCATTTACTCAAGCCTTGTATAACTTGACCGAGTATATGCTTTAATTTGTTCATCGGTATTAAACAATAAACTAATTGCATCAACAGTTTTAAAGCTGGCACCACAATTGAAAACAATGCTACCAATGCTGCGACTAGGTAATTTTTATTATTTGCAAGTTCGTTAACCGTGCCCCAAATGCTCCGTGTTTTTTTATAAGCACTAATTTCACCTTCGAGTTTATCAAGGCCCAACATGCTCGACGCCATCATTAACATATTGCGGGTATGACGGTCACCTTCATCAGCAATCATAGCAATGCCTGTTTTGGCGAGCTTTGATTTATCAATTTTCCCCTCAAGGGTTAGCACAGGCTGAGTAACGCCAGGTAATAACAACGCCAGAGCAATTAAAATAGTCGTGATCGGCAGTAATAAACGCATAGTCGTCTTTTAAAGTATATTGATAATGGCGCATCATACTCAAGGTATTAAGTATCTTCAATAATTGAGGCTAAAACCTCATCGCCGTATTGCCGTGCTACGAGCATGGCATTATAAATGACATCGATGGGAGAAGCTGGCCGAATGGTTTCTAACAATTTAACTGCTAATGGCCAATTATCTTCCTCTACCGCGCGAGCTAACTGCAAAGTAGCACCTAACATACCGTTAAAGTTAAGCAGTGCACTCGATAAATCATCGCCTAAACAAAACTCTTTTGCGATAACATCCAGTTCCATATTTAAAATAGCATCGAGCACTGACATCAAGCCAACTAAGTAACCACGCTGAGACATTTCCTTACCGCCAGGCTCTAGCATTAACTGCATGAAATGCGCACGAGTTAACCCCAACTTAGTTAGTTCACTAGGTTTATCAACCCCTAGTTCACTAAGGGCCAACACTCTTACAAATTGACGAATTGCATCTTCACCTAAATAAATAACCGCTTGTGAAATAGAGGTGATCACTAAATTTTGGTTACCAGAGCGTGCATTCACTAATTTAAGAATACGAGCAGTTAAACCGACGTCTTTAGCTACCCGCTGGTGGACTTCATCAAAATCGAGATCTGGGCGCGACGTACAGCGCAGCAAATCAAAAACAGCAAATTTAGATGGCTCAACATTATGGTAGCTGAGCATTTCTGGACGCGCGAAAAAGAAGCCTTGAAAGTAATCGCAGCCGGCACTTTTTAGCAACATAAATTGTTCGTGCGTTTCAATTCGTTCAACTATGATTTTTACATCAGGAAAACGGCGTTTAAGCTTTTTTAACAGCATATTGGTTTTAATGATGGGCTCTTCAACTTCAAGCTTTATATAATCAACTAAATGTAATAATGGCTCCCATTTTTCATCTCCATCATAATCATCGAGAGCAAAAGTATAGCCATCTTTTTTTAGAGCCGTAACTCGACTGGTCACTTTATCAATGTTGTCGGCTCGTTCAACGATTTCTATTACTGCGCTATCTGGTTGCAATAATTTAGGGAAATCATCTAACAGGGCATCTGAAGATAGGTTTATAAAAGCGCGTTGGTTCGCAGTAAGTTTATTTATACCAATAAGCATTAAAGCGTTAAAAAACAGCCGCCCAGTAGCCTGACCATCTGTTGTGCCAATAGGGAATGCGTTATTTATCGAATCTCGATACAGTAATTCGTATGCATAAATGCCTGTTTCAGCATCAAAAATAGGCTGCCTGGCAATGTATTGTGTAACAAGTTTTGGCACCTCGGCGGTTATCTGCGTATTAAGCATATTATTTCCTGCTAATAACTATAGTGACTCTTGCCAGCTAAATTGTTGTTATTTTATGTACTCAGTATAGTAAGGTTTTTGCGCCTTGCCTAAACTTGTAAGTAATAATGCTCCTTTTATTGAATGTCTGCAAACCATCTGTAAAGTCAAAGTTTTCACTATACCCACACTAAAATAATGGATAAGTTCTAATTTGACTGATGATTGAGTATAATAAGGGCTTACTTTTCTGTTAACCCCCAAAAGAGCCTTGATATGAGCATTGAACAAGCCTTAGTTGAACGCAGTAATAACCAATGTGAGTTATGTACTGCAACTGAAAACCTTTCTGTATACGAAGTGCCACCTGTCACTGAAGCTCATTCAGATAAATGTATTTATACCTGCCAGACGTGTAAAGACCAAGTTGAAGGCACCACTGATATTACCCCTACTCATTGGCATTGTTTAAACGATAGCATGTGGAGCCAAACACCTGCGGTACAAGTGGTGGCGTACCGTATGCTAACCCGTTTAGCTGCTGATAATGGCTGGGCACAAGATGCACTAGACATGATCTATCTTGAAGAAGATACGTTAGCATGGGCTAAAAAAGTACTTGCTGAAAATGATGATATTAAACATGTTGATAGCAACGGCGTGGTACTGCAAGCCGGCGATACAGTCACTCTTATTAAAGATTTAGATGTTAAGGGCAGTAGCTTAACGGCTAAACGTGGTACTGCTGTGCGTAATATCGGCTTAACCAGCAACCCTGAACATATTGAAGGACGTGTTGACGGTCAGCGCATTGTTATTTTGACCAAGTTTGTGAAGAAGTAAATATCTCTCTGCCTACAAAAAGGTGCATTTATGCGCCTTTTTTTGTTCCTAAATATAATTAAGCTATGATTAAGTAATCGCGCTGTAAACTACCCATAGATTAAAAATCAACCGATTCATTTATTTCAAGGAATAAACCATGCTATCGAACAAACCTTATTCAGTTTTAAAATCGATTGCCAGCATTAGTTTATTGGCCAGCAGTGCAATGGTACTTAACGGGTGCAAGAGCCTACCTGATCCACAAACTAAACAAACCACTGAAGATGCAGCCATGGCCACTTTAACAACTCAAGTTAGCTACCTTGATCGCAGCATGTTAGGTCCTGGATCACAACTCACAGTGACTTTAGCTGATGTGTCAAAGATGGATACTGAAGCAGAAATAATTAGTCAACAAACTATTGATATCAATGGCGCACCACCTTATACGTTAGAGCTTAGCTACGACGCGAGCAAAATGGATCAACGTCATCGCTATAGCGTAATTGCACGTATCACTAATCAAGATCAGTTATTATACGTTAGTACTACACATAACAATCCATTTGAGCAATCACAACAAGCACCTTATGAAGTAGTCGTGTCTAAAGTTGCGCCGCAAAAGCCTAATGTCGATTTAGTAAATACGTATTTTAAAGCTGTTACTATAAATGGCGTGCAAGTCACTGTTGAAACAAAAGAACCCTTTATTCAATTTAGTAAAGATAACAAAAGCCATGGCTTTTTAGGCTGCAATAATTTTGCTGGTAGTTATCAAGTAGATCAACAAGCACTGACATTCAGCCCGCAAGCTAGTACTAGAAAAATGTGCTTTCAAGGTATGGAACAAGAAACTGCAATGTCTGGCGTACTAGAAAATACTGCGACGTGGAATATTAATGGTGAATCACTCACCTTAAAAGATAAGCAAGGTAAAGTACTGGCAACCTTTAAAGCCGTGTATTTTAATTAACTCTAATCACTCTCTGTAATTAAACGCCCAGTGAACTGGGCGTTTCAATGTTTATTCGGCAACTAATTGCTCGCTGCGATAAAAGCCTGATGAATCGCTTAATAAGTTAACTAGTTCAGGTAATACCTTATCCATAGTTTGTTTTAACTTCCACGGTGGATTAATCACTATCATCCCCGATGCAGTCATGCCATGCACGTCGGTATCAGCTTCAGTCGCTAATTCAAATAACTGAATATTACGCATACCTGAAGCAATCAATCCCTCTTCCATACGCTCAATTCTTTCTCTGTCGACCACCGGATACCAAATCATGTAAGTGCCAGTAGCAAAGCGTTGATAAGCCTTCGTTAATGTTTTTACCACAGTGTCGTAATCGTCTTTAATTTCATAAGGTGGATCAATGAGTACACATGCTCTGCGCGAAGCGGGGGGTAATAACCCCACTAGACCCGTAAAGCCATCCTCGCCGCGGACACGAATTGAGCGCTTACCGCTCATGTTTTCTTGTAGTAATGCCAAATCTCGCGGATGTAGCTCAAAAAACCAACCTTTGTCTTGGCGACGCAAGAAATGCTCAGCAATTTTCGGCGAGCCCGGATAAAAAGCTAATTGTTCTGTGTCATTAAATGATTTAATTAAATCAATATAATCATTTAGTTCCTGATGCTCACTGCGATGTTGATAAAGCTTAGCAATGCCATTTAGGTATTCTTGCGTTTTTTGTGCATCAGCACTGGCTAATTCAAAAAAGCCAGCTCCTGAGTGAGTATCGATATAGTCCAATGGCTTATCTTTGAGCGTCTGGTAACTTAATACCTGAGCTAATACCAAATGTTTAACGACATCGGCTGGGTTTCCAGCATGAAATGAGTGTCTGTAACTGAGCATAATATAATTTCGCTTAAATAAACTCATTGAAGTTAGTTATATTCTACAACATAAAACGCCAAGGGTCATAAATTGCTGGCCATTAAGTGAACCACTTATGAACAAATTAGTCGCTAGCCTGAACAGCTTATTAACATTAAATAAAAATCAGCCAAAACACACGTAAATGCTGGCATATAAAGCAACTTTGCTTTACATTTGCATGACAATAATCACAGTTTTATGAGCGCCTTTATGAATAACGATACCCTTTCTCAACTAGAACAATTGATCGACCAATTAATTAGCCAAAATTCACAGCTACAAACTCAGGTTAGCGAGCTTAAAGATAAAAATAGTAAGCTAATCGATGAAAATGAAATTCTTCAACTTGAAGTACTTGAAAGTGAAGAAAAACAAAAAGACACCAGCACAACTTTAACGGGTTTACTTGAGAAGCTACAAAGCGCCCAACAGGCTAACTAATGTCTGAGCTGCAAAACCAGCGAGTCACAGTTGAGTTGCTTGGTAAAGAGCAGCAATTTGCTTGCCCAGCTGGGCAAGAGGATGCACTCATTGCATCAGCCAAATACTTAAATGATTTGGTTGATCAAATGAAGCAGCGCTCAACAGTGCGCAATGATCAAAAAGCCTTATTAATGGCAGCCTTGAATATTAGCCATGAGTTACTCGAAGCAAAAACACAGCAAAGCGTTACCCAACAGCAGCAGGATCAACTCATCGATAAGCTCAGTGCTTACTTAGGGCAATCGTCAGCCGAATAAAAAAAGCGCACTCGCGCTTTTTTTATTATCTCGTGGATTCCAGTATCAATTAAAAACAAAATCAGCTAACTTGCCTATTTTATTTTCTCTATTTTGGCAATACGGTTATGACTCACCCTTTTTATATCCCCACTCAGTTAACTGCACTTTTATTGCTAAGCTTTAGTCTTGTTGCACCCCGCTCTGCTGTTGCAGCAACACAGTGGCAAACAATCTCCCCTAACGTACAATTTTTAGAGCAGCAACGAGCCCTACGCTTTTATGACTCAAACCAAGTACTCATTGAAGGTGATAAATGCGCGCTAATGTTTGATGCCAGTGGCGACTTTGCCGCTGTTGAAGCAACCGTTAAGCAACTAAAAAGCACCTTAAAAACCCCTTTGTGTTACTTAGTTGCTAGTCACTTCCACGACGACCATTTACTGGGCATGGCTATTTTGCAGCATCATTTCCCCGATGCTCAATTAATTGTCCATCAACAGCTTGCTACTGAATTTAGTCAACTCCAACAAACTTATACTAATAAACTTGATAGTTATGAAAAAAGTATCGAATTGAGTTTACAGCGTTTAGCCCAGCAGCCCGAAGCGCAACAACAGCACTGGCAAAACAAACTCAACTTAGCTAAGCAGCGATTATTACGATGGCGCCAATATCAGCTACAACCACCACAAACTTACGTTGTTGATAGCTTAACCATTGAACTTGGCAACTACCCAGTCACGATTAACGCACACCAAGCCCATACTAATGGTGATTTAACTCTCAGCGCCGAAAATCATCGCATTTTAGTCGGTGCTGATGTGGTTGATTGGCTACCTTATCCCGGCCATGGTAATTTTAATAACTGGTTGCAAATACTCACGCAACTTCACTCAGATCAGCGCATCAAGATAATCCTTCCTGGCCACGGAAGCGTACTAAAACGAGACGATTTACAGCAACCATTAAACTTTTTGCACGCGATACAACAGCATGTAACAAACTATCCAGAGCAAGATTTAGTGCAATTACAGCAAAGCTTTAATCAGCAGTTTGCGAAAGACTACCAAGTTGATGAGATAGCACGAAAAGCTTACCCGTTGTTTCTAGAGGCTGGACTTAAACGAGTTAAACAGTCAAAATAGCGCTCGCACGTGGATGTGCTAGACTTTTAAAAGGATATTAATTTAGTGATGTTTATGCGCAGTTACCTCTTAGCCCTGTTTGTGACTTTAATTTTACTATCCGGTTGCCAAACAACTGAGCCACATTCAGCGCCAAGTGATACTGTGCAAGCTCCGGTTATTTTTAATCACGTTAAACCGTCATCAAATAGCTCAGCACAGCCCACAGATACCAAGCATAAAAAACAAAAAATAACATTAACAGCTCCAGCGCAACAAGCCGCTACATCACCTCAAGCGCACACTCGCAATAAAGATTTATGGCGACATATAGCCGACAACTTAACCATTCAAATTTACCTAAACAAAGCACTAAATAAACGGATTATCTGGTATACCAAGCAACCAAAATACTTACAGATTGTCAGTGCCCGGGCTGCGCCTTATCTTTATCATATTGTTAGTAAAATAGAGCAACGTAAGTTACCCATGGAATTAGCTTTATTGCCTTTTGTAGAAAGTGACTTCCGCCCGACTATTAGCTCATCAGAACAAGCAGTTGGGGTATGGCAATTAGTCGGTGCGACGGCTCATCACTTCGGTATAAAATCAGATCAATGGTATGACGGCCGCAAAGATGTTCTCGCTTCAACAGATGCCGCTTTGGCCTATTTAGAGTATTTACATAAGCGCTTTGATGGCGACTGGCTACATGCATTAGCGGCTTATAATAGTGGCGAAGGACGTGTAAAGCGCGCCATCGCAGAAAATAAAAAGCGCGGCAAAAGCACTGATTACTGGTCGTTGAAATTACCCAAAGAAACCTCTGAATACGTGCCAAAGCTAATGGCATTAAGCTACTTAATACAAAACCCTCAGCGCGGATTATACCGCCCTAAACTTGCCAACAAAGCCCTTACAACTGAGCTTAACGTTGGTCAGCAATTTGATTTTTCGGTGATTGCCAATTTATCTGGTATTGGTCGCAGCCAACTACACAAACTCAACCCTGGCTATTTAAAAAACCAAAGCTCACCTAATGGTCCTCATACTTTATTGCTACCACTGCAACAGCAAAGCTTATTAAGCAGCCAGTTCTTTAAAAATAATTTCACTGGCGAATATACAGTGAAAAAAAATGATACTTTGTACTCGATTGCTCGTCGTTTTGGATTATCAGTTAACAAACTAAAAGCGATGAATAACAAAACCTCTAATTTAATTGGTATTGGTGAAGCACTGATGGTTGGCCAACCTCGCACCATGCCAGACTCGTTAACTATCAATTATAAAATCAGTCCTTACCTTGAACAAACTGAAATAGCGATCCCCACTATCGCAATCCAATACCAGGTAAAGCCTGGTGATACTATCTGGGGAATCAGCCAACTTTATGATGTGCCGCATAGTGATTTAGCCCGGTGGAATAAACTTAGTGCCTCGAGTATTTTAACGCCTGGCACGCAGCTGGTGCTACATTTGCCGCAAGCAACAAAGGCCGTGTCACAATTGCATGACGAAGGTTTACTTTCAGAGCTTGCAAGAACCTTAAAGCAACCACACTAACCGAACCAGTAGTTTATAATCCAGCTTATTTAGCGTAAAATTAGCTTTTCATTACAGTTAAATTAAAGAGATCGGCATGCAAATTAGCAAAAACTCGGCAGTTGAATTTCACTACACATTAAGTGAAGCGGGCGAGCAACTAGAAACAAGTACTGGCAGTGAGCCGCTAACCTATATTCATGGTTTGGAAGGTATGCTTCCGGGTCTTGAAACAGCTCTTGAAGGCAAGGCTGCTGGCGATAGCTTCAGCGTGACACTTACACCGAGTGAATCTTACGGTGAACGTGTTGATGATCTTATTCAACGCATTCCTCTTAAACACCTTCAAGGTGACACTAAAGTATGGAAGCCAGGTATGACAGCAATGGTTAGCTCTAATCAAGGCCGTCATCAAGTAACGATCGTGAAAGTAGGTCGTTTCAATGCTGATTGTGATTTAAACCACCCATTTGCAGGCAAAACTCTAACGTTTGATGTACAAGTACTTAGCGTACGTGAAGCAACCAGCGAAGAAGTATCACACGGCCATGTCCATAGCGAAGGCGGTTGTGGTCACAACCACTAAGGAAATTCCATGTCAAAGGTTGCTATCGTTACAGGCGGCAGTAAAGGTATAGGTCTTGCTGTTGTTAAGCGTTTTCTAAATAATGGTTACCAAGTACATAACCTTGATCTAGAACCTGCAGATTTAGGCACTTGGCACCACTGCGATGTGAGTGATGTTAGCGCAGTAAAAACGGTTATTGCAAAGATTGCCAGTAATGGCAAATGTATAGATGTGTTGGTATCGAATGCCGGCCGTCATCTAAGCGCGACAATTGAAGACACTGACGAAGCAACCTTCGATAGCTTGTTTGCACTTAATGTAAAAGGTGCCTACGCGGCAATTCAAAGCGTGTTACCAAGCATGAAAGCGCAACAAAATGGGGTGATTATTTTAATTGCCTCAGATCAAGCCATCATAGCTAAAAACAACTCGTTTGCGTATAACCTGACCAAACATGCGTTAGCCTCAATGGCAAAAACCACCGCATTGGATTATGCCAAGTTTAATATTCGCACCAATGCAGTGTGCCCAGGCACCATAGAAACACCGCTTTTTCATAATGCTATCGACGCATATTGTGCTCGTAGTGGCGCCGATAAAGCCACTATAGTTGCCGAAGAAGGCGCATTACAGCCACTCGGACGATTAGGCCAAGCTGATGAAGTCGCAGCATTAGTTACGTTTTTAGCCAGTGATGATGCCAGCTTTATTACCGGCAGCTTGCAAACCATTGATGGTGGTTACACCGCGCAATGAGTGAACGCATTATTGACCCTCACGTACACTTTTTTAATTTAGTCCAAGGGCAATATGATTGGCTACAAGGTAACAATCCTGTGCCTTGGCCAAATTTAGATACGATTAAAGCGCCCATAAGTGTTAATCAATTACAGCATATAAGTCAGTTTGAAATTGCTGGCCTAGTACACATTGAAGCAGGCTTTGATAACCAGCACCCCATCAATGAACTGCACTGGCTAGCTGAGCACTTAAGTGGCCACAATTATAAAGCTATCAGCTTTGCCAATATTAATAGTCATCCCGACGATTTTAATAATGCAATTACCGCTTTATCACACCCAAGCTTAGTGGGCATTAGAGATATCACCGAAGGCGCTGATGCCATGCGCTTAAGCCATGCTACATGCCATGATAACTTAGCGCTATTAGCCAGTAAGCAGCTGATATTTGAAGCTCAATTTGAAGTTGAAAAGCTTACGATTACCCAGCAGCTAATCAACTACTGCCAACAACTTCCGCATTTACAATTAATAATAAACCATGCGGGTTTACCCAATAATCTGTCAATTTGGCAGCAGGGGATCAGCCAATTAGCGCAACTACCTAACTGCTGGATTAAATTTTCAGGCTTTGAGCTACTCACCGCGCAGCTGCAAACTCAGCAACAGCAGTGTTTTAACTTTATCCTGCAACACTTTGGTCAGCACCGCGTTATGTTTGCTAGTAATTTCCCTGTGTGTCAAATCAACGCGAGTTATCAACAGCGTTGGTCAAACCATTTTGAGCTGTGTAATACTCATAGTGTATGGCAACAACTTAGCTACAAAAATGCGCAGCACTGCTACCAAGTTTAATTAAAAACCGCTATATTGAGTTTATATTGTATAAAAAATAGATCATCACTATGGCTGTTTCCTCTATTCAAAAGCTCACTATTGGGCTTTTCAATGTTTCTTTTCTAGCGCTTCTTTCTGGCTGTGGTGGCGGTAGTACAATGACCGACAACAACAATAACAGCAATGGTGATGGCGACACTGGTAACAGAATCAATTGGACACAAGGTGTATTTCAACCCTCAAGTAATTTTTATCAACAATGCCAAGCATTAAACGAAAAGCACTGGCTGCGCTCATGGAGCAATGAAACCTACCTTTGGTATGACGAAATTATCGATCGTGATCCAGCGCTGACCCCTGCTGTAAGTGAATATTTTAAATTGCTAAAAACCGAGAAAATTACCGAGTCAGGCGCAAACAAAGATAACTTTCACTCTAGCCTACCAACCGCACAATGGGAAGCCCAAAGCCAATCAGGAGTGACTTTTGGTTACGGTTTTAAGGTTAAATTAATAAGCCCTACAGCACCACGTCAAGGTGTGATCAGCTATACAGAGCCCAACTCACCTGCAAGTGCGCAAAATCTTGCCCGCGGCTTTGAAATTTTAGAAATCGATGGTGTTGATTTTATCAATGCCAATACGCAAGCTGAAGTAGATACCCTCAACGCAGGTTTATATCCAACTAAAGTTGGTAAAAGCACCAGCTTTGTATTCAAAGATATAAATACCGATGAAACCCGCGAAGTTATTTTAAACTCGCAAACGATTACTTCTAGGCCAGTCACAAACGTGAAGACCTTAGCTGATGGCACTGTTGGTTACTTTCAATTTAATAGCCACAATGCAATTGCTGAAAAACCGCTTTATGATGCCTTTAATAACCTCAAAGCAAGTAATGTCACTGACCTAATTATTGATATTCGTTACAATGGCGGTGGTTTTTTACAAATGGCTAGTCAAGTTGCTTATATGATCGCAGGCCCCGCGAACACCAACGGTAAAATTTTCGAAAAAACCATTTTTAACGATCAACACCCAACATTTAATCCAGTAACAGGACAACGCTTAAAACCCGTCATGTTTACCAATGAGTTTGTTGGTTTTGCTGATAATCCTGCTCTAGTTGTTGGCACGCCATTACCAACCTTAAATTTAGAACGCGTGTACTTGTTAACTACCGCCAGCACTTGCTCTGCCAGCGAAGCGATAATAAATGGCTTACGCGGTGCAGATATTGAGGTAATTCAAATTGGCTCTGGTACCTGCGGTAAACCATACGGTTTTTATCCCATCGATAACTGCGATACGACTTACTTTAGCATTCAATTTACTGGCGAGAACAATAAAGGTTTTGGTGAATATTCAGATGGTTTTGCGCCGCAAAATACCACTGATAATGCCCGCCTACCAGTACGCATAGCCGGTTGCGCCGTTGCTGATGACTTTAGCCATCAGCTAGGCGACCCTGAAGAAGCTATACTTAAAGCAGCGCTGGGTTATCGTGATAATGGTAGTTGTCCAGCAGCCAGTTCAATAGCCAGTAAGCAAGGTTTTGCACCTGCACGCTTTGATGACACCCCAGCAGTATTAGATACACGGGCTGGATCACTTGCTGAGCAAAATAAAATACTGCCTTCGCATTAAGCGTTAGCATTAAACTCAAGGCAGAATTGTTATGCTAAAAGAATGTTCATCATCAATACTAGCCGCGCTCTTGATCTGCGGCTGCTCTGTACAAAATGAAAAACCAACACCAAAATTACAGCATGCATTACTAATAGAGCCACAAGGTGAACTGATTGCTCAAGGAATTGCTCGCCTAATGCGCTCAGAGAAGATTGCAGTAGCTAATGATGTGTTTATGAAGCGCAGCTTGATGGTCGTTGATAACGTCACTAAAACCGACGAACTTGGCAACCCTATTATGGGTAAACAGCTAAACATGCCAGACCGTTTTGAATTACTGATAAAAAACAACCTATGCTTTGTACGTCATCTCGATAGCAAAGCCACCGAGCCGCTACCGGATGTACAATGTAAGGTGAATGATATCTAGGTGCTAGGTGCTAGGTGCTAGGTGCTAGGTGCTAGGTGCTAGGTGCTAGGTGCTAGGAAAATTTTAACGCTTTGAATTAGTAAGAAATAGTTTTAAATTTGCAAAGGTCAAAGTAGATAAACTTAATGAATAGCGAGCAGGAATTAGCTCGCTATTCATAGCTCGTAGCCTATGATTTTATTTGATCTCAACACGCTGAGAGCGCATCACTATTTCGTCGTTAAGTTCAATACCAATACCCGGCTCTTCAGACACTTCAAAGAAACCATTTTTAGGCTGTGGATCTTGCAAGCATAACTCACGGTTCCACTTTTTAATTGCATAAGTGTGATGCTCATGAATTAAGAAATTTGGAATAGCCGTTTCTAAATGTAATGATGCTGCGGTTGCAACGGGGCCGCCACAGACGTGAGCCTGAATACGCACATCAAAAATATCAGCGTAATCACACACTTTTTTAGTTTCAGTAAAACCACCACATAAACCGATATCTGGCTGTAATACATTAATACTTTGATCTTCTAAGTAAGGGCGCACACCCCAACGATTATATAAACGCTCGCCACCGGCAATTGGCACTGATACTTTATCTGCCACTTTGGCATGTAACGAATGATTTAAGTAGTTAACTGGTTCTTCATAAAACATACAGTCAAATTCTTTAGCGATTTCACCGATTTGAATAGCAGAGGTAACACCCGGTAAACTGTGGCATTCAAAAATGATATCGACTTCATCACCAACAGCTTCACGAATTGCCTGCATACGGGCGCGATATAGCTTCATTTCAGCACGTGAAATAATGTTAGTGCGGTCGTAATAGGTATTGCCGTCTTTATCATATTGGATCGGATCAACTTTAACGGCATCGTAGCCTTCAGCCACTGCTTTTAACGCCGCTTCTGCGTATTCTTGTGGATGTACCAGAGCTTTAAACTCAGTATCCCAATCAAACTGTAATTGCGAAGCATAAGTACGCAGCTTGTCGTTAACTTTACCGCCTAGCAACTGATACACAGGCAAACCTAGTGCTTTACCCTTAATGTCCCATAAAGCAGTGTCTATCGCGCTCATTGCGGCATAGACTACTGGGCCCCCACCTAAACCCCAAAAGCTTTCACGCAGCATACGCGACCATAACTTTTCGGTTTGAAATGGATCATGACCAATTAAGAAAGCATCAGCCATTTCTTTGATCATAGCAGCGGCAGCACTGT
This sequence comes from Pseudoalteromonas rhizosphaerae, assembly GCF_028885455.1. Lineage (NCBI taxonomy): Bacteria > Pseudomonadati > Pseudomonadota > Gammaproteobacteria > Alteromonadales > Pseudoalteromonadaceae > Pseudoalteromonas > Pseudoalteromonas rhizosphaerae. Next base: position 5,181,965 of record NZ_CP118496.1, read on the forward strand.
GTCCTAAATCATAAGCAAGGCCAGCTTCGCCAACCCCGCTAATACCTTCGTCAGTATGAATACGGACAAATACAGGAGTCCAAGCAGGTCTGTCTGGACAGTGGATATCAAAAACTTCAACGCGATTAACTTTCATGACAATTCCTTATTAACCAAGGCTTAGGTTATTTTGCAAAACTAGGATCAAGACGATGGGCCTTACGTAACATCGCAGGCCAAGCTAATTGCCCACCGGTACTACCGCTGTGCACTACATTCGCTTGATTATAAATATTATCGATTATGGCTTGAGGTACTGGTGTAACAGCTTGGCCACTGGCTTGTAAAGCCAGCTGTATTTCACAAGCACGCTGTAAGTCATAAAAACGCATAAATGCATCACCCACCGTTGGCCCCACAGTTAAACCACCATGGTTTACTAACAACATATGATTAGTATTAGCGAGATCATCTTGTAAACGTTTTTTCTCATCGCTATTAACTGCTAAGCCTTCATAGCCGTGATAAGACAATGACGGCAGTGAAAACATTGAATATTGACTAAGTGGCAGCAGACCATTTTGCTGCGTGGCAACGGCAATCGTTTCTTTAGTATGTAAGTGAATAACACAATGAGCGTCATCACGCACTTCGTGAATCGCGCTGTGAATCGTAAAACCAGCAGGGTTGATTGCAAATGGCGTGTCATCTAAAATATTTCCGGCCAAGTCCACTTTGACTAGGTTAGAAGCTGTTACTTCATCAAATGTGAGGCCAAACGCATTCACTAAATAATGGTCAGTCCCCGGCAAACGCGCCGATAAATGTGTGTAAATCAAATCACCCCAACGAAAATGCTCAACCAACCGATAACAGGCGGCAAGATCAACTCGTAACTGCCATTCTTGTGCAGAGACTTTATTTTTTAAATCAAGTTGTGGTAATTCAAACATTATGGGGCCTTATTTAAACGCGTTAAAAACAAAACACGAAATAGATGGATAGAAGTCTAAAGTAGTGTGCGTGGATGATCAATATTTAAAACAAAACAGCCACACCAAATTGGTGTGGCTGTTTTCGGTGAGCCCAGTGATAACTCACACTCAGCAAAAATTATTTTACGTTTGCTAAGTAATCGGCAATAGCGACCATTTCTTCTTCAGTAACAGTCGCAACCATCGCTTTCATCGCTGCAGTCATGCCATTGTTACGCGCACCTGATTTAATGTCTTTCATTTGCGCTACTAAATACTCTTTATTCTGACCATTTAGTTTAGGATACATTGCCATGATCGGTGCCTTACCTTCAGGGCCATGACATGTTTGGCACATTTTTGCTGTATAAAGCGCAGCACCATCGGCAGCCATGCTGTTAAATGACATACTAGCAACCATAGAGAGGCTTGCACCTAAGAGTAATTTTGTTATCTTGTTCATTGTATTTTCTCTTCTTTTTGACGGTTTATAAAAATTATTAGCTTAATTGTAGACCATAATAACGGATCTTTGTACATCACATATGTACGTAATTTATACACCAAGAAGATCACCAAACACGCTGCTCAAGTCATCTCTTAGGCTACCATACTAAATCATCTGGTACTTCAAAATCAGCGTATGGGTCATCAGCATCTTTGCCTTTGTCTTCAGGCTCTACATGAAACACGATGTACTTTTCATCAACTTCTGCCACTTTACGGGCTGGCTCATCTTCAAGTACAAAAAACTGCCCTTCCAATACACAAATTGCCAGTCGGCCACCTGACAAGGCTTTTTGCGTTTGTTCATTTACGTCGAGCTCTTTGACTTTATTTTCGTAAGTAAAATTGAAAGTCCGCTCACCACGAATCGAATCTTGATTATGATGTTCTAATATCTGCTTTACGCGGGCAACTTGCTCACGTTGCTTTAACTCACCTTGGCGAGCTTGATTTAATTCTTCTGCTTTTTTCTGCTGTTCTAACTTTGTTTGCTGAATATGCTTTTGCAGATCACTAGGGTTACTAGTTGCCCCTTTTTTTGGCTTTTTTTGTTGCTTACGCTTTTCACTTTTAGCAACTTTAGCTTTATGTGATGTGGTTAATCCTGCTTGTAGCAATTGGTCTTGTAATGAACCCATAGCTTTGTTCCATTAAAAACTGATATTAGCTTTATTTTAATCACCAATTAAAACAAATCATAGTGCTGTGGCCATTAATCTAGCAAAGTGTTGTGATTGAAAACCTGATTTAGCGCAATAAATACTTATTTCTAGAATAAAAGTAACCACTTAAAGAACGCGTTGAGGTTGAATTTAATATCAATCAGGTTAAGCTGTGGTTTTTGTAGTAGGGCCAATAAAATGCGTTTCGGTCATTTATTAGTTTGCTCGCTGTTTATCTTTTTCGTGCTCTATGCACCGCAGCCATTATTAAGCTTATTTGCAGAGCAATTTTCAGTTAGTCCTGCAACCGCAGGTAGCTTGATGACGGCAACTATGCTCCCTTTGGCGATTGCTCCTTTGGTATACGGCTTATTACTAGCTAAACGTAACCCTTTAACAATTCTTCGCTACGCGATGCTAGTACTAGCTGTTACCTGTGTTGCTTTTGCCTATGCCCCCAGTTTTGAGTTATTACTGTTACTACGATTTTTACAAGGTTTAACCTTGCCTGCCGCACTCACCGCAATGACCACTTACATAGGCAGCACTTATCAAGCTGATAGTTTGCAAAAGAATATGACCTTCTATATTGGCAGTACAATTGCTGGGGGTTACTTTGGCCGAGTGTTAGCGGCTATTTTTGCTGATTTATGGACTTGGCAAAGCTTCTATTTTGTTATTGCCGCAGGTTTAATTAGCTTTGCACTGAGTATTCCACGTAATCAAACAGCCATTGTTAACAGCACTCTTTCCCCATTAAATTATTTAAAACAGCTCGCGAATGCTGCGGTATTAAAATTATATGGTGCGGTGTTTTGTATGTTTTTTTGCTTTGCTGCGTTATTAAATTATTTACCGTTCATTTTACAAGACACTTTTTTAATTACTAATACCCGTGATATTGGCTTAGTTTATAGCGGTTACTTGATTGGCGCCCTCGCCTCTATTGCGACTCCTTGGTTATTAAAAAAGAGTATTTCACCGTGGCATTTATTGTCTGCTATATTTGCTTTTTACAGCACTACACTAGTATTTTTGATGAGCTCACAATTAGTGATTTTTTTACTGGCATTCACTGGTTTTTGCGGCGCGATGTTTATTATTCATTCAACCGCAGCGCCGCTGGTTAATAAAATAAGCAGTGCACCACCGAGTGTCACTAATGGTGCTTATGTGTCGTTTTATTATAGTGGCGGGGCTTTAGGCTCTTTTGTACCAGGCTTGGTATATCAACAACTTGGCCATATCGCATTTATGGCCTCGTTATTATTAGTCTGTATATGCGGATTAATTTTAGTAAGTTCGGCTTATCTAGCGGGTAAAAAAACCACTTTAGGCTGATGCCCTGTGGTGGCAAAAAAAGCGTCTAAATCGGCTTTTTTTAATAACCATGTTTGGGTGTTCTCAAATGGATGACAATGAAATAGATCACCAAACCATATGTCTTGGTCAAGCCATAAAGTGACATCATTTTGCTTATCATTCATCAGAGCAAGCATAGATACACATCCAGGTGCGACTTTTAAAAAGCGTGCTAAGCGCTCATCGGAGGCAAACCCTAAGCGTGACAAGCCTTGATATTTAGCCAGTGATTTTAAGTCTAACTGCTTGTCATGTGCGGTGATCACCAAAAAATGCTTTTTACCTTCGTTATCACGCAAAAATAAGTTTTTTAATCGCGTTCCGGGCCGTTCCACCATTAATTCATCTGCAGCAAGACTACTATGTAATGCAGGGTGTTCGATAACGTCATAATTGATATTTAAATGCGCTAACAGCGCCGCTAATTTACTTTTATCCGCTAACATTTATAAACAACGCCCCATCAAGCGTACACTTAAATCTCGCCACAATACTTCATTTATCTCATATTTATCGTTGCGACAATACTTTTTGTCATGCAACTCTTGTTTTAATAAGTGCACGGCTTGATCTTCTAATTCTAATTTTAAGCTATTTGATTCTTCAAAATATTCTTGCTCTGCAAAGTTTTTAAATTGCTGGCGTGTCAGTGGTCGATCTAAGTTTAAATTTGCGCGACTATTGGCTTTAACCGATACCACATAAGCAAAAATCTTATTACCTTGCTCATCTAATTTAGTGTGTAACTGTTTATTATTAATTTCAAAAGGCGGCTCATCACTTTGGCTAGCACAACCACAGAGTAAAACGAGTAACATCAACGCGTATTTTTTCATTATTAGTATCATTCCTGTTATCCAGTGACCGTTAGTCTACCAAAAATTCATTGTTTGCGTAAAAATTCAAAAAATATATAAATAATACTTGACCAAATTTAGAAATCTCATTAAAGTTCGTCCCGCTTGAAACGGAACCTCAAGTAGGTTACGAAATTCGTAACTTTAGGAATGTGGGGCTATAGCTCAGCTGGGAGAGCGCCTGCCTTGCACGCAGGAGGTCAGCAGTTCGATCCTGCTTAGCTCCACCACTTTCCTACTCTTCAATTTTTATCACTATGGCTCTCATGCCAAATTCAATTTTTAAATCTTTCTCATTTTAATCAAAAAGCTGTTTATTTTATGTTAGTTATTTTTTAGCTATCAGTTGTGCGCTGCATGGTATTTACGATCAAAAATGCCGAGCATAAACTCGGCATTTTAATTTGGTTATTCGACTACCAATTATTCGCGAATTTGACCTACACCATTGACGAGGTATTTCTCCGTCGTTAATGATTCTAAGCCCATTGGGCCGTAAGCGTGTAGTTTTGACGTTGCGATACCAATCTCTGCACCTAAACCTAACTGTGAGCCATCAGAGAAGCGTGATGAGGTATTAACCATCACTACTGAGGCATCAACACTGCGCTGGAACAATTCAGCCGCGGCTTGGTTTTTAGTGCAAATAACTTCCGTATGGTGTGAACCAAATTGCGCAATATGCTCAATTGCACCAGCCAAATCTGGTACTACACGAATCGCGATTTCTAAATCTAAATATTCTTCGCCAAATTCCTCTGGCGCAAGCACTGTTGCATCATCAAAATATTGTGCGGCTTGGCTATCTGCATTTATTTTTACACCTTCTTGGCGTAATACAACAGCACATAAATTTAAAAACTCATCTGCAACATCCTGATGAACGACAAGTCCTTCTAATGCATTACATACGCCAGTACGCTGAGTTTTACCGTTCAGTAGCAAGTTAATCGCCACTTCTAAGTCAGCGTCTTTATCTACGTATAAATGACACACACCTTTAAAATGCTGGATCACAGGAATTGTACTGTTATCTGTTACAAAGTTAATTAGCCCTTCGCCGCCGCGTGGAATAATTAAGTCAATGCTGTCACGTTGCTGCATCAATTCCATTAATAATCCGCGGTCTGGATCTGGAATAACGGAGATTAACGCTGCCGGTAAATTATGCTGCTCTAATACTTGATGCATAACACTAGCAATTGCTTGCGAGCTTTTAAGCGCCTCTTTACCACCACGTAAAATAACCCCATTACCTGATTTGAAGCATAACGCTCCAGCATCAGCGGTTACATTTGGACGCGCTTCATAAATCATACATACCACACCAAGTGGTACGCGCATTTTACGAATTTTAATCCCGTTAGGACGTTCAGTAATATCGCGTAATTGACCCACCGGATCATCAAGGCTTACAATCACTTCAATGCCTTCAGCCATCGCTTCAATACGTTCGTCATTAAGCGTTAAACGGTCAATCATAGCGGCTGCTAGATTGTTATCGCGGGCTGCGGCTAAATCACTTTCGTTCTCTTTAATAATAAATGCTTTTTGTTGGCGTAATGCTGCAGCCATATCCAGTAGCACCTGATTTTTAGTCTCGGTATCGAGTAAGGCTAACTGATGTGCCGCTTTTGCTGCCTGACGTGAAATATCTGTAATTAAACTCATGACTTCTCCAATAATGCGATATCTTTCTCTGAAATAACGGGACCAATCGAATCTTGCATCTTGTCGCTAAATTCGCTTTGTTCGTTATCAGCTATAAAATTCAATAAACAACTACTGTAATTTGCAGTTGCTTTGGCTAATCGAGTGCCGTCGCTGCTACGTACCAAAATGGTATCGCCAATTGCAAACTCACCATGCACTGCGACAATTTCATCGCCACGGATACAGCCAGTTTCACCTTCTAAAGATTCATCGTATGAACCTGCGACAACGACTTCACCTTGCTCACTTGCAGTATGAGTCATCCAGTGAACAGCTTCTTGCATCGGTTTTTCGTACGGTAAGAAAATAGTACCAGGGTTCTCACCTTCCAGCAGTTTTGTAAATGTCTGCTCTTTAAAACCATTAATTATATAAGTAGTAATACCATGTGAAGTCGCTTTTTCAGCTGCTTCAATTTTAGTTTTCATACCACCTGTACCAACCGCACTGGTAGCAGATCCTGCCATAGCATAGATTGATTCATCAATTGATTTAATTTCAGGCAGTAATATTGCATCGTCGTGCAGATTAGGGTTTTTATCATAAAGCCCATCCACATCTGAAAAAATCATCAATGCATCAGCATCTGCTGCCGCAGCGACCATTGCCGATAAGTTATCATTATCACCGACTTTTAAATCATCAGTTGTCACCGTATCATTTTCATTCATGATTGGCAGCACACCATGATCCAACAAAGTGAAAACAGTTTCTCTAATACTCTCATAACGCTCACGGTCACGTAAGTCACCATGAGTTAATAAAATCTGCGCCGATGGGAAATCAAAAAAGCGGTCCCACATAGCCATCATTTCGGTTTGCCCTGCTGCTGCCATGGCTTTTTTCATTGCCACAGTGCGCTCTTGTGTCTTCGGAAATAAATGCGCGCCAGCGGCAACTGAGCCTGACGAAACTAAAATAACTTCAATTCCTTGACTACGACAACGAACAATAAACTGAGCGATGGTTAATAAATAGCGTGAGCGACAACCATCTTGATCAGGTGCAATCAATGCGCTACCTACTTTTAATACGATACGTCGCCAATTTAACTTTTGCATAAATGTTCAACTTTCCATTTTAACTGTGACTTACCCTAGTTTGGATAAATCTGAAAACAACCACCTAGTGTTTACCTAGGTTACGAGTTAACAATTTGCACTTGCTTTTGCTCACTTTCTTTAGCCATCACTTTTTAATACTCAGCCGGAAACGCTCACTTAGTTAATTAACAAAGTGCGTTAGATATAGCATAACTTTGGCTCAATCATTAAGACTGAACAGTTATAAAGTAAATAAAAAGTGTTGTTTATGCATCGCTGTAAAAAGCTGTGTGAAGCTTTTTTATTAACAACATACATAGAGCCTCTAAAGTCTGGTACACCAACAGATAGGGTGATGACTCAAGGACCGAGATTTGCTCACCACGATGGGTGTCAAATATTGAGTAAGTAACAGTTCAACTCAAACAATATGAATCACAATAAAATGTAATTTATGTTCAAATTAACTAATTACTAAAAATGAGTAAAATTGTACAAACTGCATTCAAAACAATTAACAAATTGATTTTTAAGCATATAAATATAGTGACCTCAATCTAAGTTGTTGTAATTTAAAGCAACTTAAAAATAACTATATGTATTCGCTTAGACCTAACAAGTAACTAATTAGATGACTAATTGTTTGAACACTAACTATATTACGCTACTTTTAGCCTAAAGATCAAGACTATATTTTATTCACTCGGCTTACTATTGCAGCTAATAAATTTTAAAGTCTATAAGATTCAGTTAGTTAAACAGAGTTTAATTTGTTTCAAATATTTCAAAACCAATAAATTATCATTTCTTCTACAAATAAGTTCGTAAACAGCTAAAATTCTATTAGGAAAAATTAACATACACGTGTATACCCCTGTATTATAAGTATCGAAAGGTTTACTCCTAACTGTTGTAATAAATAAGGAATACTTCATCTATGTCAGCTATTTATATCGCAGGGATCGCTCTATGTTCGGTTCTCGCCCAATGGATAGCATGGGGTTTTCGTGTCCCAGCTATTTTATTTTTGTTACTTACCGGCCTGTTACTTGGCCCTGCTACGGGTTTACTTGATCCAGATGCACTGCTTGGTGATTTACTCTTCCCTGTGGTCTCGCTCAGTGTTGCGGTGATCTTATTTGAAGGTTCTTTAACTCTACACTTTCGAGAACTCAAAGGTATTGGCAAGGTAGTCCGTAACTTGTGCTCTATTGGCATGATTACGACTTGTATAGTGATAAGTCTCAGTGCCTATTGGATTTTAGAACTCAACTGGCGTGTAGCAGCGGTGCTCGGTGCGGTATTGGTTGTTACTGGCCCAACAGTTATTGCACCGCTATTAAACTCAATGCGGCCAACCCAAGACATTGATCGCATACTACGCTGGGAGGGCATTGTTATTGACCCAATTGGTGCTTTATTTGCGGTTTTAGTATTTGAAGCGGTAATGCTAGTTGGTCAAGGTGAAGTGTTTATCCATACCGTAATCGCCTTGTTTAAAACCTTAGGAGTCGGTTTATCTATTGGCGTGGTCGCAGGTTGGCTTACAACGTTACTGATCCGCCGCGAATGGCTACCATTTGAATTACATAAATTCGGCATCTTAGCTCTGGTACTTATTAGCTTTACAGTCTCAAATCATTTGAGCCATGAGTCAGGTCTATTAGCGGTTACTGTATTTGGTATTTGGTTAGCGAACCAAGACGATTTAGAAATTGATTCTGTTTTAGAGTTTAAAGAAGATCTGTCTATGATCTTAATTTCAACCTTATTCATTTTGCTTGCTGCGCGTTTAGAATTAGCTGATTTAATGATGCTTGATGCCGATGTGTTTATCTTTTTGGCTATCGTATTATTTATCGCTCGCCCATTGTGTATTGCGATCTCCACTTTCGGCACTGAGCTACCAATTAAATCTCGCTTAGTACTCGCGTGGATTGCTCCGCGCGGTATTGTCGCAGCAGCGGTAGGCTCTGTTTTTGCTATTAGTATGATGGAAGCTGGTGTTGCTGACGCCGAGAAAATGGTGCCACTGATTTTTACCGTTATTATTATCACAGTAGTTCTGCAAAGCTTAACTGCGATTCCGATTGCGAAGCTATTAGGTGTTCGTCAGCCTTCACCTAATACTATTTTGATCATTGGTGCAAACCATGTCGCTCGTGCCATTGCTTGTGGGCTAAAAGAGCAAAATATTCAAGTACACTTATCAGATCCAGCTTGGGAAAACTGCCGCATGGCACGTATGGATGGGCTGCCTTGTTATTATGGTAACCCGCAATCAGAACATGCTGAACGTTACTTACCCCTGACAACTCTACGCAGCGTAATGGCGCTTTCGCCAAACCGCCATCATAACGCGCTAGGCGTGCAGTATTTTTCACATTTATTGAATGAAAAGAACGTCTTTTCATTGCGTTCTTCTACCTCTCACGCCAAAGCAAACAAAGACAGCGCGACGTTTCTATCTCGGCAAATTTTGTTTGGTGACAGCGGCTCTTATGCACGTTTAAGTAGCTTAATTGCCAAAGGCGGTAAGGTCAGTGTAACGCGAATTTCTGAAGAGTTTAACTGGGGCAAATACCAAGAGATGAACAGCGATGCAATTCCGTTATTCATCCTCAATGGTGACAAAGACAGTGATGATGATAGCCCTATCAAACTGCGTCCGTTTACTATTAATATGGAAAAACCGCCGCAAGAAGGTGAACGTGTCGTCGCGATGCTGCCACCAAAAATGTCGGTATTGAAAGATCCTAATAATGGCAAAAACAAAGAACCGAAAGAAATAAAAGAGTAAAACGAAAAGGGCTAGGTATCACACCTAGCCCTTTTACTTTCAACTTGCTAGTTTTCTAACTCGCTAACTAATCTACTCAAACCTACAATGGCAAGCGTGCTCGCGCGACAACACTATCGGGCATTTTTTGCGCCAATTGGGCTAGCGAGCGTTCAATCTTTTTATGGGTTGCTTTATCTGCAACCATACTATGAAATAACCAACGATATGCGTCTTCGTAATCACGTGGACTGCCATAGCCTTGATTAAATAAATTAACTAACCGCAATTGTGCTTTTAAATTACCTTGTGATGAAGCTTCACGTAGGTAAGTCACAGCAAGCGCTTTATCCTTTTGCACCAATCGACCCGTGTCATAGTATCGCCCGAGTTGCTCTAATGCCGCCGCTAAGCCTTGCTGCGCTGCTTGACGCATATAATACACACCAAGCTCTACATTACGATCAACACACACCGCATACGCCAGCATATCGCCATATAAAAATTGATAAGAAGGCAGTGCCATTTTATTGGCTCGTGCTTCGATATCTTGTACTAACTGACAGTCATCTGCTTTTACTCGTGCAAGGTGTGTATTACTATTGATCAAAGCGAGCAGCTCAGTTTCTGTATATAGTGGCACGGCAGCTATGGTCTCTTCAGACTTGGCGTGGCTTGCCAGTAAAAACGATAACGGCACTAATGATAAACAAGTTAACAAACGCATTTAGGTCACTTTAAATTAAAAACCATCTTGCTAAAGTTTATACAAAGATCGTTCCATAATGAAATTTATAAATAGCTTATTTATTATAAACACTATCCCCAGACACAAAAAAAGCTGCACAAGGCAGCTTTTTTAGTACCATTAGTAATTATGCAAACGGACTGCGTAATACCATAGTTTCTACACGGTCAGGACCTGTAGAAATAATATCAACAGGTACACCGGTGATTTCTTCAATGCGTTTGATGTAATCAAGTGCCGCTTTTGGTAGCTGCTCAACAGTAGTAGCACCCACTGTATTTTCAGTCCAACCAGGCATCTCTTCATAAACTGGCGTTACTTTATCATAACCTTCAGCAGCAAGTGGCGTCACATTAGTGATAGTGCCATCTTCTAACTGATAACCAGTACAGATTTTTAGTGTTTCTAGACCATCTAACACGTCTAGTTTAGTTAAACAAAAACCTGAGATAGAGTTAATTTGTACTGCACGGCGCATAGCCACAGCATCTAACCAACCAGTACGACGTAAGCGACCAGTCGTTGCACCAAACTCATGACCTACGGTACCTAAGTGCTTACCAACTGGGTCTTGTTTTTCTAAACCGTCGTAAAGCTCGGTAGGAAAAGGACCAGAACCAACACGCGTGGTGTAAGCTTTGATAATACCTAGTACATAATCAAGATTTAACGGACCAAAACCAGCACCTGTAGCAACGCCACCGGCAGTGGTATTTGAAGACGTTACATATGGGTAAGTACCGTGATCGATATCAAGTAATGTACCTTGCGCGCCTTCAAACAAGATGTTGTCGCCCGCTAGACGCGTTTGATCAAGTAACTCAGTTACGTCAACAACCATTGCTTTAAGGATATCTGCAACAGCCATTGCATCATCAAACGTCTGTTGGAAATCTACCGCATCTACTTTGTAATAATTTACTAAAGTGAAGTTATGGTATTCCAATACTTCTTTAAGCTTCGCAGCGAATAATTCAGGGTTGAATAAGTCACCGATACGCAAACCACGACGGGCTACTTTATCTTCATAAGCAGGACCTATGCCGCGACCTGTTGTACCAATCGCTTTATTACCACGTGCTTTTTCACGAGCTACATCTAATGCGATGTGGAAAGGCAAAATAAGCGGACATGCTTCACTGATCAATAAACGTTCACGTACTGGTACGCCACGTTCTTCAAGCATGCCAATCTCTTTCATTAGCGCTTCTGGTGAAACAACAACACCATTACCAATCACACACTTAACATTGTCACGTAATACACCCGATGGAATAAGGTGTAAAACTGTCTTTTCACCTTCGATTACCAGTGTATGACCAGCGTTATGGCCACCTTGGTAACGAACTACTAAAGATGCTTTGTCTGTAAGGAGGTCAACTACCTTACCCTTACCTTCGTCACCCCATTGGGTGCCTAATACAACAACGTTTTTACCCATTGTAAATTCACTTAGAAAAAATTAGGACGAGATTTTACCAGATAATGAGGGGAAAGATCACCCCCGTTTAGGTTATTTTTTCTGCGCAGTCGTACAACGACCTTTGCAATAAAAATTAACTGGTTGAATAACATTAAGTTACTCATAAAAATTCATCTTACTAAAAGAAAAACCCTGCATACACAGGGTTTGGATTTGTGCTAGATTTAGAAAAAGATTACTGCGCTGCAGCACCTTTCATATATCTAAAGAAGTCACTGTCTGGTGATAATACCATTACGTCTTGCTTATCTTTAAAGGTCTTTTTATAGGCCTCTAATGAACGTACAAAACCAAAGAATTCAGCATCTTTATTGTACGCATTGGCATAAATAGCCGCAGCTTTTGCATCACCTTCACCGCGAACGGTACGGGCATTACGCTCAGCATCAGCCAGCATTACTGTGACACGACGGTCAATGTCAGCACGAATCGTTTCGGCTTTTTCTTGACCTTCAGAGCGATGCTCTTTAGCAACAGCAGTACGCTCTGCACGCATACGTTGGTAAATCGAATTACTCACTTCTGACGGTAAATTGATTTGCTTAACACGTACATCAAGTACTTCAATACCTAGCTCTTGAGCACTTTCAGAAGCTTGAACTAATGCTTCTTCCATTAACTCGCTACGTTCACCGGAAACAATCTCACGGATAGTACGTGAACCAAAGTTAGTACGTAGACCATTATTTACTTTTTGCTTAAGTAGTGCTTCAGCGTATTGCTTATCACCACGGGCACGTAAGTAAAAAGCACTAAAATCACTAACACGCCATTTTACAAACGAATCAACTATTAAGTCTTTTTTCTCACTAGTAACAAAACGATCCGGTGCACCATCTAATGTCTGAATACGCGCATCAATACGACGTACTTGACTAAAGAAAGGTACTTTGAATTGTAAGCCAGGACCATAAACAATTGCTTTATCATCACTGTCTTTTTGCACTTTGCTGAATAGCATAACAATTGCTTTTTGCCCTTCAGGTACTACGAACACTGACGAAAAAGACAACACAACGGCCGCTAGTAATATAACTAAACTAAAGTTTTTCATTGCGCTTATCTCCCGTCGTTAAAGCGATCAGCACCAAAGCGGTCTGAACTTGAGTTCACAGTGCTATTGCGCGATGTATTAACTTTATTGCGTAAGTCGTTAATATCACTTGAGCTAGGTAATGCAACACGGGTTGCGTTCCCTTGCTTATCCATGATTTTATCAAGCGGTAAATACATCATATTATTGCCGCCCTTAACATCAACTAACACTTTTGAACTGTTACCTAGCACTTCTTCCATGGCATCAATATATAAACGCTCACGGGTTACACGCTTAGCAGCCTGATATTCAGGTAATAGCTTTTCAAAACGCGCGACTTCACCTTGTGCTTCTAAAATAATGCGCTCGCCGTAACCTTCAGCTTCTTGCGTCATACGGGTAACTTGACCACGAGCACGTGGCTCAATTTCACGCGCGTATGCTTCAGCTTCACGAATAAAACGTTGTTCATCTTCTTGTGCGGCAATGGCATCATCAAACGCGTCTTTAACTTCAGCCGGTGGGCGTGAGTCTTTAAAGTTAACGTCAGTTACGATCAAGCCTAAGTTATACGGTTCGATGATTTTATTCAGTTCATCCCAGGTATTTTGACGCACAACCTCACGGCCATTTGTTAATACTTGGTCCATTTTTGAATGACCAACAACATAACGCAGTGCACTCTCTAGCGCTTCTTCTAAGCTAGAATCAGCATTAGTTACACTAAATTTGTATAGGAAAGGGTCAATTACACGGTATTGCACCTGAAACTCAACGCTTACCACGTTTTCATCTTCAGTGAGCATAAAACCAGACGTCGATAATGAGCGAACGGCTTCAATATCTACCGGAATTACCGTTTCAATAAACGTCATTTTCCAACGCAGACCTGGATCTGCAATGCGGTCAAATTGACCAAAATGTAAAACGATGCCGCGCTCTGCTTCTTTCACGGTATAAATACCGCTCAATGCCCATACAATTGCAGCAATGATCAATACAAATGAAAGACCAGCTCCACCAAGTCCGCCGCCGCCATTGCCGGATTTATTACCGCCAAATAAGCCACCAAACTTGCTGCTGAATTTACGAAACACCTCGTCTAAGTCAGGTGGGCCTTGATCACGTCCGCCTTTTTTGTTCCACGGATCTTTGTCATTGCCATTATTACCCGGTTCATTCCAGGCCATAGCTATACTCCATTGTTATCTAAATAATTTAGGTAATTACGTTAAATCTAACAAAAATACCGCAGTTCTCATACTAAAAATGACATTGTGCAGTAGTTTTTTCGAATTACGAAATAAAAGCGTCGATTTCAGGACCAAACTCTTTTCTTAAACGATTCCATTCTACCATAGGCAGTCGAGTAGCAAGTAACCAATGACCCTGTTCATCAAAGTCTTCTTGATGCACGGCATTTAAATTGAACAACGCAGCACGTAAACGACCATATTGCGGAGCTAATTTAAGCGTATGAACAAACATTTTCTTTGCTAACAGCTCGCTGATAGCTTCAGACAATAGTTCACACCCTGCGCCACTGTGTGCCGACAACCATACTCTAATAGGCATGCCTTCATCGTCACGGTCAATACGTGGTTCAATATCTTCAAGCGCATCAATTTTGTTGTAAACCAACAATTGCGGCACTTCATCAGCTTCTATTTCTTTAAGAACCGATTGTACCTGTTCAATATTCTCTTTACGACGATGATCCGCAACATCGACCACATGAAGTTGTAAATCAGCTTCACGAGTTTCGGTTAGCGTCGCTTTAAATGCGGCAACTAAGTCATGGGGTAAATGACGAATAAAGCCAACGGTATCGGCTAAAATTATCGAACCAACATCTTCTATTTCTAGTTTGCGTAAAGTTGGATCAAGCGTCGCGAACAGTTGATCAGCAGCATACACATTAGAGTTAGTAATGCGATTAAATAGCGTCGACTTACCCGCATTGGTATACCCTACCAACGACACCGTAGGAATTTCATTGCGGTTACGAGCACGTCTACCTTGCTCACGCTGCACTGCCACTTTCTCTAAACGCGCGCGAATACTTTGAATACGAACTCGCAATAAACGTCGATCTGTTTCTAGCTGAGTTTCACCAGGCCCGCGCAAACCGATCCCGCCTTTTTGGCGTTCAAGATGCGTCCAGCCTCGGATCAAACGCGTCGACATATGACGCAATTGTGCTAGCTCAACCTGCAACTTACCTTCATGGGTACGTGCACGTTGCGCAAAAATATCAAGAATAAGCGTCGTTCTATCAAGCACACGACATTGGCAAACGCGTTCTAAATTGCGTTCCTGTGACGGTCTGAGTTGATGATTAAAAATGACGACATCTGCGTTGTGGATTTTGACAATCTCAGCGATTTCTTCAGCCTTTCCGGTACCGACGAATAGTTTCGGATGTGGTGCTTGACGGCTGCCTTGCACAACCGCCAAACTGCTAACACCAGCAGAAGATACCAACATTTCCAATTCATGAAGATCTTCACGATCCCCTTCTTTTGGAAAGTCGATATGAACTAAGACTGCCTGTTCGCCGGCTTCATAACGGTCAAACAAACATTATGCTCCTAATTTAAAAATTTCCAGCTTCAGGCTCTTCACCGTCTTCGCTTCCTTGAATACCTTGGAAGTTAACAGCACGAGCAGGAACTACGGTAGAAATCGCATGTTTATACACCATTTGATTCACGGTGTTTTCTAGTAAAATAACAAATTGATCAAATGACTGGATCTTACCTTGTAGTTTGATGCCATTAACCAAAAAGATTGATACTGGAATACGCTCACGACGTAGCGCATTCAAAAATGGGTCTTGTAACGATTGGCCTTTTGCCATGTTATTTTCCTTCGTTCTAGGTGTTATTATAATTAAGTGGCTGAACTCATTTAACAAAGCTAAAAAATTTCAACTACTACTAGCTTAGCGAACTTACAACACGTTGCAAGTTTTCTTCATCACCCGTTGTTAACCACGTTACATCGGGCCAACCTCTTAACCACGTCAATTGACGCTTAGCAAGCTGTCGTGTTGCTGCAATACCGCGAAAGACCATTTCATCGTAATCAATCTCGCCAGCAATGTAATCCCACATTTGTCTATAACCCACGCAACGAATGGAAGGTAAGTTAGGGTGTAAATCCTTACGTTGATATAGGGATGAAACTTCATTTTCAAACCCCTGCTCAAGCATTATTTTAAACCTTTGTTCAATTCGCTGGTGTAAATCGGCGCGATCATCAGGCGCAATAGCAAATTGATGAAAAGTATACGGTAAACTCGGCTGCTTACTTTTTTGTAATTCAGTCATTGTTTTACCCGTTAATCGGTAAACTTCAAGGGCGCGGTTAATGCGTTGCGAGTCATTCTCGCTCATTTTTTGTGCCGCTTGCGGATCAATTATCTCAAGCTCTTTATAAAGTGCCGGCCAGCCATGTTGCTTAGCTTGTTGCTCAAGCTCTGCTCGTACCACTGGGCATGCTTCAGGTAATGGCGATAATCCATCAATTAATGCTTTAAAGTACATCATTGTACCACCAACTAATACAGGCACTTTACCTTGTTGGTGAAATTGGTCAATCTTTTCAATTGCATCACGACGAAAATCAGCTACTGAGTAACTTTCACTAGGGTCGATTAGATCAATTAAATGATGTGGCGCAAGCGCTAACTCATGTTGATCAGGTTTTGCCGTACCTATGTTCATATCTTTATACACTAAGGCTGAATCGACGCTGATTATTTCAGTTTTTAAATGTTGGCATAAGGCGATTGCTAATGCAGTTTTGCCTGCAGCGGTTGGGCCCATTAAAAAAATGACCGGTAAATTACTCAACTCGATAACCTTAATCTAACTGTGCTAAAAAATAACTTAAATCTATTTTAACTGCTTTTGCAGATAAACGCTGGATTGTTTGCGGATTATTTTGCATTCGCGTAACCGCCAAGGCAAACGCTTGGCTGGCAAAAAAGCGTTCGGGCACTTGGCTAAGCTGCCAGTTTAGCCATTGCTCCACACTATTAAGCTCAGCCTGAGTGGCTTTTAATAGCGCATCTACGGCTTGGCTCACATCAAGCAGATACAAACTCTGTGGCAACTTTTTAACCATCACAAATTGCTTTTCAATCAATAACTCAAAGCCCAGCAAGGTAAACCATGATTGTTGCTGTGTTAAGCTTTGGCTGTCTTCTTTACTGATATTAACTCGCACAGGCAATAGTAAGGCTTTTCCTTCTAAGCTGCCTTGCTCAGCAATAAGCTCAAGCCAATCATTGACTAATAAATATTTAAAGTGTGAGCAATATAATTGCTGTTGCAGGCTAAATACACAACCGCCATCACTTTGTACCAGCAACGGCTGCGCACTTTGCGTCTGTAACAATGGTGCTACTTCTTGAGTAACGCCAATAGGTTGATCAAAATGGCTGGCGTGTTGCTCATTGACCCCTTGATAAAACGCACTCACATCTTGATGATTTGTCCGGCTCGCTTGCTTGCTTCGCTCGCTTGAACCTGCATATCCACCACCACTAGGTGCTGGATTAGCACCGTAGCGAGCTTGCTCCGCTGGTTGTAAGTGCGACTTAGGATAATCAAACAAACTGCCTGCTGTATTGCTGGAGTGAGCGGGTGTTACTGTATGCGCTGCTTTAGCATCGCTGTGTTGCGAATCAACATGCTGAGTAACACCAGCAAAATCATCTTGAAGCGGCACCACGACTTGTTTAATTGCCTGCAAAATAAAGTCATGCACTAAGCGACCTTGATGAAAACGCACTTCGTGTTTCGCAGGATGCACGTTTACATCCACTTGACGCGGATCAATGTCGATATAAATAACAAAGCCCGGTAGCTCTTCTTGGCCTGCGACTTCTTCGAACGCTTGGCGAATGGCATGAGAAATAAGCTTATCGCGCATCATACGATTATTTACATAGGTATATTGCGTAGTATTACTCGATCCAACCGGTAGCACCCAACCATGTAGCTGCAAGCCTGTATCGCCTGACTCAATATATAACCCCTGCTCAGCAAAGGCTTTACCTGCAACCTGAGCGACCCGAGCAATAGCCTGTGCAGGGTCGGTTTTAGCACGATATTGACGCACAACTTTATCGTTATGGGTGAGGGTAATTGACACATCAAAACGGCTCAGGGCAATACGCTTTATTAACTCATCGATGTGAGTAAACTCGGTTTTTTCGGTGCGTAAAAATTTACGTCTAGCGGGCGTATTAAAAAATAAGTCTTTAACTTCAATGGTGGTGCCGTCAGGGTGAGCAGTAGGTTTAATCTGCACCGCCATATCTCGCCCCTGCGCAAATGCTTGCCAAGCCGCCTCTTGCTGTTTGGTTTTTGAGCTAAGCGTCAAACGCGATACCGAACTAATAGACGCCAATGCTTCGCCGCGAAAGCCCAAAGAACAAATATTTTCTAAATCATCAAGGGACTTTAATTTACTAGTAGCATGACGAGAAAGCGCCAACGTGAGCTCGTCTTTATCAATGCCTGAGCCGTTATCTCTAATGCGAATAAGCTTATGACCGCCGCGCTCAATATCAATTTGAATACGTGTTGCGCCTGCATCTAGGCTATTTTCAACGAGTTCTTTGACCACAGATGCGGGTCTCTCAACCACTTCTCCCGCAGCAATTTGGTTAGCTAATCGCGCGGGTAATATTTCAATGCTCATACTGATCCTAACGATTTTAACTTTGCGGAATGTCTAACTCTTGACCAATAAACAAGGTATTAGATTTTAATTGATTGACTTGTTTAAGCTTACCTACTGATACCCCATAGCGACTAGCTAACAAACTTAACGACTCACCAGGGCGAACTTTATGTTTAGTGGGATATTGCGATTTTAACGACGCAAACAGCGAATCATCCGGAGGATTTTTCAGATAATAACTTTTGATAGAAGTAAATATTGCTTTCGCTAAGCGCTCTTGGTGATTAGCACTTTTTAATAGTTTTTCTTCTCGCGGGTTTGAAATAAACCCAGTTTCGACCAAAATAGATGGAATATCTGGTGACTTTAATACCGCTAGGCTTGCCGCTTGCGGCTCTTTTTTATGTAACTTAGCGACCTTTTTAAGCTCATGAACCATGCCTTCAGCAACGCTGAAACCGGTTTTCATCGAATGATCCATCGACATATCCAACAGCGCCTGCGCCAAGTACTTTTCACTGGCCGTGTCTTTAATCACTCCAGCAGCACCACCGAGTAGCTCTGAATGTTTTTCTTTATCTTCTATCCATTTACCAATTTCTGAATTAGCACGACGAAGTGATAACACCCAAACAGAGGCGCCATTTGGTTGCGGGCTAGTAAATGCATCCGCATGAATTGAAACTAAAAAGTCAGCCTTTTTCTGCCTTGCACGGCTAGTGCGGGTATTAAGTTTGACAAAGTAATCTCCACTTCGCACCATTCGCGAAATCATCCCGCGCTCGCCATCAATCATCCGCTCTAAGCGTTTGGCGATTTGTAGTGTGATATCTTTTTCATAAGTACCAGAGGGGCCAATTGACCCAGGGTCTTCGCCGCCATGGCCTGCATCAATAGCAATAATAATATCGCGTTGTTGATTAAGCTCACGCTTTTTAACCGCAGTATTACTCGTTGCAGCTACTGGCTCTGCTTGATTTTTGTCATATAAGTCGACCACTAAACGATTTTTATAAGGTCCCGTTGGCGCCAGTGCAAAAATCACCGGTTTAACGGCCCCTGTAAGCTCAAAAACAAATCGTACCCCCTGGCTGCTTTTCGCTTTCGAGTAACGTAGTTTACTGACGATTTGATGCTTACTGGGAATAGTTGGTAGGTCTTTTATTTTATCTGTATTTTCTAAATCGACCACTAAGCGCAGTGGATTTTTTAGCATAAAATAACTGAAGTCGGGCTTATCCGTTAAGTCGAATACTACCCGCGTACTATCTGGCGATGGCCACACCCGTACACTATTGATAGTATTTTGTGCATAGAGATTAGCACTGATTGCTAACAGCAAAAAAGCACCCATCCACTTTATGACAACTCGACTCATCGGTATCTTCACACCCTTGTTATTTGTTGTTATTCACTATGGTTTTTGAGTTTATCCACGATACTATGACCACGCGGGCTAATGCTTTGGATCTCAATTGCTCGTGCATCGCCGACATAACGTAAAGTAATATCTAAGTCTGGTGTTGGGATAAACTCGCCGCCTTTTTCAGGCCATTCCACCACACAAATAGCTGTTGGCGAAAAATAATCTCGAATACCCATGTATTCTAATTCTTCTGGGTCGCCTAAACGATATAAATCAAAATGATAAACATTGGCCGTTGCCAACTCATAAGGCTCCACCAGCGTATAAGTTGGACTCTTAACTTTACCTTGATGACCAAAGCCTTGGATCACACCACGTGTTAAAGTGGTTTTACCTGCTCCCAAATCACCGTGTAAGTAAATAACTGCACCTTGCTCCATTAGCATAGCAAGTTGATTGCCCATTTTAACCGTTGCAGCTTCATCAGCGAGTTGAAAACCAACACAGTGCGTCATTCTAACCTCATGGATAGTATTAAAAACGATAACTTGTTAATCATACCAGATTATTTTGCTAAGGCGAGAATCGACACTTATAGACACAAAAAAACCGGCAAAGTTGCCGGTTTTTTTTGTAATTAGGACTATAGACCTAATTTTTTCTCAAGATAGTGGATATTAGTACCACCATTTTGGAAGTTTTCATCCGCTAAGATGCGCTTATGTAATGACGTATTAGTTTTAATACCGTCAATCACAAGCTCATTCAATGCGTTACGTGCACGGGCAATTGCTACATTACGGTTTTCACCGTAAGTAATTAATTTACCGATCATTGAATCATAGTGTGGTGGCACTGTGTAGTCAGCATAAATATGGCTGTCCCAACGAATACCTAAACCACCTGCTGGGTGGAAACGCGTAATTTTACCCGGTGACGGGATAAACGTTTCAGGATCTTCAGCATTAATACGACACTCAATTGCATGACCACGAATAACGACATCGTCTTGCGTGAATGATAGTGGTTGGCCCGCTGCAATTTTTAACTGCTCTTTGATCAAATCAACACCGGTAACCATTTCTGTCACTGGATGCTCAACCTGAATACGAGTGTTCATTTCAATGAAATAGAACTCACCATTTTCGTATAAGAACTCAAATGTACCCGCACCACGATAACCGATTTCGATACATGCACGCGTACAACGCTCACCGATAAACTTACGCACTTCAGCAGTAATACCTGGTGCTGGCGCTTCTTCGACTACTTTTTGATGACGACGTTGCATAGAACAATCACGTTCACCTAAGTGAACAGCATTACCTTGCCCGTCAGCCAATACTTGAACTTCGATATGACGTGGGTTTTCAAGGAATTTTTCCATGTAAACCATGCTATTACCAAAGAACTGTTTTGCTTCTTGTTGCGTTAAAGCGATTGAGTCAATTAACTCAGCTTCACTGCGAACAACCCGCATACCACGACCACCACCGCCACCAGCGGCTTTGATGATCACTGGGTAACCGATACGTTTAGCGATTTGCATGTTGCGGTCTTTATCATCCGATACCGGACCATCTGAACCTGGTACACATGGTACGCCAGCTTTACGCATTGCTTCGATTGCAGATACTTTATCGCCCATTAGACGAATCGTGTCGCCGCGCGGACCAATAAACACAAAACCACTTTGTTCAACTTGATCAGCAAAATCAGCGTTTTCTGCAAGGAAACCATAACCCGGGTGGATAGCAACTGCATCGGTTACTTCAGCTGCCGCAATAATGCGCGGAATGTCTAAGTAACTTTCAGTGGCAGAAGGTCTACCAATACATATTGTTTCATCTGCAAGCAATACATGCTTAAGATCGCGATCCGCCGTTGAATGCACAGCAACCGTTTTGATCCCAAGCTCTTTGCAGGCGCGCAATATACGAAGTGCAATTTCACCTCGGTTTGCAATGACTACTTTATCTAACAT
Organism: Pseudoalteromonas rhizosphaerae; assembly: GCF_028885455.1. Lineage (NCBI taxonomy): Bacteria > Pseudomonadati > Pseudomonadota > Gammaproteobacteria > Alteromonadales > Pseudoalteromonadaceae > Pseudoalteromonas > Pseudoalteromonas rhizosphaerae. The sequence goes on from NZ_CP118496.1 coordinate 5,204,155, forward strand.
TAGAGTTGGCCTTTTAGGTTGCGCTATTATTCAATGATGAATAAAGGTTGATCAAATTCTACTGGCTCGCCATTTTCAACTAAAATCGCTTTCACGGTGCCCGCTTTATCTGACTCAATTTGGTTCATCATTTTCATCGCTTCGATGATACAAAGCGTATCACCTACTTTAACTTGTGAACCCACTTCTACATATGAAGGCGCTTCAGGAGAAGCTGCTGTATAGAAAGAACCAACCATTGGCGATAATACTTGATGGCCAGTAGGACCGGCAGGTGCTGCCGCTTCTGCGCTTGCAACAGGTGCAGCTGCAGGGGCTGGAGCCGGTGCTGGTGCGTACTGTGGTGCATAATGCGGAGCGTAAGCAGGACCTGCACTCATATTATTACGATTGATACGTACTGATTCTTCACCTTCGGTGATTTCTAATTCAGCAATACCTGATTCTTCTACTAGTTCAATTAGTTTTTTGATCTTGCGAATATCCATGAACGACCCGCCTGTTAGTTTGTTAGTTTAAAATTAATTCGAGTTTTGCAACCGATTGACCGCAGCTTCAAGTGCTGCGCGATAACCCATTGCGCCTAATCCACATATCACGCCCTGCGCCACATCAGAAAAATATGAATGATGACGAAACGCTTCCCGCGTGTGCACATTAGTTAAGTGCACTTCAAAAAACGGGATATCAACAGCCAGTAACGCATCACGTAAAGCCACGCTTGTATGCGTAAATGCCGCTGGGTTGATAATAATGTAATCAATGACCTGCCATGCACTATGTATGTGCTCAATTAAAGCTTGCTCACTATTACTTTGAAAATGCGTTAGCTCAACATCTAGACCATGCGCAAACTCAGTTAGTTCGCTCATAATCTCACTCAGTGTTTGTAAACCGTATTTTTCTGGTTCACGCTTACCCAGCATGTTTAAGTTAGGGCCATTTATAACTAAAAGTTTAAATTTTGCAGCCATAATACGCGATAATCCTATAAATAATGAGTTAAGCCATTTTGATTAGAAATTCCCGCAAAATGTAGAGGGGAAAAACTAAAATAGCAAGTATTTCTCACGTTAACCACCTATTATAGCCAGTTCGATGTAAATAGCAGCAAAATACTGGTCTAATCACTAGTAGCCACCACAAAAACAAAAACGCCACTCATATAAAGTGGCGTTTAAAATAGCGGTGCGAAAAACGTTTATTTAGCGCTATTTCTCACTTTAGCTAAATGCTCAGCAAAGTCCTTGGCATTTAAAAAGCCCGTCACACGCTGTGCTGCAAGCTCTTCACCTTGTGTATCAAAAAACAAAATACTGGGTAAACCAAATACCGAAAACTCTTCCATTACAGCAATTGTTTTATCATCACTTTCGGTCAAATCAATTTTTAACAACTCAAAGTTTGCAAACTCACCTTGTACTTTAGCGTCAGGAAAAGTGTATTTCTCGAACTCTTTACACGCAACACACCAATCTGCATATAAATCGACCATCACTAAACGACCACCACTGTTTGCATCATTTATTGCTTGTTTGAGCTCAGCTAAATCAGCAACTAATTTAAAGCCGCGCTCTTGTTGCTCGCCATTTGCGGCACTAACAACTTGCGCTGTGGGCCATATATAGTTTTTAGTTAAGCTCACACCGCTAACAACTAATAACGTTGCAACAAACCACAATGCAGTTTTTAACTTACCTTGTGTTTGAGCGCTCTGCCAATGATGTAAATACAAGGCCGTTGCTAATGCTAATAAGCCCGCCATAAGTAATATGATGTCTGCATCGACAATACGTTCAAGCAAGATCAATGGCACTACCAGCATGATAAAACCAAACAGGGTTTTAACTTGTTCCATCCAGCCGCCTGCTTTTGGCAATAATTTACCGCCGGAGGTGCCTAATAACAGCAGCGGAATACCCATCCCTAAACTCAGCACATACAAAGTTAAGCCGCCAACTAAATAATCGCCGCTTTGCGCAACAAACAATAGTGCAGCTGATAACGGTGCAGTGGTACAAGGTGACGCAATTAAGCCCGATAAAACCCCCATTAAAAACACGCCAATGTAGTTGCCGCCTTTTTGATTATTACTTACTTGTGTGAGCTTATTCATCATGCCGCTAGGGAGCTTTATTTCGTACCAACCAAACATCGACATAGCGAGTAAAACGAATAATAAACTGAAACTAATCAATACATATGGGTGCTGCAAATAACCTTGCACTTGACCACCAAGTGATGCAACCACAAGGCCCAGCGCCGCATACGTAACGGCCATACCCTGCACATAAACAAAAGAAAGCGCAAAAGCTTTTTTAGTGGAAAGATTTTTTTGTCCTGCAATTAGGCTCGACAAAATAGGAAACATCGGAAATACACATGGCGTAAATGCCAAGCCAATACCGACCAAAAAGAAAATCGCTAAGTTCGCTAACAAACCTTGCGAGGCCAGTTTTTCAGTAAAGTTTAATTCTTTTTCTAAGTCATCTTCTTGCGTTACAACATCTTCTGTAGCAGCCGCTGATTCAGCGCTAAGCGCAGCTAATGCATTGCCTGCTGTTGCATTATCAGTTGCAGGGGTTTCACCGGCAATCATACTCAATGGAATGGTGATGATCTCTGGCGGGTAACATAGCCCTGCTTCAGCACAGCCTTGATAACGTACTTTAATTACGCCATCTTCAGCTATATTACTTAGCTTGCTGATCACACTCAGTGAATCAAAAAACACTGCTGTTTTGCCAAAAAACTCATCTTCAATGATCACGCCTTTACCAAGATCGGGCACTTCAATATCAGCACCTTTACCAATGATTTCTAGCTTCTTTTTATATAGGTAATATCCCGGCGCAATATCCCAACCAATAAAAAGTGTGCTGCCCTGCTGATCAAAATCAAATGAAAATGCCTGATCAACAGGTAAAAATGTTTGCTCTGCGGGCTGCAGCAAATCACTTAATAAATTATTAGTTGCAGCCTGTGCTGGCATTAACGACAGCGCACAAAGCAATAAAAGAAAACAACGCATTAATTAAGTACCTCATCCATCCAATTAAAATAGGCTAAATTGCCAGTGGCCACATCAATAACCTGTATTTCAGGAATTTCATAACTATGTAATTGCTTGATAGTTTGAATCAATTCATTCATTTTTTCTGACTTTGTTTTAATTAATAATTTACACTCGGTTGCATAAGCAACCTCTCCTTGCCACATATAAACAGATTCCACATTTGGAAGAATGTTCACACACGCAGCTAATTTAAGCTTAACTAATTGCTCAGCTATGGAGCGTGCCTCACTTACATCTGCGCAAGTGGTAAAAATAAGTCGAAAATGAGTCGTCATATTGAACCTTTGATTGATTGCTCTGCCCAATGCCATAGTAGCTGATAGCTAAGGCAAAGTGTAGTTAACCTAAACTGCGGATAATAAATCGCTTAATCAGAGTTCAGGCTATTTAGCCAACACTGCTTTACCACTAGCCTTGAAAAAAGACCTGATAACCCATATTTATATTTCATCAACTCAACTGAGTGATCACTATTTAGAGAGCCTTATGTTTAGATTTTTGTTTTTATTATTTATTCTCGTGCCAATTATTGAAATTGCGTTGTTAATTCAAGTAGCTGATGTAATTGGTGGATTCGCCACTATTGCACTGGTTATTGTAACCGCAATATTCGGCGCAAAATTAGTTAGAACACAAGGTATGGGCGCACTGCAAAATGTGCAAACACAAATGGCGCAAGGGCAAATGCCAGCCAAAGAATTATTTACCGGTTTATGTGTGATTATTGCTGGCATATTATTGCTAACTCCAGGCATTATGACCGACGTATTCGGTTTTTTATTATTGACCCCGGCCATTCGCAATAAACTAGCTGCAGGCCTTGCTAGTCAAGCAACGGTGCGTATGAGTGCAGGCATGCAACAAGGTCCAACAGCATTTAATCAGCACACCCATTCAGAGCCAGAACCTCGCAAAATGAGCGAGCCGACCACTATTGATGGTGAGTACGAGAGAAAAGATTAAAAATTTTAATTTTTATCACTTGGGTTTTGAAGCAATACCCCCATTACTGAGTACAACTAAATCAATTGCCTTGAACCACAGGGTTTAATGCAAACTGGTACATATAAAGCTTTTTTCTGTCCTGTTCAGAAACTGTTAGGAGAACTAAATAAAATGAACATTCGTCCTTTACATGATCGCGTGATCGTTGAGCGCCTAGAAGAAGAAACCAAATCTGCTGGCGGTATTGTATTAACTGGTTCTGCGGCTGAGAAATCAACCCGCGGTAAAGTTGTTGCAGTGGGTAATGGCCGTACTCTAGATAACGGTGATGTGAGAGCATTAGAAGTTAAAGTCGGTGACACTGTGTTATTCGGCTCATATGTTGAAAAAGCTGAAAAGATCGAAGGTCAAGAGTACCTGATCATGCGTGAAGACAATATTTTAGGCATTGTAGGCTAAAGCTACTTTTCGTTTAACAAACATTCAGAATTCAAAGGAAATTAATCATGGCAGCAAAAGAAGTACTTTTTGCAGGTGACGCACGCGCTAAAATGCTAGCTGGCGTAAACATCTTAGCAAACGCAGTTCGTGTAACTTTAGGTCCTAAAGGCCGTAACGTAATCCTAGACAAATCATTTGGCTCTCCAGTGATCACTAAAGATGGTGTATCAGTGGCAAAAGAAATCGAACTTGAAGACAAGTTTGAAAATATGGGCGCACAAATGGTTAAAGAAGTTGCATCTAAAGCAAACGATGCAGCCGGTGACGGTACAACTACTGCAACAGTATTAGCACAGTCAATTGTAAACGAAGGCTTAAAAGCGGTTGCTGCGGGCATGAACCCAATGGACCTTAAGCGCGGTATTGATAAAGCAATCATCGCAGCTGTTGCTGAGCTAAAAGAACTTTCAGTACCATGTGCAGATGCAAAAGCAATCGCTCAAGTGGGTACTATTTCAGCTAACTCTGATAAAGAAATTGGCGACATCATTGCAGAAGCAATGGAAAAAGTAGGCCGTAATTCAGGTGTAATCACTGTTGAAGAAGGTCAATCACTTGAAAACGAACTAGATGTTGTTGAAGGCATGCAGTTTGACCGTGGTTACTTATCTCCGTATTTCATCAACAACGCAGAAAAAGGCGCTGTTGAATTAGATAACCCATTTATTCTACTTGTAGATAAAAAAATCTCTAATATTCGTGAGTTGCTACCTACATTAGAAGCCGTTGCTAAAGCAAGCAAACCATTACTTATCATTGCTGAAGACCTTGAAGGCGAAGCACTAGCTACTCTAGTTGTTAACAACATGCGCGGTATCGTTAAAGTATCAGCAGTTAAAGCACCTGGTTTTGGCGACCGTCGTAAAGCAATGCTACAAGATATCGCAGTATTAACTGGCGGTACGGTTATCTCTGAAGAAATCGGCCTTGAACTTGAAAAAGCGACAGTTGAAGATTTAGGTACTGCAAAGCGCGTAGTTATCACTAAAGATGATACAACTATCATCGATGGTGCAGGCGAAGAAGCTGGCATCAACGGTCGCGTTGCGCAAATCAAAGCACAAATCGAAGAAGCAACATCAGACTACGATAAAGAGAAACTACAAGAGCGCATGGCTAAACTTGCCGGCGGTGTTGCGGTAATCAAAGTAGGTGCTGCTACTGAAATAGAAATGAAAGAGAAAAAAGACCGCGTTGAAGATGCACTTCATGCAACTCGCGCTGCGGTTGAAGAAGGCGTAGTGCCTGGTGGTGGTGTTGCACTAGTACGTGCAGCAAGCAAACTTGTTGATTTAGTTGGTGACAACGAAGATCAAAGCCACGGTATCAAAGTAGCACTACGTGCTATGGAAGCACCACTTCGTCAAATCGTTACCAACGCAGGTGACGAAGCGTCTGTTGTTATTAACGCAGTTAAAGGCGGCACGGGTAACTTCGGTTACAACGCAGCAACTGGCGAATACAACGACATGATTGAAATGGGTATCCTAGATCCAACAAAAGTAACGCGCTCTGCACTACAATTTGCAGGCTCGATTGCTGGCCTTATGATCACCACTGAAGCAATGGTAGCTGAAATCCCAAAGGATGAAGCTGGCGGCGCTGACATGGGAGGCATGGGCGGCATGGGTGGTATGGGCGGCATGATGTAGTGCGACGAGAGTCGCGTAGGTCGCTAGCCTAGCAGGACTATTTGTCAGTGAGTACTTCGGTACTCACTTCCACCACCTGCAAAATCAGTAATCGACTCCGGCAATTGGGGGTTTTAGCTAATTGCCGGAATATCACTCTTTTGAGTTGGTATGTCGTTGCAATTGTTAAAACAATTGGAAAAGAGCGAGGCATTTTGTCATCGCGCCACAAAAAGTATATTAAACATTGAGGAAACGGATGCTAACCCCTCCGTAGTGAGAACGTTGTTCATCGCGTAGACGCATCTAAATAATGGGTGCTCCAATATTATGTGTAATATCACTTCTTCTGAATAAATATAGGCTTTTGCCTTTAACTATTCAAACTTGTCCAAGACCTACGGAGTCTACGACCTACGGGCGTAAGCTGTTGTAGTTATTGTCTCAACCAAATACCTTGGTATTAGGTCAGTGAGACCTGTTATACGACTAATAGTAGCCTAGGGATAGTGCGATGCTGGTAACGGCATGGTGCGAAGCTTCCTTACAATGTACCCCTGTGTTAACAGTGTTTTAGTCCGTGAGGACGAGCATGGTTAGCTAACAATAAGCTGGCTGGGGGCTAGGCTGAGTAATATGGTTAACATAAGTGAACTGTTGTTAAATACCGTCACCCGCAAAGAGCGAAATATTGTTGATGCGCTCTAACCAAAAGGTACGTAGTCGGTTAATCCTTTTACATCTGGGATTACGTCGTCATTCGACTACCGGTAGATAGACAGAACCTAAGTTACTCGTGTAACTACAATGGAACTCGGTAAGCCCAATTATCCGCCTATTAGCTACTAGTAGTTATCAGGCAGGCGACTCGTAAGAGGTGCTGTTGGGTAAGTGGGTAAAGGATGTCTGACCAAGCGAATGCTGAACTGTAATGGTTCGGATAGGGGTTCAAACTTTGCCCTAACCCGAAAGGGTGCAAAATTCAGGCTGGTCTTTAATCGTGTGAAGGCATGTAAAGCCATCCAACAAATAAACCCATGCGGGGATTAGCTACCCCGCATGGGGCACGCTTTTCTTCGTTTTGCGGTTAAGGAGAAAAGCAAGATGAGTGCGGAATGTATGTTCCATGTACCTGCGTTCTCCCACCAAGCACATAGTTGGCATACCATTAATTGGTATAATAACGAGCGTAAGGTGAGAGGGCTACAAGTACGGATCGCGAAGGCGACGAAGCAACAACAGTGGCGTAAAGTTAAAATTTTACAACGCATGTTGGTGCGCTCGTTTGCAGCCAAAACCTTGGCAGTTAAACGGGTAACTGAAAATCGAGGCAAACGGACTGCTGGTGTCGATGGGGAGTTATGGAATACACCTGAAAGTAAATGGCAAGCGCTGTTTCGATTAACGCGTAAAGGCTATAAGCCCAAACCGTTAAGGCGAGTTTATATTCCCAAAGCAAATGGCAAACGCCGACCGCTGGGAATACCGACTATGGTTGATAGAGCAATGCAGGCGTTATACCTTTTAGCTTTAGAACCTGTATCGGAAACGATCGCAGATAGAAATAGTTACGGCTTTCGCCCTATGCGCTCAACGGCAGATGCGATTGAACAATGCTTTGTTAATCTCAGTCGCAAGAACTCTGCACATTGGGTACTAGAGGGAGATATTAAAGGGTGTTTCGATAACATTAGTCATGATTGGTTACTTGCCAATGTACCATTGGATAAACAAGTACTCAAAAAATGGCTTAAAGCTGGGTATATGGAATCCGGTAAATTGAATCCAACAGATGCTGGGACACCGCAAGGGGGAATTATTTCTCCTGTATTAGCTAATTTGGCACTTGATGGTTTAGAAGCGGTGCTTCACTCCCATTTTGGGAAGAAAAACACTAAAGCTAGCTACAAGACTAAAGTTAACTATGTGCGGTATGCGGACGACTTTATCATTACAGGTATCTCGAAAGAGTTACTTGAAAATGAAGTTAAACCCTTAGTAGAAGCCTTTATGGCTGAACGAGGGTTAACGCTATCACCTGAAAAAACGGTGATTACCCATATTGATGAAGGGTTCGACTTTTTAGGGCAGAATTTACGTAAATATGAAGGTAAGCTTTTAATTAAGCCAAGCCGAAAGAACTTGCGTAATCTACTACAGAAAGTAAAAAGCATAGTGACGGGTAATAAAACAGTAACTGCCAGCACGTTGATATCTTTACTTAATCCTGTTTTACGGGGGTGGGCAAATTATCACAGGCATGTAGTTGCTAAAGAAACCTTTAATTATGTGGATTATCGGGTTTGGAAAATGTTGTGGCAATGGTGTCGAAGACGCCATGCTAACAGACGAAAGCGCTGGATTAAGTCTAAGTACTTTAAATCAGTAAGAAAACGTAACTGGACATTTTCTGGAATATCAATTGATGGCTTCAACTATAAATTGATATACACCAATGACACAGTAATAAAGCGACATACTAAATTAAAAGCGGAAGCTAACCCGTTTGACTTAGCATTTGAGGAATATTTCGAGCAGCGCTTAGAGCGAGCTTGGCGTGAATCAATGCAAGGCAAACGTAAAGTCTTATCGCTTTGGCTCAGACAGCAGCAATGCTGTGTAATTTGCCGTCATAAAATTACCAAAGAAACGGGATGGAATATTCATCATATCGTGGAAAGGGTAAAAGGCGGAACTGATGAAATGAGCAATTTAGTGTTGTTGCACCCTAATTGTCATAGGCAATTGCATATAATCAATTGCCATAACAAAAGTACTGACATATAGTCTAATTTACCATCAAATAGGAGATATAGATGAGTATAATAAAGAGATACATGGAAGGTGAAGAAGGGAAAGAAGCTTTAGCATTACAAGTGGCTATTGATGAAGAGTTGTTGGAGTCGTGTGAATATCATGGTGAATATTATGATCCTCGCGCCACTGACCTTGAATCTGTAATCGAAAAGATCCAAGACGGCTTTGAAAATAATAGTCGCCTTAAATCTAGCTTTAGCTTGTTTAAGGAGTTAAAGGAAGCTTTAGAAAGCGTTTACCATGAACATTCTGGAAATGATAAATGCGAACTCTGCTCAGAGCGAAACCTTTAGTTCAAAGTCGCTGGTCTGTACTTAGGTACTGACTTATAAGGGCTTGAGCCGTATGCGGGGAAACTCGCACGTACGGTTCTTAGGGGGCGGCAGTACAGTAATGTACTGCTGCTACCCGACATTCATCTCCTAACCATCTAGCTAAAATAAAAACCCAGCTTCGGCTGGGTTTTTAGCTTTAAGAGCAACGATAAAGTAGCAAATAAAATGACTCCAGCGTATTGCAGTGCTTTTTAACTGTATGCCAAAACCATACTCAGAGTTAATTTTATTTATAAGCCATAATTAAGGATATTAAGATGAATAAAAAGCCTGAACTGATCATCTCGTCACTCGATGCTGATAGATTGTATGATTTAATGGAATCATTACCAGCAGGAAGCTTTGCTGGCGAAAAAGAACTTGAAGCTGAACTTGGCCGCGCAACAATCGTTGAGCCAAAAGATGTGCCTTCGACAGTGGTTACTATGAACTCAACGGTAAACTTTATCGTTGAATCGACCCAAGAAGAATTCACTAAGACCTTAGTGTATCCAAAAAATGCTGATGCAAGTGCTGATAAAATATCAATTTTAGCCCCTGTTGGTAGCGCCTTACTTGGTCTATCGCAAGGTGATGAAATTGAATGGCCAAAACCAAGTGGCGGTCTCATAAAAGTAAAAATAAAAGCAATCACTTATCAGCCAGAACGAGCCGGTGAGTTACATCGATAATATTTAGTGTTATTAAAAACCCAGTGAAAGCTGGGTTTTGTTTTTAAAGATAATAAGTTTAAAACCTAGCGCCAGCCACACGTAAGTCCAGATTTATCGGGAAAAGCTTTCTGACTGAAGTCAGACCTACTGATAAATCTAGCACCGCACTTAACGTACCAGCCTTTTGTCCTCGGGTTATATTTTCTTATATGCTAAAAAGCATCTTTAAGCACTGCATTATTTCAAGGTAGGACAATGACAAACATAAAACAGCATATAGGTAGCATGGCATTAGTTGTAGGGAATTATGATGATGCGATTGCATTTTACACTCAAAAACTGGGGTTTGATTTAATCGAAGATACTGATCAGGGTAATGGCAAACGCTGGGTATTAGTATCACCACCTAACTCTAATGGCACTAATTTATTACTCGCACAAGCAAGTACTCAACAGCAGTTAGAGGCTGTGGGCAACCAAACTGGGGGCCGAGTGTTTTTATTTTTACATACCAATGACTTTTGGCGAGATTATGAATTAATGCAAAAAAATGGCGTTAACTTTAATGAACAGCCCCGCGTAGAAGAATACGGCACCGTTGTGGTATTTGAAGATTTGTATGGTAATAAATGGGACTTACTACAATTAAATTAAAAGCAGTCTGTGAGAGGTCACTAATCGCGATAAATCACAACCTACTGGCGCTTTATATGGAACCTCTGGTTGACTTGATATTGTTCAATTAACCCTCATTAACTAACTATTAGTAACCATATTAAAAACAAATGGATTTATTAAACAAAGTTAGCATTGAAACATTATTAGTTCACCTTGGTGTAGTGACGTTATTGTTACTGGTGATATTGTGGTCAATGGTAAAAATAGTTGTGTGGGGTAAAACCATGTCACGAGGGGCTTTTTTATTTTTGTCGTTCTTTCCGCTTATTTCGTTATTCCCTATTCCACCCCCGCAATTTGAGAATGTACAAAAAGCCAAACAAGAGCAGCGTAAACGCAAAGAAGACTCCGGCGATCCACCAGAAGAGGACGAAGGTGAAGCATCGCGCTGACATTCTCAGCTCACGATGCTTGAAAAACACTATCAATGAATCACATTATTGCTGACTAATTTGATATAAACGCTGTGCTTGGCTATTTGAATCTTTGCTGACGCTACGAAATTCTTCAGCATCACTGGCATTTTGCACAGAGATCTCACGAATTCGCTCTGCCAAGTTTTTCACATTTTCGGTTACCTGTGATTGCTCTTCAGTCGCTACGGCAATGCTTGATGAACGCTCTTTAATATCATTAAACGCGGTAACAATACTTTCATACTGTGCACGTGTTGTTGCTGAGCGCTCGTTCACTACTTCAGAGTATTCACGGCATTCTCCAATAACGTTAACCCCTCGACTAGCGGCTTCTTGCAATTGGCTGATCATGGTTTCAATCTCGCCAGCCGATTGCTGAGTACGATGTGCCAAAGTTCTAACTTCATCAGCCACTACCGCGAAACCACGCCCTGATTCACCTGCTCGAGCAGCTTCAATGGCGGCATTAAGCGCAAGTAGATTAGTTTGTTCTGAAATATTCATGATCACATCAAGCACCGAGCCCACTTGTTTTGAGTCTTGTGCAATCCGTGAAATGGCATCTGATGATTCCGTTAATTTATCAAATAATAACTGGATTGATTCGGCATTCTTCTCAATAACATCAAAACCAGAATTCACTAAATCAGCGGATTGCGTAGTAATATCTGCAACGCTCAAAACATCTTGTGAGGCTGATGAGGCTGCTATCGACATTTCATGAATTGCCTCAGCCAACATGTTGTTTTCTTCCATTAACTCTTGCGTACGAATTTGGCTGTTATTACTTAAGTTATCCATCGCTTCAGCGTTGTTTTTAACCGCAGCGGCTTCTGCTTGGATCTGTTCTAAAATCTTCATCAGATGATCGCCATAATCATTAATCGCTTCGCATAAGTGGCTCATTTCATCACTTCCACGCACGGCCAGTTTTGAATTCGTGCGACCTTGCACCAACATTCTAACTTGCTCTGTGGTGGTGTTAATTTGCTGCACCAGTCGATTACCAAAAACCAGTAATACTGATACAAAAGCGAGAATAAGGGCGATAAATGAACTGTATAAATAATAAGTGAGGGTGTTAACGGTTTTCTTGGCAATTGCGGCAGGAATAATAACCCCTGAGCGCCAATTTTGCTCTGCCAATGAGTAAGTTACTAAAATAGATTCGTCATTATTAACCACACCACTGGCAAATTCAGCAACAGTTGTATTGCTGTTTTGCAAGGCGCTGACCAACGGCTTTAAGCTACTGTCTTTACTGGCAACCTGAGTAAGGCTCATCATTGCTAAGTTAGTATTGCGTATCGATGGAATCGATACTAATTGCTCGGCACTATCTAAAATAAAGTTATAGGTGCCCGTAGCATTGTTCTCTGCGATCAATGAGCTTTCGATAGATGCCAGTTCAACGTCTAAGGTGGCAACCCCCCAAAATTGGTTATCACGGATTATTTTCACGGAACAGGTAACCATCGGTACATTCGATACCGTGTCTACATAAGCTTCGGACCAAACGCACTCACCCCGATTAGCGTTAATGGCATTTTTATACCAGGTTTCTTGTTGATACGCGCTGCTGTCGGGCTGGTTATAATCATCTAAAAGTTTATATTGGCCATTACCTGTTTTCGCCCAGAAAAGAGATGCCTTTGCTGCTGAAGGCAGCATTTTATTCGGCTCAGGCCAAATACCACCACCCGCAATACCTTTGCCACTTGCAATCAAAGGAGCAATATTTTCAATAAAGGCCGCCTGCTGCAATGGCAAAGTCTCGGCTACCACGGCTAAGCTTTGCGTTAAGGTGGCACTTTTAGCTAAATCTTTTGCTAACGATTCGCCGATCACCTTTGCTTGTAATTTTGCGCTGGATATAGCGTCATTTTTAATGATTGGCGTAACAACTAGCTGCATTATTCCTGACAGAATAATTAAAGCAAACAACAGCAGCAGAAAACTCCCTAGGTACATTTTTTTTTGTATCAACATCTTCTTTTTACCTCAGTAGTAAATAATAGCCGCGCAAATTAGAGTATAGGGACTGTGCTGTATTTAGCAAAACGAGTTCCTAAAAATAGTGACCAAAAAGTATATTTAACCGCTATTTACCATTAATGAGCTGCCTGACAATCGCAAATAAATCACTTGGCAACATACCGCGCTCCCCTTCGCGTTCTGCCAAAATATCGGCTGCTTTAGCGTGCAATGTCACACCGTAACATGCGGCTTGATCAACAGCGAAACCTTGAGCAAGTAACGCACCTATGATGCCGGTAAGCACATCACCACTGCCACCAACGGCAAGCGCTGGATTACCATTTTCGCACAACCAAGTTTGCTGCCCGTTGGCGATCAGGCTACCCGCGCCTTTCAGCACACTGGTACTGGTATAACGTTTAGCTAAATCCGTAGCAGATTGAAAGCGATTTGCTTCAATCTCAGCAATTGAAACTTTCATTAGCCGTGAGGCTTCACCAGCATGCGGGGTTATTATGCAATTTTTAAGGCGATACTCTAAAGCATGCTTAGCCAACAAATTTAAGCCATCAGCATCAATAACTAATGGTAAATTATTTGCTAAGCAATATTGTATAACCTGCTCAAATGTCGTTTGCGCCCAACTATCCTGACCAAGACCTGGGCCAATAATGACACAATTTGCCCATTCAAGGGCTGCGGATAAACTGTCGCAACTGACCATTAATTCAGGGCGACCACTACTAACGACTTGTACACTGCTTTGATGAGTATAAACACGCACCATTGCAGCGCCTGTACGAAGCGCTGCTTCACTTGATAAACGAATGGCCCCGCTAGTACCTTGATTCCCACCGACGCATAACAACTTGCCGTGGTTCCCTTTATGGCTATTGCGACTTCGTGCAGCAAGTGGCTTAAAACTAGCAATATTGATAAGTGTTGCGCTAGCATCCACTAACTTGGCAAATGGTTCTGCAATTCCTAGATCATTAAAAACGAGTTTTCCTGCAGCACTTCGCCCAGCGCCGGTTACTAAGCCCTGTTTAATCCCCACAAAAGTAACGGTAATAGTAGCCTGGATAGCGATGCCAAGTGGCTGCCCGGTATCGGCGTCTATGCCTGAAGGTAAATCAATTGCCACTATTGCGCTAGGTTGCGCGTTGGCATCTTCAATCATCGTTAAAAATGGCCGACGAACTTGACTATTAATTCCGGTACCTAACAAACCATCAATAATAATATCGGCATTATTGAGCCGACCTTGCGTGTAACTTTCAACTTCGCCCCCCAATGCTTGCCAACGTTGCTGAGCTGTAAGCGCATCCCCGGTGAGATATCTACTGGTATCGGCTGCAAGTACAATGACTTCCTTACCGGCTTGCTTGGCAAGGCTTGCCACAATATAGCCATCGCCCGCATTATTACCATAACCGACCAGAATAAAGTAGCGCAGAGCATTCGGAAAATGCTCGATACACTGCGAGAATACCACATGCCCTGCGCGCTCCATCAAAGTGAACATGCTAACGCCTGCCAAGGTCGCTGCTTTTGCTTCGTGCTCCCTCACCTGCTTTGCCAAAAATAGTTGCTGTGCTAGGCCTTGATTCTGCATATTGATCCATAATAGAAGACGGGCTGTTTACTTAGACTATTAGCCACAGCTGCTAGCGTCAAGGAATGTCGTCACCAACATTTTCAGGCTAATTTAGGAGGTATACTTAGGAAGGATGGTCTTTTCGTTTGCTTTTGTTGCTGCATTTAGCAACTTTAATAAAAAACGGCGCGCAATTTACATTGCGCGCCGTTTTTTAAAACTTACTAATTAAGTGAGTTTATTCTGCTTCCGGCAGGTTACGGCCGTAAAAGATTTCTTGCATTTCACGTGTTAATTTAGAACGAATTGCTTCTTCTTCGTCTTCAGATAAATCACTCGTAGTAACACCAAATAAATAAGTATTTAGGTCTGTTTCTTTTAGCATCATCTTAGTGTGGAACAAGTTTTCTTGATACACATTCACGTCCATCATTTGGTACGCTTCTTTGGTATCTTCGGTCATGTAGTTTTGAATTGAGTTGATCGCGTGATCGATATAGTGCTTAACACCATCTACGTCACGGGTAAAACCACGCACTCGGTAGTCAATTGTTACAACATCTGACTCTAAGCTATGAATTAGGAAGTTTAACGCTTTTAATGGCGAAATAATGCCACAGGTTGATACTTCGATATCGGCACGGAAAGTACAAATACCATCATCAGGGTGAGCTTCAGGATAGGTATGAACGCAGATGTGGCTTTTATCTAAATGAGCAACAACTGTTTCAGGTAATGGTCCTGGTGCTTCATCAACTTCATAAGTTTGCTGCTGCTCAATTGGCTCTTCTGAGATCAGAATTGTTACACTAGCACCTTGAGGGTCGTAATCTTGACGCGAAACATTTAAAATATTCGCACCGATAATGTCTACTACTTCACCTAAAATATCGGTTAGTCGATCAGCACTGTACTGTTCGTCGATATATTCAATATATTCTTTACGTTGTTGCTCAGTCTTTGCATAGCAAATATCGTAAATACTAAAGCTTAAACTTTTGGTTAAGTTATTAAAGCCATGAAGTTTAATTTTATCGAAGGGTTTGTTCATGATAAACCAACCTATAAACAAGTGAAATCTGCCAGAGCAGAATGAAAAGTTCGCGGATTTTATACGAATTTCACCTCAGGAAAAAGCGTTATTTTCCCTGTTCTTGTATAACTTCGTGTGTGTGGGTAATTTCTACTGTTTTATCAAGCATTAATGCTACTGAACAATACTTCTCTGCAGATAGTTGAACGGCACGCGCAAGGTGCTTTTCTGAAACGTTGTCGCCAGTCACAACAAAGTGTAAGTTAATCTTAGTGAATACTCGCGGAGCGGACTCTGCGCGTTCAGCACTCAATTGCACTTGCACATCTGAAAACTGTTGTTTAGCTTTTTTTAGAATACTGACTACATCAACCGATGAACAGCAGCCAACTGACATTAATACCATTTCCATTGGGCTTGGTGCGGCGCTATCGCTACCAGCATCAAACACAACATTGTGACCAGAATTAGAACGCCCTAAAAAAGTATCGCCTTCAACCCATTTCACATTCGCTTGCATTTTATTACTCTCAAAGAAGTTATTTCCTTGATTGTAAGGAAGTCACACGCAGTTGCAAATTAAAAACGATAATTGGAATGATCAGGCACTTTCGACAACTGCGCTATCAAAGAGGTTTTTTACCAATGCGGCAAATTCATCGATAAATGCATGTTGCTCTATTGTCACTTGATTACTGGTGACGCTGCTGAGGACTTCTTGTAAGTCGTATACAATGCCATCTACTTCACGCACGATTTGACTACGTTGTTCAGTAGAAAGCTCTGTGTGTTGCTGGCATAACAACATAACATTTTCAGCAATATCATCTTCTATTAGCTCCATAATAGTAGGAGCGCCTGGTTTTATTTCGCCGGACTTCTCAAATAATGCTAAATTTTGAGTAAGATACATGATGAGGTCATCATATCCTTGCCTATCTAAAACCATAATTATCCACACCTAATTAAAACGACTGTATTGATTTAAGCAGAAAGCGCTTTTAATTGCTACCTTTGAGCATTAACCAATACAAAAAAAGCAGCCTTGGCTGCTTTTTTAGTTATTTATTACTATTTGACCAAAATCGATTAATCGATTTTTAAGCCTGGGCTTAATGTTGCTGGCATTGCTACTTTTTCAAGTTCAACAGAGGCAACTGGGTATGCGCAATAATCAGCTGCATAGTAAGCACTTGCACGATGATTACCTGACGCACCAATACCACCAAAAGGAGCTGCACTTGAGGCGCCGGTGATTGGGCGGTTCCAGTTAACAATACCAGCACGGATACGACGTAAAAAATGGTCGTAATCTGCCGTATTATCACTGAGTAAACCCGCAGACAAACCAAAGCTGGTATCGTTGGCTTTATCAATCGCACTATCAAAATCTGTAAAGCGGAATACTTTTAATAGTGGACCAAAGTGCTCTTCATCTGGGAAGTTAGCAACATCTGTGCACTCAATAATACCAGGCGTTACAAAACCTGTATTTTCAGTATGCTTAAGCTCAACCAATACTTCAGCACCAAGCTCAACGAGTTGTTGCTGTGCTTTTACCATACCAGAAGCCGCAGCTGATGAGATCATCGAGCCCATAAACGGTTGCTCTACATCATCGTAGTTGCCCACTTTGATGGCTTTAGTCGCGGTAATTAAACCGGCTAAAATTGCATCGCCTTGCTCACCTGCTGGTAAAAACAGCTTGCGTGCACAGGTACATCGTTGGCCACTTGAGATAAATGCTGATTGAATAATATCGTGAATAACGGCTTTAGTATCAGCAACATCAGTAATAATCAGTGGATTGTTACCACCCATTTCTAATGCTAAGATTTTACCTGGTTGACCGGCAAACTGCTCATGCAGAATATGGCCTGTGCGTGATGAACCGGTAAAGAATAAGCCATCAATACCTTTGTGAGCAGCAAGAGCCTTACCTGTGGCTACTTCGCCTTGTACTAGGTTAATAACCCCTGCTGGTAAACCTGCTTTTTCCCATAACTTAAGCGTTAGCTCAGCAACAGCTGGAGTTAGCTCCGATGGTTTAAACACCACGGTATTGCCCGCCAAAAGTGCAGGCACAATATGGCCATTAGGTAAATGACCAGGGAAGTTATAAGGGCCAAATACCGCCACTACACCATGTGGTTTATGGCGGATCATTGCACGACCTTGCGGCATTGGGTTTTCTACGTCGCCAGTGCGCTCTAAAAATGCTTTTTCAGAGATAGCTATTTTACCGACCATAGCACCCGCTTCAGTGCGAGTTTCCCATAACGGCTTACCCGTTTCTTGGGCTATTACAACAGCAAGCTCTTCGCTGTGCTCTTTTAGGGTTTCGGCAAAAGTTTTTACAATCGCTAAACGTTCTGCAAATGATTTATCAGCCCAGCTATAAAATGCTGCACGCGCAGAGTTAACAGCGGTGTCTACTTGCTCACTGGTGGCTGAGTTTGCTTGCCAAATAATTTCGTTATTGGCTGGGTTTACTGAATTAAATGCATCGCCTAGGCCTTGCGACCATTGACCATTAATAAATTGTGCAGGATGAGTCATGTACTTTCTCCTAAATTATATACGTGTTGCGGTAACTATATCGCCAGCTTGTAAGTGCAGTGCATCGGCCATTGCCTGTGGCAAAGTCAACTCAGAGCTTGTTTCATCAAGGTTTAGTTGTGCAACGGTTGCTCTAAAATCATTGAGTTTGTCATTCGCTAGCATGATAGCCGTCTCGCCGCTGTTTTCACCGATTTTTACGGTAAAGTTTTTGGCATTACGAATAGTTGCAATATTATCTACTTTTGCTTCTACCGTTGGGCCAGCATCAAAAATGTCAACGTAGCCATTAAAGGTGAAGCCTTCTTTTTTCAGTAGTTCAATCGCAGGGCGCGTATTATTGTGCACCTTGCCGATCACGGCTTGCGCCTCTTTACTTAATAAGTTGACGTAAATTGGGTACTTTGGCATTAGTTCAGCAATAAACACTTTTTGGCCAATACCGGTTAAGTAATCAGCTGTTGGAAAATCCATCGAGAAAAAGTGTTCTTCTAACCATTGCCAAAATGGACTACTGCCGTGTTCGTTAGAAACACCGCGCATTTCTGCAATTACGGTTTCAGCAAAACGTTCTTGGTGCTGCTTGATAAACATAAAACGTGCTTTTGAAAGCAGCTTACCGTTATTATTTTTACGGTAACCATCTTTTAAAAACAGCGTACAAAGCTCAGTTGCTCCAGTGTAATCATTACACAAGGTTAAAATATCAACCGCTTTATAAACATTCAATGTACGAGATGAATGAATAGCTTTACTTAAATGATAGTGATAAAACGCATCATCTAAACCAACCGCAGCTTCAATTGCTGAGGTACCGACTACTTCACCTGTTTCGCTATCTTCAAGAACAAACAAGTAACCTTCATCACCCGGATGAGATGCACTTTTTGCGAATGAGCTTATTGAATGAGCTATCTTCTTTTGTAATAACTCTTCGTTATTAGGTAAAGAGGTAAAACCATGTCCTGATTCGTGGGCAATTTTCAATAAAGCTGGGTAATCACATTGCTGGATTGGGCGAAGGATCATCATGAGTCCGCTTGCTCCCTTATAAATAACGGTAAATTAAGAATATTAGGGCAAGCTTGCTACTTGCCCTTATTATGATTAGAGGTGTTGATTAACCGTTCACAACGTTGGCTACGGCTTTTTCAAAGCGTGCCATCCCTTCACGGATATCCGCTTCAGGGATCACTAAAGATGGAGTAAAACGCACCACATCGGCACCCGCTACTAACGACATCACACCCTCAGCGGTTCCTGCTACTAAAAACTCTTTAGCACGACCTTTAAACTGCTCATTAACCACAGCACCAATTAATAAACCTTGACCACGAATTTCCGAGAAAACGTTGTACTTATCGTTAATTGCAGTTAGTAATTCATTAAACAATGCTGACTTTGCTTTTACGCCAGCTAATACTTCTGGTGTATTCACAGTATCAAAGGCTGCTTCACCAACAGCACATGCCAACGGATTGCCGCCATAAGTAGAACCATGAGTACCGACTTTAAGGTGCTTAGCAATCTCTGTCGTGGTGATCATTGCACCAATTGGAAAACCGCCGCCAAGTGCTTTTGCAGTAGTTAAAATATCAGGTACTACATTTAACCCTTGGTATGCGTAAAGATCGCCAGTACGACCGACACCAGTTTGTACTTCATCAAAAATAAGTAATGCGTTATGTTTAGTACATAACTGGCGTACACCTTGAGCAAACTCGTCAGTAGCAGAGATAATGCCGCCTTCACCTTGTAATGGCTCCATCATTACCGCACATGTGTTATCAGAGATTAGTGCTTCAAATGCGGCTAAATCGTTATAGTCACAATGTACGATATCTCCCGGCTTAGGACCAAAACCATCAGAGTAAGCAGCTTGACCGCCCACGGTTACAGTAAAGAATGTACGGCCATGGAAACCTTTATTGAAAGCGATGATTTGCGATTTTTGCTCACCAAAATTTTCAAGCGCAACACGACGCGCTAATTTTAGTGCGCCTTCATTTGCTTCTGCGCCTGAGTTGGCGAAATATACTTTTTCAGCAAATGTAGCATCTACCAATTTTTTAGCTAAACGAAGTGCTGGCTCATTAGTCATTACATTTGATAGGTGCCAGATTTTTTCGCCTTGCTCTTTTAATGCTTTAACCAATGCTGGATGACAATGACCTAGACAGTTAACAGCGATACCACCGGCAAAATCGATATATTCACGACCTTGCTGATCCCATACACGTGAGCCTTCGCCACGAACAGGAATAACGCTTGAAGGTGCGTAGTTAGGAACCATTACTTGATCAAATAATTCGCGATTGACTGTCATTTTATATCCTCTTAATTGTGATCCTACAGAAAGTTTAAAAAATAGGCTTGATGATAGACTGTTGTACCATCTCCTTTGGCGTAAATCAGCATAGCTCACATCGCCAAAAATACTCTCTAGTTCAATTTTCAGATAATCATTATTTCAGAGTTTTTCGTTATTGTCTCTTATAAAACTTTCATGTAGCCCTTGTTATTAAAGGCTTTGAGATATAATTTCAGAGATAGTGAATAACTATCTGAATAACGAATTATGGGGTTGTTTATTCTACATCGCTGCCCCACCACCCACCAGGCAGAGCTTTGCAAGATAAAATATGGGTAAGAGTAGATATTAATGATGAATGAATAGTCGTAAAAAAATTAACAAAAAATTTATGAAACTAGTCAATTTTAATATGAAAGTGCTGCAAATTGGTTTTTTCAAGCTGTTCTAGTTCCTGTTTTGATAACCCAACGTAATCAAACCAGAGTGATTTTTCATCACTTTCCACCAGCTGATGTTCGCTCAAAGTAACACATTGACTATAACAACATGCCTTTTGCATTAACATCGCTAATGGCAATAGTGAATCCCCTTTGGACACACCATTAATCAACTGCGATAACACAGCATTAAAAGGTAAATACCGAAACGCCATTTTATCAATCACCGTCGCCGTGACTTTTAGCGCATGCTGATTAAGTAAAGTACTTAAAAATAACGGATCAGGTTTTAACTCTAACAATGCGGTGTGAAGATCTTTATGTTGGTCTTCTCGGGCAAGGGTTACTTTGCGCTGCCACACTCGTTCGAATGTACGTAAATAGAGTCGAATCAAAGCTATCTTGCCAACATCGAGTAACATACCCAAAGTAAATGCATGTACTTCATTAATACCATTGAGCTTAGCCAACTCTTGCGCCGCAATCGCGCAAGCCATTGAGTTATCGCGTAGGCGACGCTTTAATAATGGAAATGGTTCGGTGCTGTGTGGCATCCAATGACGTACCGCAAAGGTAGGCACTACAAACTGTAAGTTGTCTAAACCAATATAACGCAGAGCTAAAGAGGGATTATCAACTTTTACCGAAGTATGTTTATTGCGCTGCGCGCGATAATAAGGCAAATTCACAAAAGCAACTAACTCACGTCCTAACCAAGTTAAATCTTTAACTAATGGCTCAAGGCGCCCTACCGATGCTGATTTTACCGCAAGTATGTCTAAAATCGCGGGGACATTATCTTCAATACCAATGGTTTCATGTAGTACCGTATCAATATCGGCTAACTGCTTGTTCATGGCGGTATCAATAACTTGATGTAACTGCTGGCTGGCTTGAGCGCGGTACTTATGATGCGAAGTACTGGAGAGTTTACGTATTTTTTGCGCAGCAACTTCAACCTCAAGTAAGGTGCGCTGCTTCATCGCCTCACCATAATTTATATCTAGAGTATGAATATAGCCAATTTGACGTTGCGCAAAGCTATGTCCAAGCAACAAATCATGGGCTCGTTGCTCTAATGCCTTAGCTGTCCTTTGTTGGCGTATTTCATCTGTCATTAATAGTTATCTTTTATAAATAAATTAAGGGAAGCTACTACGTTTGTTAGCATAAGCCTAGAACCGAGTTAAAAAGTTAGCAAGTAATTCAAGTCCTCGCTGCGTTAAAATTGCCTCTGGGTGAAATTGTACCCCCTCTAACGCTAAGCTATTATGAACTAAGCCCATTATTTCATCTAACTGGCCACTTTCAGTTTCGGTCCAAGCGGTGATCTGCAACTCATCAGGAATGCTATCTTGTTCAACAACCAACGAATGATAACGGCAAACTGTTAATGGATTTTGTAAGCCGGCAAATACACCTTGATTAGCATGATAAATTGGCGAGGTTTTACCATGCATCACTTGCTTTGCCCTAACAATGTTCGCACCTAGTGCTTGTGCTATTGTTTGATGACCTAAACAAATACCTAAAATTGGAAATTGACCTTTTAATTGCTCAACAAGCTCCAAAGATATACCCGCTTCATTTGGTGAACATGGGCCGGGAGATATCACGATATGCTTAGGGTTTAACTGGGCAATTTGACTAACCGAGATCTCATCATTGCGCTTTACTAGCACCTCTTGATCTAAACGATGAAAATACTGTACCAAATTGTAGGTAAACGAGTCGTAGTTATCGATCATTAAAAGCATGTAATAAAGCACTCAAAATAGAAATTGTTTGCAGGCAACTGCCTGCGTTCATATTCTAACTTAAGCCCGCACGAGTGTCAGTGTTTTGTATTCAGGCAAAGGGAAATTACTTTAATAACGATAATACTGAGCTTGATGTTGATTTATTTTAAATCAGCCCAAGCTCTATTGTATTGGCAAAACGCCTCAGAGCATTTAATTTGACTAAAACCCATGCGTGTTTATCTATCGAGATTAATATGTAACACGCTTTAATAAGGAGCGACCTATGTTAGGCGAAGATCATTCATTAACTAAAGATTTCCCTGAATACCAAAGCACTATCACTAAGCTCAACACTGATAATGAAGAGTTCGCGGCAAGGGCAAAGCAATACAATGCAATTGATAAAGAAATCCGTGTCCTGGAGTTACAAGATGCCCCTATTGATGATGAAGCAATGCATCAATTAAAACACGATAGAATGGCATTAAAAGATTGGCTCCATCAGCAATTAGCTGATGCTGCCAACTAATAATTATATTATATATATCTGGCGCTTATTTAAAACTAAGCGCCAGCACTGAGCCTTAACTCCCTTTCACTCATCCTATTTGCCTAAAATTACATCCATTATGGTGCAAAAGCATTGCTATTCGTTTAGCTTAGAGACAAGCTATCTTTATCTAAGTTAAATAACATTATATTTTATGTGCAAATACATACTCTCGATTGACCAAGGAACGACGAGCTCTCGCGCCATCTTATACACCAAAGATGCCGAGGTTTTTGGCACAGCCCAACAAACCTTCCCGCAGCACTTTGTGCAAAATGGTTGGGTTGAACACGATCCTGTAGATATTTGGCAAACCGTATTCGCGAGCGTTAAAAACGTATTGGCGCAGCAACGGGTAACGGCTGCCGACATTATTGCCATAGGCATTGCTAATCAACGAGAAACCACCTTAGTGTGGAGTAAAAAAACCGGGCAACCTATTTACAACGCGATTGTGTGGCAAGACCGACGCACTAGCCAGTACTGTGATAGTTTGCGCGATGCTGGGCACAGTAAAATCGTCAATGATAAAACCGGCTTATTACTCGATCCGTACTTTTCTGCCACCAAAATTCGTTGGATCTTAGATAACGTCACTGGCGCTAAAGAGCAAGCACAAGCAGGTGAGCTGGCGTTTGGTACGGTAGACACCTACTTACTATGGCAATTAACCGATGGTAAAGTACACAAAACCGATGCAACCAATGCCTCTCGCACATTACTGTTTAACATTCACCAGCAATGCTGGGATGAAGACTTACTCGCCTTATTTGATATTCCAGCCTCGATGCTACCTGAAGTAATGGACTCAGCGGCTGACTTTGGTGTTACTAGCAGCGAGTTATTTGGTGGTGAAATTCCAATTAACGGCATAGCGGGTGATCAGCAAGCCGCTTTAATTGGCCAAGCTTGTTTTGAAGAAGGTATGGCAAAAAGCACCTACGGAACAGGCTGTTTTTTAATGCTTAACACCGGCGATAAAGCACTAAAGTCAAACAATCGCTTATTAACCACCATCGCATATAGACTTAACGGCAAACCTACGTATGCCATTGAAGGCAGTATTTTTATGGCAGGTGCCACCATGCAGTGGATTGTAGAGGGCTTGAAATTATTAGAAAGCGCGGGAGAAAGTGAAGCCCTCGTCAAAGGTGTTCCCTTAGATCATGGGGTATTTTTAGTGCCCTCTTTTACAGGTTTAGGCGCTCCCTATTGGGATGCCAATGCCCGAGGTGCTATTTTAGGGCTTACTCGAGATTCAGGTATTAGTACGATTGTCGCTGCAGCTTTGCAATCAGTGGGTTATCAAACTAAAGATTTACAAAAAGCGATGGAAGGGGATGGCTTGCGCCCCAACATCTTGCGCGTTGACGGCGGTATGGCTAATAATAATTGGGCTATGGAGTTTTTAGCTAATATTTTAGGTGCGAGTGTTGAGCGCCCCACCTTAACCGAAACCACCTCGCTTGGCGTCGCCTATTTAGCAGGCCTGCAAAGTGGTGTTTATGAATCAACAGCGCAACTAGCAACTATGTGGCGATGTGACCGCCGCTTTGAGCCAACTATGAGTAGCTTTGAGCGTAACGATTTATATGCAAAATGGCTACATTGTATTGCGCAAGTGACGCTTGCTAATAATCCGCAGAATGACGGCTAATCGCGTTAATATAATCTGGCATTAACAACTAACTTTAAGGTTCACCCGTGCAGTTACTCGATAACGAATATGATTTACTTGTCATTGGCGGTGGCATTAATGGTGCTGGTATTGCAGCAGATGCAAGTGGTAGAGGCTTGAAAGTATTATTGTGTGAGCAAGACGATTTAGCCTCAGCCACCTCATCAAACAGCAGTAAGCTTATTCATGGCGGGCTGCGCTATTTAGAGCACTATCAATTTAGGTTAGTAAAAGAAGCATTGCTAGAGCGTGAAGTGTTATTAAAAAAAGCACCGCATATTATTTGGCCGCTCTCGTTTAGGCTTCCTCATCAGTCACATTTGCGGCCGCCATGGATGATCCGCCTAGGATTATTTATTTACGACCATCTAGGAAAACGAGACACGCTACCCGCTTCCAAGTCGATTATTTTCACAAAAGACAGTGTGCTGAATGCATCAATTACACAAGGGTTTGAATATGCTGATGGCTGGGTAGATGACGCGCGTTTAGTGATCTTAAACGCCCTTGCCGCCGAACAACACGGAGCAACCATAGCAACACGTACTCGTTGTATAAAGGCACAGCGCAATATTGAACATTGGGATGTAACTCTAGCGCAACAAACGACCCAGCAGCAACTACAAATCAAAGCCAAATGCATTGTTAATGCCGCAGGCCCTTGGGTTGCTTCATTGTTTGATAATGTATTTATTCAGCCATCACCACAGCATATTCGCTTAGTCAAAGGCAGCCATATCGTGGTGCCACGTATTCATGACGAGCCATGTGCCTATATTCTCCAAAATGAAGATCAACGTATTGTTTTTGTCATTCCCTTTGAAGATGACTATTCTCTCATTGGCACTACTGATGAAGAATATACCGGCAATATTAAAGATGTAAAAATTAGCAAACAAGAAATTAGTTACTTAATCAATATTACTAATCATTACTTTAAAACTCCGATTGAAGCGACTGATATAGTACATACATTCAGTGGCGTACGGCCATTACTCGATGACCACTCAGCAGATGCTCAAGCTGTAACCCGCGATTATAAGCTGATATTAAATAATGATGATAATCAGGCTGCTTTGTTAAGTGTGTTTGGCGGAAAAATAACTACTTATCGAAAACTGGCAGAAAATGCTGTGGACAAACTCGCGCTATTTTATCCTCATATGACTGAAGCGTGGACAAAAAGCGCGCCGTTACCAGGCGGAGATTTTAGTGAAAAAGCGACGTTAATAACGCAACTACAAGTAAAATATAATTGGTTGCCTGAGTTATTATTAAATCGGCTGGTACGCTCCTATGGCACGCTAACTAATGCACTGCTAGGTAATTGCAGTGCATTGGCTGACTTAGGTTGTCATTTTGGCCATGGTCTATACGCTCAAGAAGTCGATTACCTAATTAACAAAGAGTGGGCAAAAACCAGCGATGACATATTGTGGCGCAGAACAAAGCTCGGGCTACGCTTTAGGAAAGCGCAAGTCACCGCTTTAGATAACTACTTGCGCACCTTAAATTACTAACTACACATTAAGAAGCTGCAATAAAATGCTCATTTAAGGCTGCTTTTTCAACACGAGATAAAGCTTGCTTAGCTTTAGCGGCAAAATCGTAACGTACCAGCACTGTTTTACCGATTGCGCAGCATTTATCTTGCTGCCATGCCTCTTGGCGAAGCACAAATGAGCTGCTGCCAATATGCTCTACCGATGTTTTAATACTTACTTCATGCGAGTAAAACAACTCACCTACAAACGACACCTCAATTTTAGCAATAATAAGCTTCCAATCGTGAGGATTTAAATCGGGGGTAAAAAATTTAAAAATAGGTGCACGTGCGGCTTCAAACCAAACAGGGAGTACGGTATTGTTGATGTGTCCGAGTGCATCCGTTTCGCTAAAGCGCGGCATCACTTTTTCAGTAAACATAATAATCCAATAATAATTAAACAGGTAACTCATGACGGACTTTATCCGCGTGTATGACAACGCGCTCAGTAATGACTTTTGCGATAACTTTATCACCACCTTTTCGCAAAGCCCGCATATAAAACAAGGGATGACATCAGGCGGCATAGATCTTAATAAAAAAGATAGCCACGACTTACACTTAAACAATCATCCTGAATACGCTGAGCAATTAAAACATATTCAACAAACTACTGCACAATATGTTTTTAACTACATTGAAGAACATATTTTTATAATGATTGGGGCGTTTGGTTTAAAAGTGTACCACCCCCAAACAGGACAACCTGTTGATTTAACGCAAGCTAATTTTGACGAGGTAGGTAAACCGCAATTACCTTTATTGGTACAGCAAATTTTTCGACTCGGTAATATCCAAGCGCAAAAATACGAAGTTAACAAAGGCGGCTACCCGTATTGGCATAGTGAAGTGTACCCACAGTTACACCATAACGAAGCACTGCATCGAGTATTGTTATTTATGTTTTATTTAAACGATGTTGAAGAAGGCGGTGAAACCGAGTTTTATTATCAAAATCGTAAGATAGCTCCGAAAAAAGGCACTATGGTGATTGCCCCAGGCTACTTTACTCATACTCATCGCGGTAATAAGCCAGTATCGAATGATAAATATATTTTAACGTCGTGGGTGCTATTTAACCGCGCAGAGCAAATATACGGGCAGCCACAGGCCTAAGCGGTAAGCGGTAAGCGGTAAGCGGTAAGCGGTAAGCGGTAAGCGGTAAGCGGTAAGCGGTAAGCGGTAAGCGGTAAGCGGTAAGCGGTAAGCGGTAAGCCAAAAATCTACTCAATTCAGATTTTATGTCAAGGCTTACCAAGCGCTCTGGTCGCTTAAAACTTACAGCTTATGCCTTATAGCTCTAAAGTAATTGATCAAACAAATCAAATAACTTATCTAGCTCTTCGATGGTGTTGTAGTGCATGCAACCAATGCGTACAACGCCGCCAGTATCCAATACACCCAATTGCTTGCATAAGCCCTGAGCGTAGAAGTTACCATCCCACACACATACATGTTGCTTACCTAAAAACTCAGACACCTGACGTGGCTCAAGCCCTGCAAAGGTTAAAGCAAAAGTTGGGGTACGTTCAGCTAAACGATCTAAATCATCAATACCAAATAGTTTGATCTTAGGATAGTTAACTAGTCGAGTAAGGAAGTACTCACTTAACGCCATTTCATGCTGTTTAGTTTTTGCAAAAGCAGAAGCTAATTTATCGCGGCGTGAATAGCTACCATCAAGCTCACTAATATCTGCAATGTAGTCAACAGCAGCAATTAAACCTGCGAGTGCTTCAAAGCTTTGCGTGCCGGTTTCCCAGCGCCCAGGAATAACATCTTTGGCAGGCTCGACTTTGTATGGTCTAAACTCTTCAAGGTGCTCACGCTTAGCGTACACCATACCTAAATGTGGGCCGAAAAACTTATACGCAGAGCAGGCCAAAAAATCACAATCAAGTGCTTGAACATCAATCAGCTCATGTGGCGCATAATGCACAGCATCCACATACACCAAAGCACCTACGCTATGAGCCATTTCAACAATACGTTTAATGTCGTTTATAGAGCCGGTAGTGTTTGATGCATAAGTAACGGCTACTAATTTGGTTTTAGTACTCAGTAAGCTTGTAAAATGCGCTAAATCTAAGCTGCAATCAGCTTCGTTAATCAATACAGTATTAACCTTTGCGCCTTTATCTTCTGCAGCCTGCTGCCAAGAAGATACATTTGAGAAGTGATCTGCATTGGTCACGATAATCTCATCACCCGCTTGCCAATCACGAGAAATCGCACGGCTAAAGCTAAAAGTAAGGCTAGTCATATTCGCACCGAATACAATTTGATCGCGCGATGGGGAATTAAGTAAATCAGCAGCCGCTTGGCGCGCATCAGCCATTAACTCAACGGTTTTTTCACTCGAAAAAAATGCACCGCCTAAATTCGAGTTGTAATAACCTAAATAAGCCGACATTGCACTCAAAACAGGCTGTGGTACTTGTGAGCCACCCGGGCCATCTAAAAATATTGGTGACTTACCAGCTACTTGCTGCATTAGGGCCGGAAATTGGCGGCGTAATTGTGTTAAGTTCATTGCTATTCCTTAAGCTGTCAGTACGAAGCAGTCAAGATAACCCGCTTTTGTGTCATCAATTTTATTCATCGGTGTTGCGTTATGCCAAACTTCACGGTCATTAATTAATGCAAACATACCGTCTTTAATTTCCATTTTAAAACAAGGCTCAGCTTGCTTATTTTCATACACCAACAACTCACCACCTTCTAAGTTTTCGTGAGATACACCACAAATACAAACGTGATCAAAGCCATCTTGATGAATACCTTCTGGCGCAGGCGGCGTATCACTTTCAATAGCAAGCATACGAAATTGATGAATTTCAATATCACGCTCTTCGCTAATACCGGTAATGGCACGAAACTCATTGACGATACTTTTCATCCCTTCGCTTGCCAATAAACTCGGCTCTAAATTTTCGTAAGTGCGCTCAACATTACCTTGGAAAGTATTGATTGAATCATCTTGTACAAATGCTTTTGTGGCTTGTAAAACAAGTTCATCATTTTGCACTTTAATTACTGAATAGCGGCGTTTACGAAACGCACCGTCGGCATACGGGTTAGCCGGAAGATTAGCAAACGATGGCTTAACAGCCTCAATATGAGCTTGGTTTACAAAGCGAAGTTGTAATAGGTTCTGGTTGTTTAATGCTGTCATAAAAATCTCGCCTAAAAATAAGAGGATTAACTCATAAATAATGAAGGGATTTTAATGCAAATAGAGGGGATTTTTTGCGTCTTTACTTGATTAAAGTAAGGTTAAAGTAGAATTTTAAGATCTAAAATATCATCATAATGAAATTTTAATCTAACAACAAAATGACCAATGGAATTTCTATTTATAAACATCAATAACAAAAACACTTAAAGAGTCCAACTAACCTCATATTTATTTTTCAATCTTCAACTACAAGTTCAACTTAGTCGCAGGCTGGTAAGGTAGGTTGTAGCGCCACATTCTTAATGCTCAACTAAATACGAATAATATTTCAGCATCCCTAATAAAAAAGCCTGCTAAGCAGGCTGTCATATACAAACGAGTTAAAATTAAACAGCTTGTTGAATAATCACGTTGTCTGCTTTTTTAGTGTAAGCAGGCATGCGATGGAAGTTCAAGTAACGGTATGTATCTGATGCTGTTGCATTGATCTTCGCAGCATATTCTTGATACTCAGCAGATGTTGGTAAT
The DNA here is from genome assembly GCF_028885455.1 of Pseudoalteromonas rhizosphaerae. Classification (NCBI taxonomy): domain Bacteria; kingdom Pseudomonadati; phylum Pseudomonadota; class Gammaproteobacteria; order Alteromonadales; family Pseudoalteromonadaceae; genus Pseudoalteromonas; species Pseudoalteromonas rhizosphaerae. The sequence goes on from NZ_CP118496.1 coordinate 5,234,346, forward strand.
CTACCTAAAATTGCAGCGATTGCAGCAAGTTCAGATGAAGCTAAAAATACGTTTGCACCATTACCTAAACGGTTCGGGAAGTTACGTGTAGAGGTAGACACAACTGTTGCTTGATCTGCAACACGTGCTTGGTTACCCATACATAGTGAACAACCTGGAGTTTCGATACGTGCGCCAACACGACCAAAAATACCGTAATAACCTTCTTCTGTAAGTTGGTCTTTATCCATCTTAGTTGGTGGAGCAACCCAAAGCTGAGTCGGTAATTGACCTTTAAAGCCATCAAGCAACTTACCAGCAGCACGGAAGTGACCAATGTTAGTCATACAAGAGCCGATGAATACTTCATCAATTTTCTCGCCTGCAACATCAGAAAGGAGACGCGCATCATCTGGATCATTTGGTGCACAAAGAACTGGCTCTTTAATTTCGGCTAAATCGATATCAACTATATGAGCGTACTCAGCGTCTTTATCAGCTTCCATAAGTTCTGGGTTAGCTAACCACTCTTGCATTGCTGTAACACGACGTTCAATCGTACGTACATCACCGTAACCTTCAGAGATCATCCACTTCAGCATAACAATGTTTGATTCTAGGTATTCAGAAATAGATTCTTTAGATAACTTAACAGTACAACCTGCCGCCGAACGCTCTGCAGATGCATCAGATAATTCAAATGCTTGCTCAACAGTTAGGTGCTCAACGCCTTCAATTTCTAGTACACGACCAGAGAATTCGTTAATTTTTCCTTTTTTCTCAACGGTTAATAAGCCTTGCTTAATACCGTAGTAAGGGATTGCATGTACTAGGTCACGTAATGTGATACCAGGCTGCATTTCGCCTTTAAAACGGACTAAAATTGATTCAGGCATATCAAGTGGCATTACACCAGTTGCTGCTGCGAATGCTACTGCACCCGACCCCGCTGGGAATGAAATGCCTAATGGGAAACGTGTATGTGAATCACCACCAGTACCGACGGTATCTGGTAATAACATACGGTTTAACCATGAGTGGATAATACCGTCACCTGGGCGAAGTGAAACACCGCCACGGTTCATGATGAAATCAGGAAGCGTATGGTGAGTATTTACATCAATAGGTTTAGGGTAAGCTGATGTATGACAGAAAGACTGCATTGTTAAATCTGCAGAGAAACCTAAACACGCTAAATCTTTAAGTTCATCACGCGTCATAGGACCGGTTGTATCTTGCGAACCAACAGTAGTCATTTTAGGCTCACAGTATTGACCTGGGCGAATACCTGCAACGTTACATGCTTTACCAACCATTTTTTGCGCTAGTGTGAAGCCTTTATCAGAAACTTCTGTTGCTGTTGGTACTTTAAATACATCAGTTGCACCCAAGCCAAGAGATGTACGCGCTTTGTCAGTTAAACCACGACCAATGATTAGTGGGATACGACCACCAGCACGAACTTCATCTAAAATTACCTCAGATTTAAGTTCAAAAGTAGAAATAATTTCATCAGTACCGTGACGCTTAACAACACCTTCGTAAGGGAAGATATCGATTTGCTCACCCATGTTAAGTTCATCAACATTTAATTCGATTGGTAATGCGCCTGAATCTTCCATTGTGTTGAAGAAGATTGGCGCAATTTTATTACCTAAACATACACCGCCAACACGCTTGTTTGGTACAAACGGGATATCATCGCCCATAAACCAAAGTACAGAGTTAGTTGCTGACTTACGAGAAGAGCCAGTACCAACAACATCACCTACGTAGGCAAGTGGTAAGCCTTTCGTTTTTAATTCTTCAAGTTGTGTAATTGGGCCAACCTCACCAGCTTTATCAGGTGTAATACCGTCACGTTCAATTTTTAGCATTGCTAAAGCATGCAATGGAATATCAGGACGTGACCATGCGTCTGGCGCTGGTGATAAATCATCAGTATTTGTTTCGCCAGTTACTTTGAATACCGTAACTGAGATTTTTTCAGCAACCGCAGGTTTATTGGTAAACCATTCTGCAGCAGCCCAAGATTCAATAATTTGCTTAGCGTATTCATTACCCGCTTTTGCTTTTTCTTCAACGTCATAAAATGCATCAAACATTAATAACGTATTTGCAAGACCTTTAACAACGATTGGCGCAAGCGCTTCTTCGTCAAGTAGCTCAATCATGGGGGCGATGTTGTAACCGCCAAGCATTGTGCCTAATAGTTCAGCTGCTTTTTCTTTTGAAATTAGTGGTGAAGTTGCCTCACCTTTAGCAACTGCGGCTAAAAAACCAGCTTTGATGTAAGCTGCGTCATCCACACCTGGCGGCACGCGATTTACTAATAAGTCTAAAATAAACTCTTCTTCACCTGCAGGTGGTGTTTTAACTAGCTCGATAAGATCAGCCGTTTGCTGAGCATCCAATGGCGCTGGTACGATACCTAACGCGGCACGTTCTTCTACGTGTTTACGATAATCTTCTAGCACAATATTGCCCTCTTGGTGACGTGAAAGTATTCAGTAATACGCGTTCTCGCGAAAAATTACTCAATACTTATAGTATTCTGACGATTAATTATAAAGCTTTTAAATATAGATGAAAGTCCATGCAATCAAGCAAAATTTTATACTCACTATAAATACTATGAATAGTCAAAAAGGAAAACACCATTCACATGAATGTTAATTAACTGCGAATCATTACTATTTTATTAGGCATAAAAAAACCCAGCATATTGCTGGGTTTTTAATAAATCAAATGCTATTAACGCTCAACTTTCACGCGTTCAATTGACTTAATGTGTGCTTCTACACGACGGTTTTCCGCGTGTGCAGCAGGTGTGTTGTCTGTATTTTTAAGACGCTCTTCGCCTAGACCAACAGTAGTAATACGATCTGCAGCAATGCCATCAGCAATTAGCTTAGCAGCAACTGCATCAGCACGCTTTTTAGATAACCACTTGTTGTAATCTGCTTTACCAACAGCAGAAGAATGACCTTCAAGTAATACTGTTGTATCTGTGTGCTCTTTTAAGAAGCCTGCAACTTTTTCAATACCGCTGTCATATTTGCCAGCAACAACCGACGCATTGTTAGGGAATGTTACTAACAAGCTCTTAGTTACTTCACGGTCTTCATATAGAGTACAACCTGTTCCATCAACAGCATCTGTCATTGGTGTGTTTGCACATTGGTCATCTGCATCAGGGATGTTATCACCATCGCTATCAACAGGAGCAACCGCTACAGGTACTACTGTAGCTGGAGCTGGAGCAGCTTTAACTGGCTCAGCTGCTGAACTTTGCTTACCAAATAAATAGCTAAGGCCAAGTTTAGCACCTACATCTGTGTAACCACGGTCAAGGCCTTGGTAAATAGATGTTTCAGCATTAAATGCGAAATTATCAGTGAAATAATGTTGGTAACCAGCACCCACATTAGCAAAAGTTAGGTTTTCTGTAATATCGATTTGTTTAAGACCGAAAATACCATAGAAAGGGCCGCCGTTGATGTGATAAAGACCATCAATACCTAAACGATCGCCGTCCATGCTTGTTGCGGTCATAGCTGGATTTGCATTTGAAATATCAAAATCCATATCAGCGTATTCTAAACGCGCGCTCCAGTAATCGTTAAAACGATAACCAATTTCCGCCCCCCAACCAGTTGAATCATCAACGTTAGTACCTGCGCTACCACGGATATTTTCCCATGAAGCATCGTAATAATCGCCAAAAGCACCGATAAAGAAACCTTCTTTTTCAGCCGCGAAGCTTGAAGCGCTAGTTGCAGCTAGTGCTAAAGCAATAGTAAGTGATTTTAATTTCATTGTTTCCTTCCCATTTTCACAATTAAAATTGTAGCTAAGAAACCCTAGCTCAATAAGTTTGATTACAGAGTACCGTATCTTTAGTTAATCATTACTTAACAAAAACGTTTAAATGCATATATTTTGCAATTTAAATATTTATTAGAATAAAGCGCTCTACATTATAGTTCAGATAAAAGACTTTACCTAACTTACACATACATCGATTGTCAGCATTGTAATTGCTATCACTACTATTTCAGAAACAACGTTTCCAATATATTTGGCTTTAAAAATTTAAATGCTGAAGTTAATGGATGCATTATATTGGTTAATTTTAAATCAACAAGTAGCTAAGCATATTTATTTCTTATAATTCTTAATAAATAACAGTTTTTAACTAAAGATCTGGATGAATAAGTAGCATCAATTCGTTCGTATCCGTTCAATTTACGAACAGCGACAAATAACAATAATTGATGCTATTATTATGTACCACAAAATGTTTGGTAATTAGTGTCCATATCGACAGGCGGTGAGTACCAAAATGCAGGGCTTGCCAACAATTGGTAAGGCGACCTCAAGGCCGTTAAATATTCATCTAACATGCTGCTTTCACCAGTACTTTCATACTGCTGTATTATGCTTTCAACGATATGATTACGCGGGATCAAGCGTGGGTTGGCTTGGCGCATCAGCTGATAGCTTTGCGTATTTGTTCTGGCTAACCACTTAATAGACCAACCAGCCAAGTCACTCGGAATAGCAGTCTGACCTTGCAGTGATTCTGTTAAGGAGTCAAAAGTATTGGTGTAATCAAGCTGATGAGTTTTCAGTAAAGTTAATAACTCGGATACTAATTCAGCATCACCATCTTGATGACCATCAAAGCCCAACTTTTTCGCCCACATCTGTGTAAAAGCTTGATGAAACTGCTCAGCAAAACCATTTATTAATGGGCTTAGTAGCTCAACAGCCTGCTCTTCGTCATCGCTAATTAAAGGAATTAAACTTTCAGCTAAACGTGCACAATTCCAATTAGCAATATTAGGTTGATTGCCAAAAGCATAGCGGCCTTGGCGATCAATAGAACTAAATACAGTATCAAAATCAAACTGATTCATCATTGCACAAGGGCCATAATCGATGGTCTCACCACTGACGAGCGTATTATCAGTATTCATTACTCCATGAATAAAACCAACGCGCATCCAGCTAACAATCAGGCTAACTTGCTTTTCAATCACCGCACTTAAAAATGCCAAATAACGCGCAGAGCCCGTAGAATTTATCTCAGGATAATGACGCTCAATAGCTAAATCAGCTAAATTTTTTAAACCAGCAACATCACCTTGCGCAGCTAAATACTGAAACGAACCGACACGTATATGACTACTAGCAACGCGGGTAACAATGGCTCCTTGTTGTGGTGGTTGACGGTAAACTGTTTCACCACTGGCAACAACTGCCAAACAACGTGTCGTCGGTATGCCAAGCCCGTGCATTGCCTCACTCATTATATATTCACGTACCGCAGGACCGATTGCGCAACGGCCATCACCTCCACGTGAAAATGGCGTAGCACCAGAACCTTTGAGTTGAATGTCCCAAAGCTGTTGCTGCTGATCAGTGACAGCCCCTAATAAATGTGCTCGCCCATCACCTAAACGCGGTGAAAAATGTCCAAATTGATGCCCTGAGTAACCTAATGCCACAGCAGCAACATCGCTGTTATTAAGATTACCAGAAAAAATTACCGCACGTTCTGATGTGGCAACCTCAATATTAAGCTGCCTAGCTAACGTATCGTTCCACAGCAGTAAGTTTGGAGCAATAACAGCACTTGGCTGATCCGCCACAGCAAAATCATCAGCAATCTGGGTGTAACGAGCAACTAATTTCATAGTATTCCTTAGGCTTGGGTTGTTTGTATGCCAACGCGATTATCGCCCACGCTGTATGCAACTAACAAACTGAGCTCTTGTAGGCTTAATCCGCTTTGTTGCTGCAGTTCATTAAAAAAATGTTGAGCGCTGGTAAGTGACTTTTTAGTTTGTAAACCGCCATCAATTATTTTGTGAGCACGGAGATAACTTTCTACATCACGCGATAATAAAAAAGTGTCTTTCCCTAAGGTTCGCAATGCATAAGGGCCAGTGTTACCACCTAAACGCGCCCCATGCTTTTTTAAATACCCCCACAAACCAATAATATCGTCGCTCGGCCAATCTGCAATAAACTGACTAAAACTGCCATGTTCACTTGCCACTTCATGGATCATATACGCATTTTCTGGGATCGTTTGCACTTTTTTAAAGTTACGAACGATTCGCTCATCGGTGGCTTTTTGCTCAAGCATATCTGGCGGCATCATTAATAATTTAGCCACACTAAAATCCCAAAATACTTCCCGAAAACCTGGCCATTTATTGTTGATCACTGACCAATAAAAACCACTTTGAAAAATTTTGCGGGTAAACTCTTCAAGCCATGCATCATCAGGTAAAGCAGTTAATTGCTTTGCATTTTGAGGGGCAACAAGTAATTGCTGTAACATTACTTCGCTACCTTTTCGCTGTGCCGCTCGTTGATATATATCTTGAAATTTTTCCATTACTCACTACCACTGCTTGTTATTACGCTTACTGTAACGCTATTTACGTTGTAAAAAAATGTCAGGAGCACATTGCAGCTAAAAATAAACTTAAAAATATCCAGCCTTGACACCTAGACGGCTAAAATGCTTTAATCTTTCGCATTACCCCTATTAAAGGTGTGAGTTTTAAACGATAAAACTTACACCATGGGCTAGAAGAGGTGCGTTATTCAGGTAACGTATGTGAGGAGCACACACTCCAGTGATCATACGTGAGGGGAATTAACGCCGAGAAGTAACACTTTTTGTGAAGTTTTACTTCGGGCGACTGGGTTGAATCCCAGCGACTGTCACCAATAACAGCTTGGCTGTTAAAATATTTGGTGGAGAGCTTCTGGTCTTAGCGTAATAAGGCCATAGCGCCCTATTATATTAAGCCCATTCGCTCTTCGAATTATTCGTTCGAACGACGTTAATGTGGCTCCAATCATAAAAGCTTATTAACTCCTCGAATCACTTATAAGTTCGTGAGAGATGATCAATAACTTCAATTTAAATGACTACCCTTTGTGGACGGCACTCGTCACGCCATTTACTGACGCTGGTGAAGTCGACTATGCCACTCTTGATCAGTTAGTTGCACAGCAGCAAGTGGCTAACAATGGTATTTTATTACTTGGTAGCACTGGCGAAGGCCTCGCACTAACACTCAAAGAGCAACAAGCGATTGTTGAACACGTGTGCCAATTAACGCCAACAGTACCACTGATGGTTGCAGTAGGCGGTATAAACCTAAAGCAACAAATTGCCTGGGTTGAATACTGTAATCAGTTACCCATTCATAGCTATTTACTGGGCACTCCCCTATACGCTAAGCCCGGCGTAGTAGGCCAAACACATTGGTTTGAAAGCTTACTTAATACCAGTAAACATCCTTGCATGCTTTATAACGTACCAGGGCGCAGTGCTGTTGATATTCCATCGGCCGTAATTAGCAACTTGAAAGACCATAAAAACTTGTGGGCACTCAAAGAAGCCAGTGGCGACATTGCTAAATTTGAAGGTTTTAGAAAAGTCGCACCTAATTTAGCTATTTTTAGCGGTGACGATGCACTGATGCCTTACTTTGCCCAGGCTGGCGCAAAAGGTTTAGTCTCTGTGGCTGCTAATGCATGGCCTGTGCAAACCCATGAGTTTGTAAAACGAAGTCTCAGCGGTCAACACCCCAATTTATTTGCCGACTGGTCACAAGCCATTCAAAGCTTGTTTGCTGTCGCAAACCCTATCCCCGTCAAAGTATTGATGCATTTACAAGGGCGAATTAACAGCCCGTACTTACGTCCACCTTTGACGCATCTTGAGTTAACGCAAACTGATTGTATTAACAACGCAAACAACACCATTTTATCTTGGCATTAAATACAGGTTTTTATAATGAGCTGGTTAGAACTACTAAATAATTTAGAATCGGGCGCAGTGCGCGCAGCAACACAAGACGACAACGGCCAATGGCATGCTAACGTTGCAGTAAAACAAGGTATTTTAGAAGCGTTTAAAAATGGCACTAATACCGAATTTCTAGGTGGCTTTGTTGATAAACACAATTTAGCACCACAAGGTTTTGCAGCCGATGCTGGAGTGCGTATGGTACCTGGTGGCTCAAGCGTTCGCCGTGGCGCACACGTTGCTAAGGGCACGATTATTATGCCACCAGCATATGTAAACATTGGTGCGTTTATCGATGAAGGCACTATGGTTGATAGCCACGCGTTAGTGGGGTCGTGTGCGCAAGTAGGTAAAAATGTACATTTAAGCGCTGCAGTACAACTAGGCGGTGTACTTGAACCTATTGGTGCAAGCCCGGTGGTGGTAGAAGACGATGCATTCATCGGTGCAGGTTGCGTGATTGTTGAAGGCGTAGTAGTGAAAAAAGGCGCGGTGCTCGCACCAGGTGTACGCTTATCAGCAACTATTCCAGTTTATGACTGTGTTAATGAGCGCCAGCTGGCTAAAGGCGAGCCTATTCCTGAATACGCGATTGTTATTCCAGGCTCTCGTCCAGCTTCTAATACTTGGGCCCGCGAGCAAGGATTAAGTATGTCGTGTGCATTAATTGTAAAATACCGTGATGAACAAAGTGATGCATCATTGCTGCTTGAAGAGGTTTTACGTTAATGAGCTTTTTGAGCACGCCAGTTAAAACCGCCATTGATGAGCTATCAACTACGCTTGATACACCATTTTTTATTTACGACCTTGATACATTAAACGCACACTTAACGCGATTAGTGGCGCAAACTGAGGTAAAACTGTGGTATGCCGTAAAAGCTAATCCATTATCTAAAGTCATTCAAAGCTTAGATAACGTGGGTTTTAACTTTGATGTAGCAAGTAAAGGCGAACTTGAGCAAGTTCTGGCACAAGGTATTAACAGCGAGCGCGTGCTCAATACAGGGCCTGCCAAAAGCCCAAAACAAATTAAACACTTTATTGCGCGCGGCGTACGTACCTTTGTTGCCGAAAGCCTTAATCAAGTACGCTGGCTTAACGAGCAAGCAAGCTTACAAAACTGCCAGTTACAGGTATTACTGCGAGTGCAATTACGCTGGCCTGAAGGAGAAAAAAACCCACTTGGTGGCGATAGCCTTACTCCATTTGGTTTAGGTTGCGATGAATGGCAAGCGCTAAATACTAGCGACTACCCAGCGCTTAGCTTTGATGGCCTGCATATTTTTCAATGGGGCAACATGCTCAGCAGCGACAAGCTAGCTGAACTTTGGTCACAAATGATTGCACCGCTAACAAAGCTTGCCAACGACTTAGGTATTCACTTAAAAGTACTCGACTTAGGCGGTGGTTTAGGTATTCCTTACACTCTTGATGCACCAACCTTAAGTTGGGATGCGCTCATTGATGCATTAGCTGACATTAAGAATGCCGCAGGCGTACAAGAACTCTGGATGGAGCTTGGCCGTTATGCTGTGGGCGAATGCGGTCATTACGCAACACCTGTCGTTGAGCGAAAACTTAACTATGCCCAACAACAAGTGATCTTAAGCGGCGGTATTAATCATTTATTGCGCCCTGCAGTCACCAGCCAAGATTTCCCGGCACGATTATTACGAGACTCAACTGCTGCATACCAAACTATGAGCTTATATGGGCCATTATGTACAGCACTTGATTGCTTAGGTGAACACCAATTACCTAGTGATTTAAATGAGCAAGACTGGCTGGTGTTTAGCCAATGTGGCGCGTACGGCTTTACCGAAAGTATGCCGTATTTTTTATGTCATGAGCTAGCCGCTGAATACACATTACAAAATGGCGAGCTTAACTGTATTCGCACAGCTGAAGATGCCAGCTACTACTTAAGGTAATTGAGATGAGTACGACTAAAGCTATAAGCCAAGAAAACATAGTAGTTGGTGAAGTTGCCAACGGCCTACCGCTCACAATTCCTGTCTATCGTTTAAAAGGCGATGGCACTGGGCCAAGTGTGTATGTGCAAGCTAATATGCACGGTGCAGAAGTACAAGGCAATGCGGTTATTTACCAATTACTTGAGCAGCTTAAGCATCTTGAACTCAAAGGCGATATCACCCTGGTGCCTTACGCGAACCCAATTGGTTGCAATCAAAAATCGGGCGAATTCACCCTTGGTCGTTTTGATCCAATCACCGGCACCAACTGGAACCGCATGTATCACTGCAATAGTAAGCTCGCGAGCCAATTTGCTGAGCAATATAGTGATGCCGATGAGCAAACCTTAAAAAGTGAGTTTAAAGCCGCACTGATTGATGAAGTAGACCAACAACTAAGCGGTCCAGCTTATCGCCTAACTACAGGCAAACGCATTGCACTTAACTTGCAAAAGTTGGCACACCAAGCTGATATCGTGCTCGACTTACACACAGGCCCCATTTCGAGTCAGCATTTATATTGCCCAGATTATGCCAAGGCCAGTGCCAACTACTTTAATATTCCTCATGTATTAATCATCCCTAATGATTTTGCAGGAGCAATGGATGAAGCAAGTTTTTGCCCATGGTGGCAATTAACCGAGGCATTAGCTCAACAAGGGCGTGAATTTAATGTTCAAGTTGAAGCTTTTACGGTCGAACTCGGCAGCCAAGAAAAAATCGATTTAACTGCGGCCCTTGATGATGCTAATAGTATTTTAAGTTACCTAAATAATAAGCAGGTATTCGTTGATGCCCCCTATCAGCCAAAAGTAATGAAGCGCTACGGCTGTGATTTAAATGATTACCTTGCTTACTATGCACCTATGGGCGGCATGGTTGAGTATATAGCGCCACTTGGCGGCCATATCAAAGCTGGCGAGCCGATTGCTAGAGTATTGCGAATGGAGCGCTACCTCGCAGAGCAACCATTACAAACCCTAACACTTGATTGTGACGCCATCGCGATTTTGCATTTTGCTTCAGCAAGCGTAAACCAAGGCACCGAACTATATAAATTCTTTACTAACGTATTTGAGCTTTAATTTTTATATCAAGCTCAACCCTTCTCATTGCGTGAGAGCACGACTATCCAATTGGAAAAAGTGCATTGAACAAGCGGCTTCGGCCGCTTTTTCTTTGTATTTATGGGCAAAAAGCGCCACAATCAACTAAGTTCAGTAACAATTCACTGATATTCAGTTAAAGTCTGCACTGAATAAAATATAATGAAAATCTATTTTCAGCTATTTTCTTGCACTGAAAATCACTCCATTATCATTTACTAATAACATACAACAGCTACTCTCTATTTGGCTTTATCAAAGGAAGAATAATGACTTGGCGCTACGGGTTCCTACTGACGACACTGCTTTCATACACCGCATTTGCACAATCAGAACAAGCTGAAAAAACAAATGAACAAGACAATGATCTTGAGCTAGTAAAGCAATGTATTTTAAATGAAGCCATTGGCGGCAAAGCCGAAATGACACTAGCGCAATTACGTGAAAAATGTAGTTCTCTCGATGAAAGTAAGCAGATCACCGTACTAGATAAACGCAAAGCCCGTGAACAGGTCAGTGAAAAAAACCGAAATGTGATCACTCCACATAAACGTAATTATATATTACCGCTGTCGTATGTATCCAACCCAAATGCCAGACCTTTTGACAATCTTAATGACCTATCAGAAAACAACGAAGGCGAAACACTTGATAACTTAGAAATAAAATATCAGTTATCAATCAAAGTACCATTATACAATGATTTTGCAGATAAAGACCAAGCTGTTTACTTTGGTTTTACACTGCAATCATTTTGGCAGTTTTATAACGACGATATTTCATCACCATTTCGTGAAACTAATTACGAACCCGAGATCTTTTGGGTTAATTATCTAGACCCCGAGCATGTTCTTTGGGGAGATGAAATGGCGATTGCGGTTGGTTTCGTGCATCAATCGAATGGCCGTAGCCAGCCTCACTCTCGTTCTTGGAATCGTATTTATGCCAATTTCGTTTGGGAAAATGATGGCTTTGTATTTAGTTTTAAACCTTGGTACCGCATCCCAGAAGATAGAAAAGAAGATCCTATGCAGGCTAAAGGCGACGATAACCCAGATATCTATAAATACATGGGTTACTTTGAATTTTCTGGCGCGTATAGACTAGATGATCATGAATTTAGCTTTATGACCCGCAATAATTTAAATTCAGATAACCGCGGTGCAATTCAACTGGATTGGTCATTTCCGTTATGGGGCCGACTACGAGGCTATGCCCAATACTTTAACGGTTACGGTGAAAGCTTAATAGATTATAACGCAGATATAGAACGTATTGGTGTGGGTATATTGTTAACTGATTTACTATAAAAGTTAAGGCCAAGCAATTGCTTGGCCTTATTTTTTGTTTGCTCTGAATTCTAACTACTTAATAATTTTAAATGTACCTTCAAACTCAGCAACCAGTAACTCACCATCGTAGATTTCCACTGGCACTACATAGCTCGCTTTGCCTTCTGACTCTAACTCGGCTAATTTACCTTTACAACCGCTTAAATCAACGCTGCCACGAGGGTCGTTATTAAGCGGTTTTAAATATTTAATATTAGCATCGGCTAACACTATATTACCTTCAAACCCGGCTTCTTTGAGTGCTAAATAAGTTGCGCCCCAGCCGGTTAACGTCGCTAAACTATAAATAGAGCCAGCAAACATAGTGTTATGCAAGTTTAAGTTCGCATTTAGATCTGCACTGGTGGTAAATTGCCAATCAGTGTAACTTTCAACTTTAATGCCCATAGCATCGCTGATCGGAATAGATTCGCGCCATGTATTTTGCAGAATTTGGGTCCAATTAGGATGACGGAACCAGCCTGGCTCAGACGGTTTTTGTTTCACCATTTTCCAGTGCTGTACATCATCGTAAGCTAAGTGAGCCTTTTCTTTTAATTCATAACCATGGCGCTTATAAAATTCTAATGCCCGTTCACGAGCGAATAAAACTAACTCATCGGCGTCTTGAGTCCAGGCTATTTTCTCAAGCTCATGCAATAAACGACTACCGATGTGTTGATTACGGTTACCTTGTGCAACCGCCATATAACGGACTTGCGCTTGTTGTTGATTATTAAAATGCAGTCGTGCAACACCTAACACTGCCCCCTCTTTATTTTTAATAAAGCGATGCTCAGCATCTTGCTCTAAATCATCCTGCTCAGAACCACGCGGTTCATTCCAAGGTGCGCGCAATACTTGCCAACGTAATTGATAATACGCTTGCCAATCTTCGCTACTTTGTGGTGTTGTCACCTGAAACATAATCACTCCTGTTGCTACCAAGGCCGCAAACGCTTGTTAATTCAAGATGCGTTTATCTAACTAAAAATGCGGTCAGTTATTATTTGCAAACTACCATACTCCATCTGATAAAAACTTGGAATACGACTTTGGTGAGCAACGCAAAATAACTGCTTTACCTGTAAAACTTGATAGACATATTGGCACTTTAGATTGACTCGTCTATGCTGATGTAACTATGGAACATTTTTTTGAAGACAACGGGGCAGTAAAGCACAGCTTTATCGAAGATTGTCACCGTATCGGGCAACTACTCTATTGGCACAAATATGGCGCCGATTGCATTCAGGTACGCCAACATAAGCAGTTACGTTGGTTATTGATCAACGAAACACTACAGTCAGTGGTCGAGAAAAGCAGCCCAAGCCATTTGCTGTTTCCACATTTACAATATTTAGCGCAATTATGGCAACCACTCTCAGCGCCAAACGCCGTACTTGAACTGGGCTTAGGTGGCGGTGCTATCCGCAATTACTTACAACACACCTACCCTGATAGTCAGCTACTCTCTGTAGAGAAAAATCCGAATATCATTCATTGCTATAAGCGTTTTTTTGGTGGTGAGCATGCATCGAATTTACGCTGTTTTGATGCTGAAGCTGTATTAGAGCATGGCCCACAATACGATTGGATCATTCTTGACCTATTTAGCCAATTAGATGCGCCGTTATTTTTATACAAACACCGCTTTTACGAAAAACTGCGCTGTGCTTTAACTAAAAATGGCTATTTGTTTATTAATTTTTTATCTCAGCATGATTCACAATTAAAGCAGTTAGAACATTTACTGATCACCACTTTTGGTAAAATACCTAGCATCGAAAAAATTCCAGGTTATGCCAACAACATCGTGGTGATCAGAAAATAACTGCTAGCCTTAACTACACTGTTAAATTAAATGTCACCGGCCCATCATTACATAAACTTACTTGCATATCCGCAGCAAATTGTCCTGTTGCTACGCTTAAACCCATAACTCGAGCTTGGCTAACAAAGTATTCGTATAGCTCATTAGCCTGTGCAGGTGTGGCTGCTGATGAAAAGCTTGGGCGCATGCCTTTTTTAGTATCTGCCGCCAGAGTAAATTGCGATACCACCAATAACTCACCTTGAATATCTTGCAGGCTTAAATTCATTTTGTCGTTTTCATCGCTAAATACGCGGTAATTACTAACTTTATGTAGCAGCTTATCAGTGCTTTGTTGATCATCATGCTTTTCAACCCCAAGCAACAATAAAAGCCCCTGCTCAATTTGACCAATTACCTGACCATCCACTTCAACTTTTGCGTGTTTTACGCGCTGAATTAATCCTTGCATCTATTCCTCGATAATTTGATACACATAAGATCGGCTGCACGCCGCACTGCCGCTAAATATACATTACTATCAACACCATGCCCAACACCATCTAAAATAAGTAACTGTGCGTTGAGTTGCTCAGCTAAATGCTGTACGGCATTAAAACGACACACTAAATCATGCCTGCCATGAATAAACCAAGTAGGAATTTTACTAATTTTTTTATAGTGTTCACCAATGAAGTTATCAGTAATAAAACACTGAGCAGTAAAGTAATGGACCATTAAACGCGCCATATTAAGCCCCAACTGTGGTGAACTTAACCCCCATTGATGTTGCTGTTTACCATGGCTTAATACGTTTTCCCATTGGCACCATAATTTAGCAAAGTGATTTGCATTAATTTGATTATCATCATTTAATTGCCGCCGATAAAACGCAAAAATGCTGGCAACATCAGGTAAATCCTGAGAAAAACGCGCATATAATTCAGGATAAAAATGTGCAGCAGCACCATGACGACTATATAGCCACTGAAAATCGGCTGAAGTAGCCAAAAACGTGCCTCGTAAAATTAACCCATGTACATGTTGAGTGTGTTCAATGGCATACAGCAAACACAGAGTTGCTCCCCACGAACCACCGCTTAACACCCACTTTTCTAGTCCTAAGTAAGTGCGTAAATAATCAAGGTCAGCGACCAGTTCTGAGGTTGTATTAGCGCTTGTTAGATGAGGAGTTGATTGCCCGCAGCCGCGTTGGCTATATAAAATAATACGATAACGGGTAGGATCAAAGAAACGGCAATTATCAGCATGCAAACCCACGCCGGGCCCGCCATGGCAAATTACCACCGGCAGGCCAGCTGGATCACCGTACTCTTGTACATGAATTTGGTGCCCACTTCCCACACTCAAATGAAAATCATGGTATGGGGTAATATTTGGATATAACTGCATAATGCCGACTCTCCTATCAGCGATGCAGTGAATTACTTATTAGCATCGCCCTCATCAAGGATAATATCAGATGTACCTTCGATATTTTTAGGGCCAATACATACTGTAAACTCTGCACCGAGTAACACAACCACCCACGACAAATACACCCACACAAATAAAATTGGAATAGTTGCCACCGCACCATAAATCACTTCGTATGAAGGAAAGTGACTGATATAAAGCGCAAAACCTTTTTTAGTTAATTCAAACAACAAGGCTGCAAATAAAGCACCTGGTACTGCAGCTTTAAAAGATACGCGAGTATTAGGCACTAAAGTATAGAGCATAATAAAGCCAGCCATAGAAATTAAATAAGGCAGTAATTTTAATAAAAAGCCACTAAAGCCCGGAATCCCCTGATCGGCAAATGATACTAACGACACAATATATGAAGTAACCCCAATACTTGCGCCTAATAACAATGGCCCTAAACTCAACACCATCCAATATACCGCGAAAGAAATCATCATTGGTCGCTTGGTTTTAATCCGCCAAATTCGATTCAGCGTCGCATCAACATTACGGATCAGTAGCAATGCTATCGCTGCAAGAAAACCAATACCTACAGCAGTCATTTGATTCGCATTACCTGCAAAAGACGTTATATGCTCTTTAATTACATCTGATGAGGTAGGCACAAAGTTAGTAAATAAAAAGTTTTCAATAGCAATACGGGTATCTTCAAAGCCAGGAAAAGCCGAGAAAATAGCCACGCCAACTGCAATTAAAGGAACCAATGAAAGTAAGGTTACATAGGCTAAATAACCAGCATTTACAGTAATTTGGTCGTCAATGCAGCGATTAATATACTGCATCCACCACGTTGGCTGCTGACGTATAAGTACCCTCAACTGCTGTTTATAATGTGCGACCTTTTCATTCATAAAGTTAACTTTCTGCTAAAATAGTTTTGATTATCATAGCAATCCACCACATAATTTACAGCACTAACGGATTTAAAAAGGGATCTCGATGAAAAAACTGACTTTACTCAGCGCACCAATATTGGCCTTATCATTGGCTTTATCTGGCTGCCAATCTGCATATTACTCGGCTATGGAATCAGTTGGTGTGCATAAGCGTGACATTTTAGTGGACCGCGTAGAAGCAACTAAAGAGTCTCAAGAAGAGTCTCAAGAGGAATTCCAATCTGCACTTGAACGTTTAACAACATTGATTAACTTTGATGGTGGAGATGTACAAGCAGCCTATGACCAACTCAATGATGACTACGAATCTAGCCTTGCGGCTGCTAATGACGTTACAAATAACATCAACAAAGTTGAAGATGTAGCTGAAGCATTGTTTGAAGAATGGAGCGATGAATTAGAACAATATTCTAACGCTTCACTTAAACGTGAAAGTAATAAAAAGCTCACCGCAACCAAACGTGACTTTGATAAACTGTTACGCTCTATGCGTAATGCTGAAAGCAAGATGGAGCCGGTACTGTCATCACTGCATGACAATGTTTTATACTTGAAGCATAACCTTAATGCACAAGCTGTATCAGCCATTCAAGGTGAATTCACTAATCTTAAGCGCGATATAAAAGTGTTAATGGATGACATGAACAAGTCGATTGCTGATTCAAATAAATTTATTGAGCAAATGAGTAAAGCAGGCTAAATCAGCCTGTGAGTTTGCCTGTCACTTATCAAGAGCGCTAGTTTGCTAGTCGCAGAGTAATCAAAGCCTACATTTATGTAGGCTTTTTTGTTGTTATATCTTGTTACTTTTTAAGTGTTATTTCATCTGCTATTTTTGCTACACTTTTACCTAATTAAAATTATAAAAACATTAAACAATGAAAATACGTGCAGCTAGTTTAATTATCGCATCAAGTTTATTAGCTGCGTGTAGCACTGCCAATAATGTGCAAAGAATTGCAGGCGCTGATACTGTTGTGCCACTTCATCAAGAGGGTGAGCAGGCTGGGCGCTACCACAACCTCTATCCAGGGAAAAAAAACTATCCGATTAGCTGCGAAAGCGATTGTTACCCAAGTAATGCTAACTTGGTATGTGAAACTCCGGGTGAAAACTGCCTCTATCAAGGCGCGCAACTAGCACCACAACTAAATACCGGCTACACAGTACGCTGGCTCGGTCACGCCGGGTTTATGATCAACACTCCTAACGGCCAGCAAGTTGTATTTGACCCAGTAAAAGAGCAATTTGACTCCCCTGTTGATTTAGCTTTTCGGCTGGCATCTGGGTTTTATCGTAAACCTGGCGATTGGCTTAGCGAAAGCGAACTTAACAATCTAGACGCAGTAATTTATTCTCATATCCATTACGATCACTTCAATAAAGCAGACATTGAAAGCATAGGTAATAAACCTCGCTACTTAACACCACTTGGTATGGCAGATAACTTTCCTACCGGTGGTTTTAATATTAGCGAAATGGCGTGGTATGCAAAAACTAAAATTGATGATTTAACCATTCATGCGCTACCTGCGCATCATTTTAGCAGTCGTGTGTTAGTGCCCTTTATTTACGAAGATAACGATAAAGATTTATGGAATGGCTGGTTACTTGAGCAAAATGGCAGCACTTTATTTTTTGCAGGCGACACAGGCTATTCAAAACACTTTAACGATATACAGAAAAAATATGGCGCTATCGATGTGTGCTTAATGCCAATCGCCTCGTACTACCACGAAGAGAATGGCAACTGGTATCGTTATGTACATACTACTCCTGAGGATGCCTTAACAGCCGCACAGGAGCTTAACTGTAAAGTTATGATACCTTGGGGCTATGGCAACTCAAGTTGGAAGATGGGCGATCACAGCAGCCATTCTGCATTGCTGCGCTTATTGCATATGTATGATGAAATGAAGTCACAAATCCCGCTGTATATTTTAAATGAAGGGCAAAGTGTCGCACTATAAAACGACACTTGGGTACTGATACGATTGCTCTTCCGCCTTACATTCATCATCACCGAGAGAGCGATTTATTGGCCCAAGTAACATACTAAACAAACCATTAATGATATTCGCTGTTTGATGTGTATCTGAACTATCAAGCGAGTGGTTCTGCACTTGCCGTTGCTGACTTTGTGCACTACCAACAACAAAGTCACAACCCGAGCTCATTACTTGCGACGAAGTACAGCCAGATAACAACATAGCCACAATCAACAACAATACGTTAGCCACAATTATTCCTTTTATATTAATTCTAGTAGTGCCATTACTTTACCTGTTAACTGAGCGAGAAAATGTAAAAAACTGTATTCACTTACGATCCATTACTATCACTAATTTTATACCTGAACATTCTGTCTGTTGTTTTCAATTTTTGTTTCAGTCACTATTGAACCACAAACAAAATAAGAAACTTTGAGAATTAGATGAAAACAGCCGCGCTTACCTTAGGCCTATTAATGAGCAACGCCGCTATGGCTATCGATGTAGAGCATACAGCAACACCAATTACTATTGACGGTGTATCTGAAAGCGCATGGGACCAAGCAAAATGGCAGCCTATGCCTTTTCTTATGGATGGCACCTTGCCTGACTCAGATAAAGACTTTAAAGGCCGCTACAAGTTACTTTGGGATGAAAACTACCTGTATTTACAAGCCGATATTGTGGATGATGTACTAATTGATACCCATCCAGATCCTACCGATAAGTACTGGGACGATGATGCCTTAGAAGTGTTTATTGATAGCGACGCATCTGGCGGTAACCATCAGTTCAATCATACTGCGTTTGCCTATCACATTGGTCTTGATAACCAAGCTGCCGATTTCGGAGCTGATAAAAAACCCCATTTATACACAGATCATTTAATCAGCCACTGGCAACGAAACAGTACCGCCCCATATAACATCACATGGGAAGTAGCCATTAAGCTCTACCCGAATGATTTCCAAGAAGGTGTGCCAAACACCCCGCTTAAGTTAACGGCAAAGCAAGTAATCGGCTTTATGCTCGCCTACTGCGATAACGACGGCAGTAAAATTCGTGAGCACTTTATGGGTTCGCATGAAGTACAACCCGTAAATGGCAGCCGCAACCTAGGCTATATCGACGCCAGCGTATTTGGAAAGGTTACGTTATTACCGAAAAAGTGATGGAAGTTAGCCGCGCAGGTTGGAGTGAGCGAAGCGAAACCCAACCAAAAATACACTCCCAATAAACGCAGGAGCTTTGCATTATCTGTTGTTTCACCCTTTCCTCATTCACTTCTCTTTGTGCAAAAAATCTTTAAGTGAATTATTCACAAAGAGGATAAGAGGCGCTGCGCTTTTAGAGGAAAAAGATTATTCCCAGAGATAGATTATGTTGCAAGATTTTTTGAAATCTAGCGACTACCTAATGAATCATTTCATAATAAACATAATATCAACAGCAACGATTGCTGGATTTGATTAAACTTTACTGTTTGTGTGCACCCTCTTGGTGATGAGAACGCTTTTAACCTAGATCCTAGCACCTCTAATACCAATCTGCCAAATTATGTGATCTAATTAGCACACTGATACTTATCTACTTTTACTAAATTGAACTTAGAAAAATCCAAGCAACTTTTAGCTTTATCACGTAAAGAGCCTAATGCAAGAAAGCGCATACGCCTGCTTGCTGTTTCATTATTCTTTGAGGGTTAAAACAGAACGAATATTGCTAAGCGCCTAAATACAGCGCGCGGCAGTGTCAATAAATGGGTTTCAAACTACCTTAATAATGGCGTTACTGGCTTGAACAACAAACCGATTAAAGGTCGTCCAGCTAAATTAACCTTACAACAACTAAACACACTGTCAGATTATGTAAAACAGTCAGCAAGTTCTTCAGAAGCAGGCAGACTAATGGGGGAAGATATTGCTCAGTATATTTATGACCAGTTCAATGTAAGGTATCACACCGATCATATTTACAAACTGCTCAAGAAGCGTGTGTAATGGTCTAATGAAACTGGAGAGGTTTATAGCGTAAAATGAGCTAAACCAAAAAGGTATCACTATGACCAGAAAATCAAAAGTAACACTCAGTGCACAACAAAAACTTGAATATGCCAAATTAATGGTAGAAGAAGGTTATACCAATAAGCAAATTGAAGAGATGTCTGGCGCAGGAAAGTCAGCAGTATCACGTTGGAAGCAACAATATCTATCTGAGCTAGATGGTAAGAGCCCGGGAAATGTACAAGCACTCACACCTGAACAGCAACGTATTCAAGTGCTAGAGAAGCAGCTACAGCGCGCTTTAAGGGATAATGATATATTAAAAAAAGCCACCGCTTTCTTCATTCGCGACAATCAAAATTTAAAGTAATTAAAGCGTTGAAGAAAGCGACCCCAAGTTATACGGTATCTGAGTTGTGTCGTGCTTTAGAAGTCAGTACAAGTAGTTATTATTATGCGCCCGTCACGCCAAATAAGTCAGAGCAGGCACTGCTGGCGTTAATTGAATCTATCGCTGACGATTCCGGTTATACGTATGGTAGACGCAGAGTGCACGTTGAATTGAATGCGTTAAATCATACGATTGGAATATATAAAACAGCGGCACTGATGAAAAAGTTGAATATAAAAGCCATCAGGCCGAAGAAAAAACATTACTACCCTAATTCAGGTGATAAACATAAGTACGCACAGAACCTCTTAAAACGAGAGTTTAACCCTGATTCACATAACACGCATTGGGTCGGTGATATTACCTATATTAGGAATCACCAAGGGTGGAGTTACTTGGCCTGTGTGTTAGATTTATCAACGAGGGAAGTTGTAGGGTATGCCTTATCAACAAGCCCAAATGCTGAATTGGCTATAGCAGCATTGAATAATGCTATTAAGCGTCAACAGCCGGTTCTTAATCAACTGATGTTTCATTCCGATCAGGGGTGTCAGTATTCTGCGGCCTCGTTTAGAGCTCGGTTATCACAACTAACTATAACGCAAAGTATGAGTCGTCGAGGTAATTGTTGGGATAATGCAGTAATGGAGCGATTTTTTAGAAGTTTAAAAACAGAGCGACTGAATCGCCTGTCATTTATAAATCATCATTCAGTTATAAGTGAGGTGGACAATTATATTCAGTTTTACAATTACAAACGTAGGCATTCTACGCTTAATTATATGACGCCACATCAGAAATATAATGAATTAAAAAATGCCGCTTAGAATCTCTACAGAATTTGTTGACCATTACATTATGAAGAAATAGTCGAACAGGTTTCGCAAGCGTGGAATAAATTCATTTCCGTTCCTGATACGGTTAAAAGCATATGCTCTAGAGACTGGATAAAATTGACTTAATCTTTATGCAGATTGGTATTATATAGCAACATCAAGATCTTCACTGAATTTTAGACATAAAAAAACACTCATTAAGAGTGTCGATTCATTATTACTTGATTTCAGTGGTTGCGGGAGCCGGATTTGAACCGACGACCTTCGGGTTATGAGCCCGACGAGCTACCAGGCTGCTCCATCCCGCGCCTGAAATTGCAGATTTATTTATAGTTGCTATACATGACAACTTGGCTTCCAATAAAAATTGGTTGCGGGAGCCGGATTTGAACCGACGACCTTCGGGTTATGAGCCCGACGAGCTACCAGGCTGCTCCATCCCGCGCCTGTATATTTTAAGTCTATCGACTAGTGATTTTTAACTCTCACCTAGAGTTTACAGTAACCGCTTCTTAAAAAGAATTGGTTGCGGGAGCCGGATTTGAACCGACGACCTTCGGGTTATGAGCCCGACGAGCTACCAGGCTGCTCCATCCCGCGCCTGTAATTTCTTTTTCAACGGTTTCGCGTTATTTGCGAGCCTGTTTCGAAGAGAGCGCTATAGTATAGGAATCATATTATAATGCAACAGTTAAACTGCTTAAAGCTGTTCAACCGAACAAAAAGCAAACAAATAGAGTAATTAAAGCGCTCTTTGGTGTGGACTGATCATTTTTTGCCACTCCCAATCAGGGTGACCCATCACTATAAAGTCAGGGTTCTCTGTACTCTCACGCTGATTGTAGGTTAATGGATTAAATTCAGCATCAGTAATACAGCCACCTGCTTCTTCAACAATTATTTGCGATGCTCCCGTATCCCACTCACCTGTTGGCCCTATCCGTAAAAAACAGTCAGCTTTACCCTCAGCAACAATACATGCTTTTAAAGAGCATGAACCTACAGCAACTGTTGTAAACTGCGCGTTCAAGTATTGACTAACAGCTTCAATTTTTTGACGACGACTAACAGCCAAAGTTAAGTTATCTGGAGTGGCAACATTGATCTGCTGCTCTACGCCATCGACACGCTTAAATGCACCATTTTGATAACTGGCAAAGTAAGTTGTCTCTTTCGCTGGCCAATAAATCACCCCAAGCACTGGGCGATTGTTTTCAATCAAAGCGATATTTACCGCAAAGTCGCCGCTTTCTAAAATAAACTCACCGGTACCGTCCATTGGATCGAGTAACCAATAGCGCTGCCAATCTTGCCTATCCGCTAAAGCAGGGATTGGTGTTTCTTCTGACATAATAGGAATATCTGGCGCTAGTGCTTTTAATCCAGCAACTAACACATCGTTAGCGGCTAAATCGGCTTTAGTGACAGGTGTGTGATCTGACTTTTCTTGCTGGCCAATATCATCTTTCTTGTAAATAGCCATAATCGCAGCACCAGCGCTTTGCGCAAGCTCAATACATGGCTCAAGTAATTCAATCATTCGCAGCTCCTGATTCTAAATGCTTAGTTAATAATAGCAAAGCTGCAACGCTTCGTGCTTCGGTGAAGTCTGATTGTTGTAATAATGACTGCCAATCGGTTAATGGCCACTTAACAACCACTAATGGTTCTGGCTCGTCCCCAACTAAAGTTTGCGGATAAAGTTGTTGCGCAAACAATATGTGCATAGTCGCATTAAAGTAACTGGGTGCCATTGAAACCACTTTAAGTGGCTGAAGTTGCTCAGCACCAAAGCCAACTTCTTCTTTTAATTCTCGGTTTGCTGCTTGTTCTGGTGTTTCACCAGGATCAATTAAGCCTTTTGGGAAGCCTAGTTGATAATCATTAGTGCCAGCACAATATTCTCGTACTAACAGTAATTCATTATCAGCTGTTAATGGCACTATCATTACAGCCCCTCGGCCACCGCCGCGGATCCGTTCGTATTGACGCTGTTCGTCATTTGAAAATTTTAATTCAAGTGATTCCACCGTAAATAATCGGCTTTTAGCAACAACTTCGGTGCGAAGAATTTGTGGTGGTGTTGGGTGCTTTTTCTGTGTCATTGGCATTAATTTGCTATCATGGCAGTTAGTTCAATAATAAACCCTATAAGATGAAATTCCTATGTTAAATTGGTCAAAAATCGATACTGTGCTGCTAGATATGGATGGCACTTTGCTCGATCTCCATTTTGATAATCACTTTTGGCTGACAGTGATCCCTGAGCAACTCGCTATCGCAAAGAATATTAGTTTGGCACAAGCCCAAGCGGATATATTAAAACGCTATCAAGCCGTTAGCGGTCAAATCCAATGGTATTGCTTAGATTACTGGGAACAACAACTTAATTTACCTATTATGGAGCTAAAATATCAGCATCAGCACCTCATTAAAATGCGTGAGGATGTACCTGCATTTTTAACATCGTTGCGAAAAGCGGGTAAAGAGTTGATTTTACTTACCAACGCACACCCGGAAAGTGTCATGCTCAAGTTTGAAAAAACCAATATTGATAACTATTTAGATGGTGTGGTGTCGACTCATCAATATGGTGTGAGTAAAGAGCAGCAAAGCTTATGGCAGCAAGTACAACTCGATTTAGGTTTTGATAAGCAGCGTACGCTGTTCGTTGACGACAGTTTAGCGGTACTAAACGCCGCAAAAGAATATGGTATTGGCCATTTATTGGCGGTTGCAAACCCAGATAGTAAACAACCGCACAATGAAATCAGTGACTATTTGAGCGTCACTGATTTTCGTGACATGCTGCCTTAATTTTTAGGGTAGCGAGCCTCTAAGCCTTGATATACAAGCTTTGCAAAATCAGCATGTTCCGTATTCAGGCTTTTAACGACCTCAACTAAATGCTCGTTATCTTCTTTGCCATGCCATTCTTTAATGTAGCTACCATCTTTATAACCATTATCTTGGCGGAAAAAATTAAGCGTATTTTTACCTACATAGCCTCGATATAAATCATCAATATCCATACCTATTTGCGCCATACATCCAGCGAAGGCTGCGGCGTTAAAGGTTTTCTCAGCGACGGCTGACGCGGCGAGAATTTCTAACGTTTGTTTGAAATCATCAGCTTGTTGCGGTGCACTTAACTGTTGTTCCAACTGCTTAGCAAGATCTAAATAACTGGTCTCACCATCAATGCGTAACGATAAACCGAAGTGAAAAATATCAACCAATTCTAAAATAACTTGCTCGGTATCTGGAGTTTGCTTTTTCCACCATTTCCAACCGTAATGATCAAGCATTTCAGCGCATTCAACCCAAATAGCGCGATACCATTCAAAGCCTTGGCTAAACCATTGATCATGAACTTTGGTGTTCATGGCATTTTGCATTTCTAGCATCACCACTAGTTTATTTAAATTGGCAGACATATCTCTTCCAGTTACTATTTTAATTGCTGTAATAATACAGGTATACCCAAACCACCTCAAGATGCAGAATTCAGCGTTTCACAGGAGCTTAATATCAAGGCGTTACTTTGCAACAATGGCAGTCCCTTTTAAGAAGCAACAACGATGAGAGTAAGTGCCTGTGAAACGCCCAACGGGTTGGTTTAAAAGCGATTTATACTGCGTTATTGATTTTAACAATAGAACCACTATTCCTTGCAATCAATGCCTTGCCTAAATCGCTTGTAATTCCAACTGAAACTCGCATCTTGAGCTGATTTGGGTATTAACTGAGATCTAATGAAATTATTTCTCCACTTCGCCTATCTTATATGTAACGCGTTTAAAAATTATTAGAGACTTACATGTTAAAAGCAATCCTACTCGCTTGTTCAATCGCAGTTACTGCATCAGTGACTGCTGCAACAGCCACAAATATTGCAAATCAGGCTGAAAAAGTTAGTCCGCTGTTGCCCGGCTTAACAGTGCCAGCAATCACACTGAAAGATAAAACCGGTAAAAATGTTGTTTTAGCTGAACGTTTTGCTGAAAAAACAACGGTGCTTATCGTATACCGTGGTGGTTGGTGCCCATATTGCTCTAAGCAATTAGCGAATGTGCAAAAAATTGAAGCAGAACTGACTGAGTTAGACGCACAAATTATCGCGGCTTCACCCGATAGCCCAGAAAAATTGGCTGAAACTAAAATAGATTCACCAAACTATCAGTTACTTTCTGACGATAGCCTATTGCTAAGCCAAGCGCTTGGTTTAGCATTTTACCTTGATGATAAAACCGCGACTATTTATCGTAATAAACTAGGGGTAAATTTTGTTTCTCTTGAAGGTAAAGCGAAGGTAGCCTTACCTGTACCGGCAGTCTTTGTTATTGATAAACAAGGTTTAGTGCATTTTCAATATGCGAACCCTAATTATAAAGTTCGCTTAACTGAAAGCTTACTATTGGCTGCAGTAAAATCTGTATCTGAGCAATAGCGTAATTAGCAGGGGGCTTTAACCCTCTGCTTACCTACCTGTAGTAAATTCTTGCCATGAATTAATCAGATCAACAAAATCTTCAAAACCACAGCCACTACTTAAACCATTTTCCTCGAGCATAAGCTCATCATCTTGATAAGCAAATAAATCTTCAGAGTCTTGGTGCAAGGCATGGGCTTCAAAAATGGCTTCATCTTTATTTAAGATCAAATCAATTTCTTGACCCTGTAGCGTTAACGGCTCAAAACTACTTGATACTGAGGCTATTAAAGCTTGTACCATAGCAATTTTGTCTTTGCCGATCTCTTCATTTAACCAACGGCCAATAACCGCATGTTCACTGCTAATTTTAATCCGCAGGCCACTTATTGGATCGCGTATAAATTGGTATTCCATAACTTTACCTAAATACAACTAATGATCGGGATTATACCCTAGTCAGTGCTGAATAAATAAAGCCAGTGACAAAAATAGCGCTAAAAAGCGCTATTCTTTGAAGTGATACAGCTACCGATAAGATCTAAACCGCGCGGCATCAATGATTGCCCAAATATAGACGATCGGCAGTAATATAAAACCAATCGCAACATAAATAAGCGCGCCACTAATAACCCACGCTAGGAAGAAACCAATTGCCGCCATAATCCGGCCTTGAACTAACTGCCCTAAACCTGGGAAAAATATATTACAAATCGCTGCGATAACATTACCGCCTGAACCTTGCTCTGCCATGTTAACCTCAATTATTAATTTAATTTTATTCTTATCTACTTACATTCTTCATGCCAATTATTTAGTTATTAAAAATCAATATGTTAAAATCAACGGTAATACGAAGAACTAGCTAAAATCGTGATTTTTACTAAATATAAGTCAAATTGGCGATATCACTTCACACCATTGATCTAGCTTAGCTAAAAAATGACTATAAATGAATCATTAAGTTTTTAAAGCCTTTAGACTATGTATTAAATTAACTGGTTATAAAAACAGTATTTTATTTAGCCTAACAAAAACACCTGTTATACTGCTTTTAATATTGATTGAAAAGGCGTGATGATGGACGTTTCAGAATTACTCGACGGTTTAAATGATAAACAACGGGATGCAGTTGCAGCCCCACTCCAAAATATGCTGGTGCTTGCTGGCGCAGGCTCTGGGAAAACTCGAGTACTCGTTCATCGTATCGCATGGTTAATGCAGGTTGAGCAAGCCTCCGCTTATAGTATTTTTGCAGTAACCTTTACCAATAAAGCAGCTAAAGAAATGCGCACGCGCGTTGAACAAGCCCTTCAAGCACCAGTAGGTGGTATGTGGATTGGTACTTTCCATGGCTTATCACACCGTATATTGCGTGCCCACCATCGCGAAGCAAACTTACCAGAAGCGTTTCAAATTTTAGACTCTGATGATCAACTTAGAATGATCAAACGCTTATTAAAAGCCATGAATATTGATGACAAAAAATGGCCTGCAAAACAGTTTGGCTGGTATATCAGCGCCAAGAAAGATGAAGGTCTGCGCCCCAAAGATATCCAAGCTTACGACATCAACGAACAAATGATGCTTAAAGTTTACACCGCTTATCAAGAAGCATGTGATCGAGCCGGATTAGTTGATTTTGCCGAAATCTTATTACGTAGTTTTGAAGTACTAAAAAATAATCCAACCTTACTACGTCACTACCAGCAACGTTTTGCCCATATGCTAGTAGACGAGTTTCAAGATACCAACACCATTCAATATGCATGGCTTAAATTATTAGCCGGCGATACCAACAGCATCATGATCGTAGGTGATGATGACCAAAGTATTTACGGTTGGCGTGGTGCTAAAATTGAAAACATTAAGCGCTTTTTGACCGATTTTAAAGCCGAAACTATTCGCCTTGAACAAAACTATCGCTCTACTGCCACGATTCTAAAAGCGTCTAATGCACTTATTCAAAATAACTCAGACCGAATGGGTAAAAGCCTCTGGACTGATGGCAATGATGGTGAACCTATTTCTGTTTATGCCGCTTTTAACGAATTAGACGAAGCGCGCTTTGTAAGCAGCAAATTACGCAGCTGGTTAAACGCTGGTAATGCCCTACAAGATGCGGCGATTTTATATCGTAGTAACGCGCAATCGCGGGTACTTGAAGAAGCGATGTTACAAGAAGGCTTGAAGTACCGCATTTACGGCGGTATGCGCTTCTTTGAACGTCAAGAAATTAAAGATGCGCTGGCATATTTACGGCTCGTAGGTAATCGTCAGGATGATGCTGCATTTGAGCGAGTGATTAACACTCCTGCTCGTGGCATTGGCGATAAAACCTTAAGCCATATTCGCGATTGTGCGCGTAGCGAATCATTGCCATTATGGTACGCCGCCAAAGCCATCGTAGAACAACAACATTTATCAGGACGTGCGGCGACGGTTGTTACTAAGTTTGTTGAACTGGTAGAACATATTGAAGATAAAATTGGTGATCTCACTTTAGAAGAGCAAGCGAAATACGCTATTCAAACATCTGGTTTAATGGCGATGTATCAAGCAGAAAAAGGCGAAAAGGGCCGCGCCCGGGTAGAAAACTTAGAAGAGCTGATCAGCGCCTGTGGCCAATACGAACTCCCGGAAGATGAAGAGTTTAGCTCACCACTGCAAGGATTCTTGGCTTATACCTCACTGGAATCCGGTGATGGTCAAGCTGAAGAACATGAAGATGCAGTGCAAATGATGACGTTGCACTCAGCGAAAGGCTTAGAGTTTCCACTCGTATTTATGGTTGGTGTTGAAGAAGGCATGTTCCCATCTCAACAAAGTAATGAAGAATCAGGTCGGTTAGAAGAAGAGCGTCGTCTTTGTTATGTCGGCATGACTCGCGCCATGGAAAAACTCTATATTAGCCATGCCGAGAGCCGCCGTCTTTATGGTCAAGAAAAGTACCACAGTCCATCACGCTTTTTACGTGAAATGCCTGAAGATTGTATTGAAGAAATTCGTATTAAAACTCAAGTATCGCGACCACCCGCAGCAGGACGATTTAGCTCATCAGTAAGTCATGCCGTATTTGAAGAAAGTGGCTTTAGCTTAGGACAACACGTATTACATGCAAAATTTGGTATGGGAACGGTTATTAATTACGAAGGCAGTGGCGCTCAATCTCGCGTACAAGTGAATTTTGATGACTTTGGTAGTAAGTGGTTAGTAACTGTTTATGCACGACTACAAGCCATTTAACTCGTTAATAAGTAATATCCTACCGCAAATTGCCTATGCTAAACATAGGCAATTGCTACTCATTACTGGCGAACAAAACTGGTGTTATCAACAGGCTAATGAGTTACTCAAGCAACTTTGCCATCCGCTTGTTAAGGTATTATCAACTAGTGGCGAACTCACTGACAGTAGCTGGCCTGAACATACTCATCAAATTCTTGGCCAAGAATTTCAGCATGTTATTTATGACGGTTTTAGTGGCTTAGTGCCAGACAAATTTGCTGCTCTTAGTGGCACTGTTCAGGCTGGCGGTTTATTTATTGTATTGTTGCCAGAACTTGATGATTTACACTATTGGTGTGACCCAGCACTGACCGCCTTTCAATCATTTGCTCAACAACAACAGCAGAGTTATTTTAACCAACGCTTTGCACGCTTACTCCAGAGTAATTTGTATCTGCACCTCAGCCAACAATCAGGCTGGCAAACGTTACCAGAAACAAGCCAGCTAGCAGGTAAAATAAACCTAACTGAACAGCAATTTTGCATCGAGCAAATCATTAGAACTGCCAACGGTAGAGCCAATCGCCCTTTATTGATCAGCGCAGATCGTGGCCGCGGAAAATCGGCGGCTTTAGGGCTTGCTGCTGCAACACTTAACGATAAAAAAATACTCATTTGTGCACAGCAGTTTAACGCCCTACACAGCTGTTTTAAACACTTTGCCGCAGCACGAGGATTAAGCTATCAAACTCGGGATAAACAACTCGCCAACTTGCATTATATTGCACCCGATCAATTACTAAATGAACTACCTGACTGTGATGTATTGTTGGTTGATGAAGCTGCTGCGATCCCAGTACCATTATTAATTAAAATGCTCACGCATTATCCCCGCATTATATTTGCCAGCACTATGGTAGGTTATGAAGGGAATGGCCGCGGGTATACTTTAAAATTCAAACGTTACCTAGAGCAACATTATAAAAATATGCATAGTGTTACTCTAGAGCAACCAATTCGCTTCGCAGCGAATGATCCGCTAGAACAGCATATTTGTAATTTGTTAGCACTTGACGCCGATTATCAAGATATTACGCTAGACACCAGCGCTCTGCTCTATTCTGAACTGACTCCCCAACACCTTGCTGAAAATGAAGCACTACTGCGTCAAGTCATTGGGCTATTAGCATTAGCGCATTATCAAACTAGCGTGAATGACTTGCGCCACTTACTCGACGCGACAGAGCAACGCATCTTTGTATGTCAGCAACAAGGCGTTATTATTGCAGTATGCCTAATTGCGATTGAAGGCGGTTTAACCGCAGACTTGAGTCAACAGGTTGTTAGTGGTCAACGTCGCCCACAGGGGCATTTGATGGCGCAAACATTAGCACAGTTAAGTGCTAATGCTGACGTACTAACAAGGTTGTGTGCTCGTGTTGTGCGCATTGCTGTAGCTCCATCACAGCATAGTAAATGTATTGGTTCACAACTTATTGCTCATTGTGAACAGCAACTAGCATCAAGCTGTCACTGGTTTGGAGCCAGTTTTGGCGCTAATGCGAGCCTACTCAAGTTTTGGCAAATGGCGGGGTTTAGTTTAGTTAAACTAGGCTTTATGCAAGATAAAGCGACTGCAGAACATGCAGCTCTTGTGGCTAAAAGTTTAACTGATCGCAGCTCGCTAATTAAAAATCTGAAAACTGATTTTCAATCAGACTTTGCATTGCAACTACTTGATCATTTCAATCAGTTAGATCAACAATTAGTCGAACAAGTACTGCGTGACTGTGCTCAACATAACGCTGATAACATCCAAGATACACGTCTAGCTGCATTACTAACAACAGATTACAAAATTTTTACCATCAAACCTTTATTGTGGCGGACACTTTGGTGCACACCAAGCAGCTTATCTAATTGCGATGAAAATACCAAATGTCTTTTTATTAGACTAATATTACAAAACTGGTCATCACAAAAGGCACAAATAGTTTTACAGATCCGTGGTAAAAAATCACTCGATAAACTATTCAAACAGGCTGTTACTAATTGGTATGAACAATACTTACTTAAAAAATTACCTTAGCGTTCTTTTCTTCTTTTCATTTTCACATAGCAATTTCGCCTATGCCGAGAACAAGCCAGCGATAAAATTAGGCATGTCTACCGCGTTAACAGGACCTGCCAAACAAATTGGTGAACAACTTTACCTAGGTAGTAATATCTATTTTAACAAGCTAAATAAAAACGGAGGTATCAACGGAGCACACGTAGAATTAATAGTCGCCGACGATGGTTATGAACCAAAACGCGCAGTAAGTAATACTCGTCGCTTTATTTATCAAGACAAAGTAGATGCGCTATTCGGTGCAATGGGAACTCCAACAAGCTTTGCTGTTTTACCAATCCTTGAACAACTGCAAATTCCATATTTAATGCCTTACAGCGGCGCTAAATTTTTGCATTATCAGCCAACAATTAATGTATTCAACATAAGAGCTAGCTACGATGATGAAGCTGACGAGCAAATAAAATACCTAGTCGAAGAAAACAATCACACACGTATTGGGTTTTTAATTCAAGCAGATGAATTTGGTCTTGTAGTAGAATCTGGATTGCGAGAATCGCTCGCCAAACACAATCTAAAGCCAGTTAAAGTCGCTCGCTATCAACGAAATAGTAATGATATTAAGGATGCTCTCAAAGCACTAAAAGCCAGCGGTGCTACTGCCATTTGCTTAGTCGGCACATACAAACCATTATCTGAATTTATAAATAGCGCATATGAACAACAGTTTATGCCTGACTACACCAGTATATCTTTTGCCTCAAGCAATGACTTATTTGCTCGCCTAAAATACCCCAGTAAACTTATGGCGACCGAAGTAATTCCTAACCCTAATAAATGTAACGCTTATTGGTGCACTGAATTCTTCAAAGATATGGCTGCAGCGCAAGTTAGCACACCTAGTCGTCTGCACTTTGAAGGCTATCTCAATGCAATGGTGTTTAGCGCCGCAGCACAACGCTGCCCGCAACCACTGCAACATAATTGTTTAATGCAGCGCCTAAATATTATTTTTAGTGAAGATAAACAAATAAACGCGTTATTCGTCAATAAAACTGATAAGAATAAGCATACTGTCTATCGCTCTGTGTTTTAACAAAATAGCTGCGCTTTCTAAATAATGTTCTATTATTAAGCTATATATTTAGGAGGTGAGGACACTATGGACTTAATTAATTTTAGAGTAGGCCAGAAAACAATTTCATTAAAAATTCTCGACATACTTTTAACTGAACGCTTTGAAGATAATTTAACCTCATTACCTAACGACAATAAAAGTTTTATTGGTGTTAAAGACTATATGGAAACCCCCACTCCAATATTTGATCTAGGTATTATTCTCAACAAACAATCAACACAAGATACCAACTTATCATTAGTGAATTTATTTAGTGAGTGGGAACAAAAACAACACGAATGGTTTTTCGCACTTGAAAATAGCATTAACCAAAATCAACCTTTTAACCACAACACTGACATTCAGCAATCTAACTTTGCAAAATGGTACAGCAGCTTTAAAACCGAAAATGAAGATCTTAAAGCAATTATAGAACGATTTAAGATCCCTCATGCACGCTTGTATAGTCGTGCTAATAAGCTAATTGAACTAGTAAAAAAAGGCAATCCAAAGCAAGCTCTTATTGACCTAAATATTGAGCGAAACAGCAATTTTATGCAATTAATTAGACTGTTCGAATCAGCCAAAGAACAAATTATTTTAGATTATAAACCAATCATCATTTTCACAACTAAAGATGGTAGAAACCCACATATAGGACTACTTGTTGATAAAGTCGAGGATAATATCAGTTATAAAAAAGAAGATATCAAGCCTTTAGATAAGCTAACAGATGTAGGTTTTGACATTGACCCGCAGACCAAAAATATGATGCGAGGATTAATAAAACTTGAGCATAAACATAGCGTACTCATAGACCCAAGTGCAATCTTTAGACCTGATCACTTAATGCATCAACATGCTGAAGAAACAGCAGAATATGGGTTGTTTTAGAAGTGCATTTTCTAGATAGCAGTTCCTTTTAAAGGGCGCTAGTTTCTCAAGATTAAAAATGGCGCACACATGTCAAAGGTTAACACTGACGGCTCGAAGCCATTAGCTTTCCTACAGACGTAAAAAAGCCCGACTATTACTAGTCGGGCTTTCTCAATTTGAAGCCATGGTGTGCTGCGCTGTAGGATGTCGTAGTGCCCACGGCGGTAAAAAGTCATACCAATCTGCATAAAGATTAAGTCAATTTTATCCAGTCTCTAGAGCATATGCTTTTAACCGTATCAGGAACAGAAATGAATTTATTCCACGCTTGCGAAACCTGTTCGACTATTTCTTCATAACCACTAAACACACGATTAGATAGACAGTGTTGCCGTATCCAACTCCATACTTGCTCTATTGGATTTAACTCCGGGGAGTAAGGCGGAAGTTTTATTAGCGTGACATTATTGAATGGTTGTACCGTATCAATAGTATGCCAACCAGCGCCATCAACGATCACGACCGCATGACGTCCTGCCTCCGTGGCTTTTGATATTAATTCCATGTGTTGCGTCATGACCTCTTTATTGACGATAGGGCTGATCAGCGCTTCTGTTTTACCATTACTTGGGCAGACTGCACCAAATAAGTATCCATACTCAAACTGCTGTTGTTTTATTGCACGGGGTCTCGTGCCTGTTTCAGCCCATAAGCGTGTTGTTTGATTCTGTTGTCCAAACCGTGCTTCATCTTGAAACCAAACATCAATGCGCTCTAAAGGGAGATGTCCTGGGGTGTGAAGGATCGTTTCCACTTGGAACTTTTTTAAAAGCCTCTTGGCTTTCTTTTGACTGCTTTGGGTGCTTAGAACGGCTTGTGATCCAGCTAAACCCACGCTTCTTGAGCAGTTTGTAAATATGATCGGTGTGATATCTTATGTTGAACTGGTCATAAATATACTGAGCAATATCTTCCCCCATTAGTCTGCCGCCTTCTGAAGAACTTGCTGACTGTTTTACATAATCTGACAGTGTGTTTAGTTGTTGTAAGGTTAATTTAGCTGGACGACCTTTAATCGGTTTGTTGTTCAAGCCAGTAACGCCATTATTAAGGTAGTTTGAAACCCATTTATTGACACTGCCGCGCGCTGTATTTAGCCGCTTAGCAATATTCGTTCTGTTTTCACCCTCAAAGAATAATGAAACAGCAAGCAGGCGTATTCGCTTTCTCGCATTAGGCTCTTTACTGTTACCAGCAATGCAAAAATGATCCACTTCAACAATTGAAATCTGATCCAGTTAACTTAACACTGGTGCTTTTGGATAAGCACCATGATTTCAAAAGAAGAGTTCATGAAAATAAAAGTCTTAGCCATGCAAGGCATGTCTCAACGAGCCATCGCTAAACAATTGGGCATATCGCGCAACACCGTTAAAAAATACCTTCAAGGTGACTTTGACGAGCCGCATTATGCTACTCGTAAAACGGGTATTTCAAAATTAGAGGCATTTAAACCGTATTTACATTCTCGATTAGCTAAAGCCGCTCCAATACATTTATCAGCCGTTGTTTTACTCAGAGAAATTAAAGAGCAAGGCTATACCGGAGAAATATCGTTACTACGCCAGTACTTGTATCAATATCGAGGTAGCGTTGAACCCCAACCCATTATTCGCTTTGAAACAGAAGCGGGCAAACAAATGCAAGTTGATTGGGGCCAAATGCGAGGTGGGAAATCACCACTGCATGTAATGGTCTAATGAAACTGGAGAGGTTTATAGCGTAAAATGAGCTAAACCAAAAAGGTATCACTATGACCAGAAAATCAAAAGTAACACTCAGTGCACAACAAAAACTTGAATATGCCAAATTAATGGTAGAAGAAGGTTATACCAATAAGCAAATTGAAGAGATGTCTGGCGCAGGAAAGTCAGCAGTATCACGTTGGAAGCAACAATATCTATCTGAGCTAGATGGTAAGAGCCCGGGAAATGTACAAGCACTAACACCTGAGCAGCAACGTATTCAATTGCTAGAGAAGCAGCTACAGCGCGCTTTAAGGGATAATGATATATTAAAAAAAGCCACCGCTTTCTTCATTCGCGACAATCAAAATTTAAAGTAATTAAAGCGTTGAAGAAAGCGACCCCAAGCTATACGGTATCTGAGTTGTGTCGTGCTTTAGAAGTCAGTACAAGTAGTTATTACTATGCGCCAGTCACGCCAAATAAGTCAGAGCAGGCACTGCTGGCGTTAATTGAATCTATCGCTGACGATTCCGGTTATACGTATGGTAGACGCAGAGTGCACGTTGAATTGAATGCGTTAAATCATACGATTGGAATATATAAAACAGCGGCACTGATGAAAAAGTTGAATATAAAAGCCATCAGGCCGAAGAAAAAACATTACTACCCTAATTCAGGTGATGAACATAAGTACGCACAGAACCTCTTAAAACGAGAGTTTAACCCTGATTCACATAACACGCATTGGGTCGGTGATATTACCTATATTAGGAATCACCAAGGGTGGAGTTACTTGGCCTGTGTGTTAGATTTATCAACGAGGGAAGTTGTAGGGTATGCCTTATCAACAAGCCCAAATGCTGAATTGGCTATAGCAGCATTGAATAATGCTATTAAGCGTCAACAGCCGGTTTTTAATCAACTGATGTTTCATTCCGATCAAGGGTGTCAGTATTCTGCGGCCTCGTTTAGAGCTCGGTTATCACAACTAACTATAACACAAAGTATGAGTCGTCGAGGTAATTGTTGGGATAATGCAGTAATGGAGCGATTTTTTAGAAGTTTAAAAACAGAGCGACTGAATCGCCTGTCATTTATAAATCATCATTCAGTTATAAGTGAGGTGGACAGTTATATTCAGTTTTACAATTACAAACGTAGGCATTCTACGCTTAATTATATGACGCCACATCAGAAATATAATGAATTAAAAAATGCCGCTTAGAATCTCTACAGAATTTGTTGACCATTACACTTGAGTTGTTCAGGGTCGTCAGGAAGTGAGTGTGCATCAATTTTCATGTTCGCAATTTAACAGAATTTGACGGTGTTTTCTTGCTTGACGCAAAGATAAAACAGACGGTGTGGCAACGATCATTTACTGCCAATATGATCGATTAGATCATCGATTTATACCGCAACTCTTCATGACCAAGCACATCATATCCCGACAACAACCAATTCAGTTGCTCTGGACTGAGCTCAAATTCTTGCAGACTGGCTTTGTTTGGCCATTTGAACTTTTGCTTTTCTAATCGCTTGTACCACAAAGCAAACCCCGTTTTATCCCAGTAAACCAGCTTGAGTTTATCCTTCGCTTTGTTGCAAAATAAAAATAAAGCGCCAGTATAGGCATCACGTTCAAGCTCACCCTCAACGATTGCGACCAGACCATCAATGGATTTTCGAAAATCCACGGCATCGCGATAGAGGTAAATATGTGCAGGTTCAACGAACATTTTCATTAGGCAAGCTCGCGTAACAGTTGACTCAGATAAGTGGCAGGCATTGTGGATGGCAAGCTGACTTTCACGTTACCGATAGCAAGAATGATCGGCTGTTGCTGTTCAGTGGGATCAACGTGTTTAGTGACTTTTGCGCGAACAAAACTACCAGATGCAGCAGTAAGCTTACTTCGTGCCGCATAAAAGCTTGTTTTTGATAAGGCATGTTGCTGGCAAAACTCAGTAATAGTTAAATCGCTGGCTTGTTGTTCTTCGATAATGTTGCGCCACTGCTCAAGGCTACGCATTTTTCTCATGGCTATCTCCTAATTGAAATTCAGAAATAGTTTAATCGGTTTGACGAGTTACTGGCAGGTGCACTTTGCTAGACGCTTACGATAAAGCTAAAAGTTGCTTGGATTTTTCTAAGTTCAATTTAGTAAAAGTAGATAAGTATCAGTGTGCTAATTAGATCACATAATTTGGCAGATTGGTATCACATAGCAAGTGTATAGAGTAGGCTTTAGGCTCTTATTCTTTTCCTTTAACCTATTACCTTTCACCTCGCACCTTTATTTTTTACTTTATTCCAGACGTAAAAAAGCCCGACTATTGCTAATCGGGCTTTCTCTTATTTGGCGCCTGGCAATGTCCTACTTTCACATAGCAAATGCTACACTATCATCGGCGCTGTTTCGTTTCACTACTGAGTTCGGCATGGGGTCAGGTGGGTCCAAAACGCTATTGTTACCAAGCAAATAGGGTGCAAAGGAGTAATGACAAAGCACGTAGTGCTTACATTTCCTTTGCGCAAGGTGCCTCAACTTTAACGCTACGCGCTAAGAGTCACCTCATAAATTTGGAATTCTGATAATAAAGTTTTCAGTAAATCTACTTTAGTCTATTAACTTCTTGCGCTATCAACTATCACATAAAACGCGTTTGGCGTTGTATGGTTAAGCCTCACGGGTAATTAGTACAAGTTAGCTTAACATATCACTATGCTTCCACATCTTGCCTATCAACGTTGTAGTCTTCAACGGCCCTTCAGAGACTTTAAAAGTCTAGTGAGAACTCATCTCGAGGCCTGCTTCGCGCTTAGATGCTTTCAGCGCTTATCAGTTCCGAACGTAGCTACCGGGCAATGCCATTGGCATGACAACCCGAACACCAGCGGTTCGTTCACTCCGGTCCTCTCGTACTAGGAGCAACCCCTCTCAATTCTCAAACGCCCACGGCAGATAGGGACCGAACTGTCTCACGACGTTCTAAACCCAGCTCGCGTACCACTTTAAATGGCGAACAGCCATACCCTTGGGACCGACTTCAGCCCCAGGATGTGATGAGCCGACATCGAGGTGCCAAACACCGCCGTCGATATGAACTCTTGGGCGGTATCAGCCTGTTATCCCCGGAGTACCTTTTATCCGTTGAGCGATGGCCCTTCCATTCAGAACCACCGGATCACTATGACCTACTTTCGTACCTGCTCGACGTGTCTGTCTCGCAGTTAAGCTGGCTTCTACCATTACACTAACCGTACGATGTCCGACCGTACTTAGCCAACCTTCGTGCTCCTCCGTTACTCTTTGGGAGGAGACCGCCCCAGTCAAACTACCCACCAGGCACTGTCCGTAACCCCGATTCAGGGGCCAACGTTAGAACATCAAAACTACAAGGGTGGTATTTCAAGGTTGACTCCACAAAAACTAGCGTCTCTGCTTCTAAGTCTCCCACCTATCCTACACATGTAGGTTCAATGTTCAGTGCCAAGCTGTAGTAAAGGTTCACGGGGTCTTTCCGTCTAGCCGCGGGTACACAGCATCTTCACTGCGATTTCAATTTCACTGAGTCTCGGGTGGAGACAGCGTGGCCATGGTTACACCATTCGTGCAGGTCGGAACTTACCCGACAAGGAATTTCGCTACCTTAGGACCGTTATAGTTACGGCCGCCGTTTACCGGGGCTTCGATCAAGAGCTTCTCCGAAGATAACCCCATCAATTAACCTTCCGGCACCGGGCAGGTGTCACACCGTATACGTCATCTTGCGATTTTGCACAGTGCTGTGTTTTTAATAAACAGTCCCAGCCACCTGGTCACTGCGGCTCCAATCAGCTTAGAGAGCAAGTCTCATCACCAATCGGAGCGTACCTTCTCCCGAAGTTACGGTACGATTTTGCCTAGTTCCTTCACCCGAGTTCTCTCAAGCGCCTTAGTATTCTCTACCTGACCACCTGTGTCGGTTTGGGGTACGATTCGGTATAATCTGAAGCTTAGAGGCTTTTCCTGGAAGTATGGCATCAGCAACTTCATCACCTTAGTGACTCGTCTCGTGTCTCAGCCTAACAGCAACCCGGATTTACCTAAGTCGCTAGCCTACACACTTTCACATGGACTACCATCGCCATGCTTGCTTAGCCTGCTCCGTCCCCCCATCGCAATTATACCAAGTACGGAAATATTAATCCGTTTCCCATCGACTACGCCTTTCGGCCTCGCCTTAGGGGTCGACTTACCCTACCCTGATTAACATGGGATAGGAACCCTTGGTCTTCCGGCGTGCGGGTTTTTCACCCGCATTATCGTTACTCATGTCAGCATTCGCACTTCTGATACGTCCAGCATACCTCCCGGTACACCTTCAACCGCTTACAGAACGCTCCCCTACCACTCAGAATAAATTCTGAATCCGCAGCTTCGGTGCATAGTTTAGCCCCGTTACATCTTCCGCGCAGACCGACTCGACCAGTGAGCTATTACGCTTTCTTTAAAGGATGGCTGCTTCTAAGCCAACCTCCTGGCTGTCTGGGCCTTTCCACATCGTTTCCCACTTAACTATGACTTTGGGACCTTAGCTGGCGGTCTGGGTTGTTTCCCTCTTCACGACGGACGTTAGCACCCGCCGTGTGTCTCCCGGATATTACTTTACGGTATTCGGAGTTTGCAAAGGGTTGGTAAGTCGGGATGACCCCCTAGCCTTAACAGTGCTCTACCCCCGTAAGTATTCGTCCGAGGCTCTACCTAAATAGATTTCGGGGAGAACCAGCTATCTCCCGGTTTGATTAGCCTTTCACTCCTAACCACAGGTCATCCCCTAACTTTTCAACGTTAGTGGGTTCGGTCCTCCAGTTGATGTTACTCAACCTTCAACCTGCCCATGGCTAGATCACCGGGTTTCGGGTCTATACCTTGCAACTATTCGCCCAGTTAAGACTCGGTTTCCCTACGGCTACCCTAATCGGTTAACCTCGCTACAAAATATAAGTCGCTGACCCATTATACAAAAGGTACGCAGTCACCCAACAAGTGGGCTCCTACTGCTTGTACGTACACGGTTTCAGGTTCTATTTCACTCCCCTCACAGGGGTTCTTTTCGCCTTTCCCTCACGGTACTGGTTCACTATCGGTCAGTTGGGAGTATTTAGCCTTAGATGATGGTCCACCTATATTCAGTCAAAGTTTCACGTGCTCCGACCTACTCGATTTCACTTAAAATGCGTTTTCATGTACGGGACTATCACCCTGTATCGTGGCACTTTCCAGAGCCTTCCATTAACACCAATTAAGCTTAAGGGCTGTTCCGATTTCGCTCGCCGCTACTTTCGGAATCTCGGTTGATTTCTTTTCCTACGGGTACTTAGATGTTTCAGTTCTCCGCGTTCGCCTCGTTAACCTATGTATTCAGTTAACGATACCTGCAAGCAGGTGGGTTTCCCCATTCGGAAATCCTAGTCTCAAGTGCTTTTTACTAGCTTGACTAGGCTTATCGCAAGTTAATACGTCCTTCATCGCCTCCAACTGCCAAGGCATCCACCGTGTACGCTTAGTCACTTAACCATACAACCCAAACGGGTCTTTGTTTCGTGACAGTTTAACTTCGCCAGAAGTTAATATTGAATACTAAAGTAGATACCAATCAACAAACGTAAACGTTCATTAAATGGCACTGAATGATACTGCTATCATTCTTTTTTACTTTTGAAAACTCTGTACAAATACACTGTATTCATACGAATTTTATTATCAGCTTTTCCAAATTTTTAAAGAGCATATTAATTAGTTATCCCAAAGGGATACGCACTAATTAACAATCATCTGTGTGGACACTACGAACAAATAAGTTCTAAATCGTATAAGGAGGTGATCCAGCCCCAGGTTCCCCTAGGGCTACCTTGTTACGACTTCACCCCAGTCATGAATCACTCCGTGGTAAACGTCCTCCCGAGGGTTAGACTATCTACTTCTGGAGCAACCCACTCCCATGGTGTGACGGGCGGTGTGTACAAGGCCCGGGAACGTATTCACCGCGTCATTCTGATACGCGATTACTAGCGATTCCGACTTCATGGAGTCGAGTTGCAGACTCCAATCCGGACTACGACGCACTTTAAGTGATTCGCTTACTCTCGCGAGTTCGCAGCACTCTGTATGCGCCATTGTAGCACGTGTGTAGCCCTACACGTAAGGGCCATGATGACTTGACGTCGTCCCCACCTTCCTCCGGTTTATCACCGGCAGTCTCCTTAGAGTTCTCAGCATTACCTGCTAGCAACTAAGGATAGGGGTTGCGCTCGTTGCGGGACTTAACCCAACATCTCACAACACGAGCTGACGACAGCCATGCAGCACCTGTATCAGAGTTCCCGAAGGCACCAAACTATCTCTAGTAAGTTCTCTGTATGTCAAGTGTAGGTAAGGTTCTTCGCGTTGCATCGAATTAAACCACATGCTCCACCGCTTGTGCGGGCCCCCGTCAATTCATTTGAGTTTTAACCTTGCGGCCGTACTCCCCAGGCGGTCTACTTAATGCGTTAGCTTTGAAAAACAGAACCGAGGTTCCGAGCTTCTAGTAGACATCGTTTACGGCGTGGACTACCAGGGTATCTAATCCTGTTTGCTCCCCACGCTTTCGTACATGAGCGTCAGTGTTGACCCAGGTGGCTGCCTTCGCCATCGGTATTCCTTCAGATCTCTACGCATTTCACCGCTACACCTGAAATTCTACCACCCTCTATCACACTCTAGTTTGCCAGTTCGAAATGCAGTTCCCAGGTTGAGCCCGGGGCTTTCACATCTCGCTTAACAAACCGCCTGCGTACGCTTTACGCCCAGTAATTCCGATTAACGCTCGCACCCTCCGTATTACCGCGGCTGCTGGCACGGAGTTAGCCGGTGCTTCTTCTGTAAGTAACGTCACAGATAGCCTCTATTAAAGACTACCCTTTCCTCCTTACTGAAAGTGCTTTACAACCCGAAGGCCTTCTTCACACACGCGGCATGGCTGCATCAGGCTTGCGCCCATTGTGCAATATTCCCCACTGCTGCCTCCCGTAGGAGTCTGGGCCGTGTCTCAGTCCCAGTGTGGCTGATCATCCTCTCAAACCAGCTAGGGATCGTTGCCTTGGTAAGCCATTACCTTACCAACTAGCTAATCCCACTTGGGCTAATCTTTTGGCGTGAGGCCCGAAGGTCCCCCACTTTGGTCCGTAGACATTATGCGGTATTAGCAGTCGTTTCCAACTGTTGTCCCCCACCAAAAGGCATATTCCCAAGCATTACTCACCCGTCCGCCGCTCGTCAGCAAAGTAGCAAGCTACTTTCTGTTACCGCTCGACTTGCATGTGTTAGGCCTGCCGCCAGCGTTCAATCTGAGCCATGATCAAACTCTTCAATTAAAAGTTTTTTGTCTTTCGACAGCTCAATGAATTCTGAATTATTTGTTTTTGTTACCAAAAACGAATTGACTGTGCTGCAATTCTTTTCTTAAGTAAAACCTAAGTAAGTTATTGCTTTTGGTCACTCAGTTTCAATTGAGACTCTAAATTTTTTGCATTGCTTAGCGAACTAAGCTTGGCTGTTAGAACTCAATCTGTACGAGTGCCCACACAGATGATTGCTTTATATTGTTAAAGAACGTCGCGACATTGTCGCTAGGGATGCGTATAATACATCCTTTATTTTTCGAGTCAACACTTAGTTTTAAATTTTCTTGCGAATATTTAAAACCGAAGTTTTATTTAACTCTCTGAGTTGTTCGTGCCTCGCTATGCGTTGGCGTTTCCCGTCTCAGTGGGGTCGCATTATAGGGAGATCCAAAAACAGATCAACCTTTTTTTGAAGAAAACTTAAAATAAAACACTGTTCGCTGAGTATTTAAGCTAAACGCTCAAAAACAACACTAAACTAGACTGTTTTTAACTATATAAGTGTAAGTTAAATGAAGAAACCCAGATTCAATCTTTAATCGAAAAAACGATCCACTACTGAAATGATCAATATTTTGATCAAATGACCTAAGTTTATAATCTTTACCTATGTATATTGTTAATAACTTATGAGGGTCAAACACTGACAGTCGCAGTTATCACGCATTTAAATCATAGATAAAAGTAGACTCTATAGATTTATACAGCTACATATTCAGTAGCAAGATAACTTTCAAAGCTATAAATGTTATTACCGACCATGAAATTTAAATTAACAAGCTAGTTGAATAACAAATGGTTATTAAGGGAAGTAGATTCTAGTGACGCTTAGTGGCTTACAAAGATGTTGGTTTGATAATGGTATAGTTGAGATCTTGCACTATATACAGGGATACTGATAGCGATATTATTTTTTGCCAAATTTTAGATATTAAAAAGCCGAGCTTATGCTCGGCTTTTTGGTGTCTTTAAGACTTACTCAGCAGACTGCGCGTCTTCTTGAACTTCTTCGTTCGCAGATGTGCGACCTACTAGTTCAATATAAGCCATTGGTGCATTGTCACCAGCACGGAAGCCACACTTAATAATACGAGTGTAACCACCTGGACGGTCTGTATTGCGAGGACCGATTTCACTGAACAACTTACCAACTACTTCTTTATCACGCGTGCGAG
Organism: Pseudoalteromonas rhizosphaerae; assembly: GCF_028885455.1. Lineage (NCBI taxonomy): Bacteria > Pseudomonadati > Pseudomonadota > Gammaproteobacteria > Alteromonadales > Pseudoalteromonadaceae > Pseudoalteromonas > Pseudoalteromonas rhizosphaerae. Next base: position 5,278,074 of record NZ_CP118496.1, read on the forward strand.
CAAACGCTAAACGGCGATTTGCTACACTGTCAGTCTTAGCCAGTGTGATTAAAGGTTCAATTACACGACGTAACTCTTTCGCTTTTGGCAAAGTAGTTTTGATGATTTCATGTTTCACCAAAGAACCTGCCATATTGCTGAACATCGCTTTACGATGGCTGCTGTTACGGTTTAATTGACGACCACTCTTACGATGGCGCATGACCCTATCCTTCTAACTAAACTAATATAGTGATTTAGATTATTCAGCTAGGCTTGCAGGTGGCCAATTTTCTAGGCGCATACCTAGAGATAGACCACGTGAAGCTAGCACGTCTTTAATTTCAGTCAGAGACTTCTTGCCTAAGTTAGGCGTTTTAAGAAGCTCGACTTCTGTGCGCTGAACTAAATCACCGATATATTGAATTTGCTCGGCTTTCAAACAGTTTGCTGAACGCACTGTTAGTTCAAGATCATCAACTGGACGAAGTAGAATAGGATCGAATTCTGGCTTCTCTTCTTTCTCTTCTGGCTCAGTAACATCACGTAAGTCTACGAATGCTTCTAGCTGCTCAGCTAAGATAGTCGACGCACGGCGGATCGCTTCTTCTGGATCTATAGTGCCGTTTGTTTCCATATCAATGATTAACTTGTCTAAGTCTGTACGTTGTTCAACACGTGCTGATTCAACCGAGTACGCAATACGTTCAACTGGGCTAAATGATGCATCAAGCAACAATCTACCAATTGGACGCTCATCGTCATCAGAGGATAAACGGCTAGATGCCGGCACATACCCACGACCACGTTCAACACGAATTCGCATGCTGATCGCACTATTATCTGCCGTTAAATGACAAATAATATGATCTGGGTTGGCAATGGTTACATCGCCGTCGTGCTGAATATCAGCCGCAGTCACAGGGCCTACACCAGACTTAGTCAGGGTAAGAAAAACTTCATCTTTACCTTCCAAAGTAACTGCTAGACCTTTAAGATTTAACAGAATTTCAATGATGTCTTCTTGTACGCCTTCTTTCGCGCTGTATTCGTGCAACACACCGTCGATTTCAACTTCGGTTACTGCACATCCTGGCATTGACGAAAGAAGTATACGGCGTAAGGCATTCCCAAGAGTATGACCGAAGCCACGCTCTAATGGCTCTAAAACTACTTTAGAACGAGTTGGGTTAATAGCGTCGATATCGACTAACCTTGGTTTTAGAAATTCTGTAACAGAACCCTGCATTTTATCCTCTCTTAACTCTTAACTTTACTTAGAGTAAAGTTCGACGATTAGTTGTTCATTGATGTCCGCAGACAGGTCTGAACGCTCTGGTAGGCGTTTGAAATTACCTTCCATTTTCTTACCGTCAACTTCAACCCAAGTCGGTTTTTCACGTTGCTCGGCTAGTTCTAGAGCAGCGATGATACGAGCTTGTGTCTTAGACTTTTCACGGATAACTACTACATCTTCTGGAGTAATTACGAATGAAGGAATGTTCACTACACGACCATTAACTAAAACCGCTTTGTGGCTTACTAACTGACGTGCTTCAGCACGTGTGCTTGCAAAACCCATGCGGTATACAACATTGTCTAAACGTTGCTCTAAAAGCTGTAACAAGTTTTCACCTGTGTTGCCCTTAAGGCGAGCAGCTTCTTTGTAGTAGTTACGGAATTGCTTTTCTAATACACCGTAGATACGACGTACTTTTTGCTTTTCACGTAATTGTAAACCGTAATCAGATAAGCGACCTTTACGAGCGCCGTGCTGACCAGGTGCAGTCTCAAGTTTACACTTAGAGTCGATAGCTCTTACGCCGCTCTTAAGGAACAGGTCAGTACCTTCACGACGACTCAGCTTGAGCTTAGGGCCCAAATATCTTGCCATGTTATTTCTCCTAACCTATTGTTAAACGCGACGTTTCTTCGGTGGACGACAACCATTGTGTGGTATTGGCGTCACGTCAGTAATGTTGGTGATACGGTAACCAGCAGCATTCAAAGCACGTACAGCAGATTCACGACCTGGACCTGGACCTTTGATGAAAACTTCTAGATTTTTTAAACCGTATTCTTGAGCAGCAGTACCTGCACGCTCTGCAGCAACCTGAGCAGCGAATGGTGTAGATTTACGTGAACCACGGAAACCTGAACCACCGGCAGTAGCCCATGATAGTGCATTACCTTGACGGTCGGTAATTGTAACAATAGTGTTGTTGAAAGAAGCATGAACATGAGCCATACCATCAGCAACTTGCTTTTTAACCTTTTTACGACGAATTGGTGTCTTAGCCATAATACTATCCCCTTATCGCTTAATAGGCTTACGAGGACCCTTACGGGTACGCGCGTTAGTCTTTGTTCTTTGACCACGTAGTGGTAAAGAGCGACGGTGACGTAGGCCACGGTAACAACCAAGGTCCATAAGGCGCTTGATATTCAAAGTAACTTCACGACGAAGATCACCTTCTACAGTGTACTTGCCAACTGCTTCACGCAATACGTCAAGTGTTTCGTCTGAAAGTTCACCGATTTTTGTGGTTTCGGCGATACCAGTCGCTACTAAGATAGCCTTAGAGCGAGTCTTACCTATGCCATAAATAGCTGTTAAACCAATAACTGCATGTTTATGATCAGGGACGTTAATGCCAGCGATACGGGCCACTAACACATCTCCTATATTTGAATTCGGTTATCATCTGTTTGAAGAGCCCGTAAGGATACTCAAACGAAGACCAAATCACAACTGAAAACACAGGCCGAGAAACCTCAGCCTGCACGACTTATAAATTAACCTTGCCTTTGCTTATGCTTAGGCTCACTGCAAATTACACGTACAACACCGGCACGTTTAATAACTTTACAGTTACGGCATATTTTCTTAACGGAAGCACGTACTTTCATTGCTCAACTCCGTAAACTGACCTTATCGACCGTAGCCTTTAAGGTTCGCTTTTTTCAGCACAGAATCATATTGATGAGACATCATATGAGTCTGTACTTGTGCCATAAAGTCCATGATCACAACAACGATAATCAAAATTGATGTACCGCCGAAGTAGAATGGCGTTTGCCATGCCATGGTCATGAATTCGGGCACCAGACAGATAAAGGTTATATACAAAGCACCTGCCAATGTCAGGCGTGTCATCACTTTATCAATGTATTTCGATGTCTGCTCGCCTGGACGAATACCTGGGATAAATGCGCCAGATTTTTTCAGGTTATCTGCTGTTTCACGTGGGTTAAAAACCAACGCTGTGTAGAAAAAGCAGAAGAAGATAATAGCCGCAGCTAAAACTATTGCATACAAAGGCTGACCTGGAGTCAACGTTGTAGCAATCGCTTGTAGCACATCAGCGACAGGACCTTCCCCCTGGCCGAACCAGCTGGCAATAGTACCAGGGAACAGAATTATACTGCTAGCAAAGATTGGTGGAATAACACCCGCCATGTTTACTTTTAGTGGTAAATGCGTGCTTTGGGCAGCAAATACTTGACGACCTTGTTGGCGCTTTGCGTAGTTAACGACGATACGACGTTGTCCACGTTCAAAGAACACTACAAGATAAGTAACAGCGAATACGATTACCGCAATCAATAACAGTGCTAAAACATGTAAATCACCTTGGCGCGCCATTTCGGCTGTCGAACCAATAGCAGACGGCAGGTTAGCTACAATACCAACAAATATTAGAACTGAGATACCGTTACCGATACCACGTTCAGTTATTTGCTCGCCCAACCACATCAGGAACATAGTACCAGTTACTAAACTCACCACTGCGGTGAAGTAGAAACCGAGACCTGGGTTAACAACTAACCCGTCCATCATACCCGGTAAGCTTGTGGCAATACCGATCGATTGGATAGTAGCAAGCAAGAGCGTGCCGTAGCGTGTGTACTGGCTAATTTTCTTACGACCTTGTTCACCTTCTTTCTTAAGCTCTATAAACGGAGGATACATATGCGTTAATAGTTGCGTAATAATTGAAGCTGTGATGTAAGGCATTATACCCAGTGCTAACACCGAAGCGCGCTCAAGCGCACCACCGCTGAACATGTTGAACATTTCAACAATGGTGCCCTTTTGTTGCTCGAAGAAATCGGCAAGTACAGCGGCGTCAATCCCAGGGATTGGCACAAATGAACCTAGACGGTAAATAATGATAGCGCCCAATACGAATAGTAATCGACGTTTCAATTCCGAAAGCCCACTTTGTGCACTTTGTGTATCTTGACCTGGTTTAGCCATTAGTACTTCCTTAGTCTTCTACCTTGCCTCCGGCGGCTTCGATAGCTTCGCGAGCACCTTTAGAGGCTTTAAGGCCTTTAACGGTAACAGCGCGTGAAACTTCGCCAGATTTAACAACTTTAACGAACAGAACGTTCTTTTTAACTAGACCAGCTGCCTGTAGCGTACCTAGGTCTACCACATCGCCTTCAACTTTAGCGATCTCGTATAGGTTTATTTCTGCAGATACTAAAGATTTGCGAGAAGTGAAACCAAACTTAGGTAGACGACGTTGCATAGGCATTTGACCGCCTTCAAAACCAACGCGTACTTTACCGCCAGAACGTGACTTTTGACCTTTGTGACCACGGCCACCAGTCTTACCTAGACCAGAACCGATACCACGACCAACACGTTTACCAGCAGATTTAGAACCTGCAGCAGGAGAAAGTGTATTCAAATGCATTCGAATTACCCCTCAACCTTAACCATGTATGAAACTTGGTTGATCATACCACGTACACATGCTGTGTCTTCTAACTCAACAGTGTGATTGATACGACGTAAACCAAGACCGCGTAATGTAGCTTTATGTTTCGGTAAACGACCGATAGAGCTCTTTACTTGTGTTACTTTTACAGTTTTATTAGCCATGGTTTACCCCAGAATCTCGTCTACTCGAAGACCACGTTTTGCAGCGATCGACTGAGGAGAATTCATATTCTCAAGAGCTGAGATCGTTGCACGTACAACGTTGATCGGGTTAGTAGAACCGTAACATTTAGAAAGTACGTTCTGCACACCAGTAACTTCTAGTACTGCACGCATAGCACCACCTGCGATGATACCAGTACCTTCAGATGCTGGTTTCATAAACACAAGAGAGCCAGCATGACGTCCTTTAACAGGATGCTGTAATGTGTTGCCATTTAGGTCTACGTTGATCATGTTACGACGTGCTTTTTCCATTGCTTTTTGAATAGCAGCTGGAACTTCACGTGCTTTACCATAACCGAAACCTACTTTACCTGCGCCGTCACCAACTACAGTTAGTGCAGTGAAGCTAAAGATACGACCACCTTTAACTACTTTAGACACACGGTTCACCGCGATTAGCTTTTCAGCTAGATCAGGCTGTTGTTGCTTTGCTTCTACGTTAGCCATTGTCTACTCCTAGAATTGCAAACCGGCTTCACGCGCAGCATCTGCTAGCGCCTTCACACGGCCGTGATATTTAAAGCCACTGCGATCAAAAGCAATCTTTTCGATGCCTTTGTCAGCCGCACGTTCAGCAACCGCTTTACCAACTGCTTGCGCAGCTGCAACGTTGCCTGTGCCTTTAACTGTTTCGCTAATAGCTTTCTCAACAGTAGAAGCAGCAGCCAGTACATTACCCTCAGCGTTTACAACTTGAGCGTAAATGTGACGTGGCGTGCGGTGGATAACAAGACGCGTTGTGCCTTGTTCAATATAATTTCTACGAGTGCGTTTAGCACGACGTAGACGAGCTGTTTTTTTATCCATCGTCTTACCTTACTTCTTCTTAGCCTCTTTACGGCGTACATTCTCATCTGAATAACGAACACCTTTACCTTTATAAGGCTCAGGTTTACGGTATGCACGAATGTTAGCAGCTGTTTGACCAACTAACTGCTTATCTACGCCCTTAACTAGAACTTCTGTTTGGCTTGGAGTTTCAATCGTAATTCCTTCAGGAACTGCGAAATTAACTGGGTGTGAGAAACCAAGAGTTAAATCTAATGTTTTACCCTTAGCTGCAGCACGGTAACCAACGCCTACTAACTGAAGTTTCTTCTCGTAACCTTCATGCGTACCAACAATCATATTGTTGATTAGAGCGCGAGCAGTACCTGCTTGTGCCCATGCATTGGCTACGCCTTCACGAGGTAAAGTTGTAATAACGTTGTCGTTAAGTTGTACTTCAACTGCAGAGTTGATAGTACGCGTTAATTCGCCGTTTTTGCCTTTAACTGTGATGTCCTGGCCTTTTAATGTAACTTCTACACCGGCAGGAACATTAATTGGTGCCTTTGCTATGCGAGACATAGTTCCCCTCCGATTAAGCTACAAAACCAATGATTTCACCACCAACACCAGCACTACGTGCGGCGCGGTCTGTCATTAGGCCTTTAGAAGTTGATACGATAGCGATACCTAGACCACCCATTACCTTTGGTAATTCGTCACGTCTCTTATAGATACGTAAACCAGGGCGGCTAACACGCTGGATATTTTCAATAACAGCTTTGCCTTCGAAGTATTTCAACTCGATAGAAAGCTCAGGTTTAACATCACCGCTGATTGTGAAATCAACGATATAACCTTCATCTTTTAATACTTTAGCTAATGCTACTTTCAGCTTTGAATTAGGCATCGTTACAGATACTTTTTTCGCTGACTGACCGTTACGAATTCGTGTAAACAAATCCGCGATAGGATCTTGCAAGCTCATAGTCTTACTCCCGTGATTCTATTACCAGCTAGCCTTTTTAAGGCCAGGAATTTCACCGCGCATAGCTGCTTCGCGAACTTTAATACGGCTCATGCCGAATTTGCGAAGGTAACCATGTGGGCGGCCCGTAATGTTACAACGATTACGTTGACGTGCAGGGCTAGAATCACGTGGTAAAGCTTGTAGCTTAAGTACCGCGTCCCAACGATCATCGTCAGATGTTTTCACATCACTGATGATAGCTTTTAGTGCTGCGCGCTTTTCAGCGAACTGAGCAACTAATTTCGTGCGCTTTGCTTCGCGCGCTTTCATAGAATTCTTTGCCATAACCCTACCCTTATTTCTTGAATGGGAAGTTAAACGCTTCTAACAACGCACGGCCTTCCTCATCTGTTTTCGCAGATGTAGTGATTGTGATATCCATACCGCGTACGCGGTCTACTTTATCATAATCAATTTCTGGGAAGATGATTTGTTCACGTACGCCCATGCTGTAGTTACCACGTCCATCAAAAGACTTAGCACTTACACCACGGAAGTCACGGATACGTGGGATAGCGATTGAAACCAAACGCTCAAAAAAGTCCCACATACGCTCGCCGCGTAGGGTTACTTTACAACCAATTGGGTAGCCTTCACGTACTTTAAAGCCAGCAACAGATTTGCGTGCTTTAGTAATGAGTGGCTTCTGACCAGCGATTGCTTCTAGATCCGCAACAGCGTTGTCTAGAATTTTCTTGTCAGCTAGGGCTTCGCCCACGCCCATATTCAATGTGATCTTTTCGATCTGAGGGACTTGCATGACAGAGCTGAAACCAAACTTCTCTTGAAGTTCAGCAACTACTTTGTCTTTATATACTTCATGCAGTTTCGCCATCATTCTACTCCAACTATTAGATAGTTTTACCAGTAGATTTAAAGATACGTAATTTCTTACCATCTTCAATCTTGAAACCTACACGATCTGCTTTACTCGTTTCCGAGTTGAAGATCGCAACGTTTGATACGTCAATAGACGCTTCTTTCTCAACAATACCACCTGGCTGGTTCAATTGTGGAACCGGCTTTTGGTGCTTCTTGATTAAGTTAATGCCTTCGACAAATACTCGACCAGACTCGGTAACAACTGAAAGCACTTTGCCGCGCTTACCTTTGTCTTTACCTGCTAGAACGATTACTTCGTCATCACGACGGATTTTTGCTGCCATGATTGACTCCTTACAGTACTTCTGGGGCTAGTGAAACGATTTTCATGAACTTATCATTACGAAGTTCGCGAGTCACAGGGCCGAAAATACGTGTACCAATTGGCTGCAAGTTATCATTTAAGATAACAGCCGCATTGCTGTCAAAACGGATCAAAGAACCATCTGGACGACGAACGCCTTTCTTAGTACGCACAACTACCGCGTTTTTAACATCACCTTTCTTCACTTTACCGCGAGGAATCGCTTCTTTAACAGAAACTTTAATGATGTCACCAATCGCTGCATAACGACGGTGCGAACCGCCTAAGACTTTAATACACTGCACTTTGCGAGCGCCGCTGTTATCAGCAACTTCCAGCTGAGTTTGCATTTGGATCATGTTAATGACCTCCGGTGTAGTTATTACAACTGTCTTAAATTTGTTTAAAATCAAGACATTTAGGTTAAAAACCACTCAAAAAACAATCTAGTTGTCTCCCAAGGGCGGGCAATTGTATCAGCATTGCGGGGGTAGTGGTAGGTTATTTTTTAATTAATTTAGAATAACGAGGATGGTTGTTTTGTCGATGAAACATATTTTGCTATTTTAGCATTGATTATAAAACAATCAGGGCAATTTTATGCCCTGATTGTTTTATCACCGAATAAAATCGGCATTATTTGCCAAACAAACCTTTTAACTTATCTTTAATTTTATCTTTCGCTTTTTCTTTTACTTCATCTTCTGCCGCTTTGCTTACATCTAAGCTGATGCCAACATCATGAAATGGTCCTTTGATTCGCACTGGAATTTTAAAGCCGGTACTGTCATCTTGGGTACCCTGTCCTTCGAGTGAATCGACTATGCCTGTCACTAAGCGGTAGTTAACTGTCGTTGCAGGTAGATTAACATCCCCTTCACCACTAATACGTACTAATGGACTTAACAAACTCAGATCTGTGTTTTTACCTACGCCATTGGTAAAGTTAAAGCTACCCGTTAGCGCAGAGAAATCGGTTTGCTGGGAATTATCAAAGCCAGTATCTAGTCCTTGTGATATTGCACCAAAGTTACCCTTAATTAGCTCTTTGCCTTTGCGAACCATTTCAGCAATGTTGGCGCCTTTTACTGCACCATCGGCAAATTCAAATGCTAGTTTACCCTGTAGGGCACTCATAAAGTCTTTTTGGCTCTGACCTGATGTTGCTAAGTCCCAATTGAGTGAGCCTTTGCCCATTAGCTTATCAAAGCCTGCGGCATCTGTTAGCAATGGTTGTGCATCTATTTTATCTAACGAGAAGTTGGTGCTGATTTTGTAAGGAGCTTGTTTCGCATTAACCGTTACTGTGCCTTTACCATTACCTTCGTAGGCGGCAAACTTATCTAGGCTGATTTTTGCTACGCCTTTGTTAAGGTTTACAGTGAATTGATTAGCACCAAGTTTGATTTCATTTGCTTTTAAGCCACTTGAACGGATCACCACATTCGCATCTAAGGCATTTAAGCCACTTAAATCCATTTTTGTGTCATCCCATACAATTGGTTTGGCTGGCTCGTCACTTTTAGGTTCTGGTTTATCTGCTGGCGCTACCACCTCAGGTAAGTAAGGATTTAAGTCCAGCATACCTAAATCGATGTCAGCATTAACGGCTAAACGCTTGCCTAAATTAAGCTCGCTTTTTCCTTTGATCTCTAATGCATCAAGAGTGGCGACTAATTCAGCTAGGTTGAACTTATCACCTTGCATACGCATTTTGCCGCTAACACTAAATGCATTAAAGGCGCTTTTTTTCGCGTTCAGCTCGACTCCCTGCCATTTAGCAATGTCTTTGACTGAATCACCACTGAGCGCTAATTGACCTTGAATATCTTTACCTTGACCGGCTATTAAGCCTTTAAACTCAACATCAACTAACTTTGAAGTGACATCAGTTGTCACATTAAATGTATCACCTTCTATTGCTTTAGCTGGGTTATCAACTGTTACATCAAGCTCAAAGCGCTCTTGCATATAAGTGATCCCACCTTTGACTTCGAGTGATTTATGCAGTGAAGGCAGTAAGATAGCCAATTCTAAATCGCTAATTTGCTGTTTAGCTCCCGTTTGACCATCTAAATAAGTAAACGACCCACCATATATAGCCACTTCACCTAATTGAATATCAAAGTTTTCAGGTAGTTTGACTGCCTCACCTGCTTGATTTTGCTGCTCAGGTTTCGCAGCTACTGCATCAAATAACTGCCAGTTAGCTTTACCATTTTTATCTGTTTCAAGCAGAATATTGGGTTCATTGATCACAAACTTTTCTAGTTTAAGTTCACCACCAAATAGCGAAAACCAAGGAATATGAACTGCAAGTTGCTGCATGCTTGCCATGTCTGCACGTGAGCCAGTTTTCATATTGGCAAAATGCACATCTTCAAGTTCAAGCTTCAAAGAAGGAAAAACGGATAATGTTTTATCGCCTTTAATAGTTAAAGTACGCCCTGTGGTTTGCTCAACCTGCTCAGAGACTTTATTAAAAATGGCATCGGTTGGAATTAAAAACGGTGCAGCAATAATTAAAGCAACAAGCAATAATAATATGACACCAATAACTTTAAATAAGGTCTTCATGATGGTCCTTTCAAATGTGCAAATAATGTTCTTATCATAGCGGGAGTTAGCATTAAAATCATTGTGCAACGAAGAAAAATGCAATTTCCTGCATTCTACAGTGAATATATGAATTGTTACTGAAACATTTTGATACCTTTAGCTGCAAAACCATATAGCTGAATTTCGCAAAGCCGCCGGGCTTTCACAGCAAGAGCTAGCCGATGCTAGCGCCGTTTCACGCAAAACAATCAGCACGGTCGAAACATCACGTTTTATACCTTCAGTGATCATTACATTGAAGATAGCTCGGCAGTTTGAAACTACTGTGGAGCAGTTATTTTCACTTGAATAAGCAGATTAAACCCTTTAAATGCAATCTTGTGCAGATTTAACTTATCAAGATTGCATCCCCTGTATTCTTCGGTATGATGCACAGCCCTGTTGTTTTAAGACGTTTTGCGCTAAAATTAAACAACTGAAAAATGTATTTAACCGGAGTACCATCAGGCATGAAAAAATTGCTCATTTCACCTTCACAAATGGCATTAGGCGAACAAGAAGGCCATATTTATCAAAATATTCTAAAGCAGGCTTCTGAAATCAGCTTAAACCTGATGGCGGTGAAAATAGAAAATCATCCTGAAGACTTCTTAGGTTGGTGCTATGAACTACTTAATGCTAGCCGTGACCGTATTAATCATGATTTACTCGAAACCAATCAATTACCAATTTTAAAAAAGCTTAATGACTTATTAGTTTCAGCAATTAGCTTCTTACAATTGAAAACATTACGCGTAGCACCTTGGCCTGTAGTTAGTGTATTTATAGAGCAACATAAAGATGTGCTAGCCCTTGATGAACAGTTACGCCTTGCCAACTATATAGCTGGTATTCGCGAGCAATCACTGAAAGAGATGATCCCTGAAGATTTATTAGCATTTAGTGGTAAACATACTTCTGCACTGGATCCAAGTAGTTATAATTTTGATGTCGAATGGTTTAGCTCTACTAAAAGCGCCAAAGCTTTTCATCAAATGCTTGCCGACCTGCCGGCATTATTTGATGAAGCATTAGCACATATACCTTTAGAAGGTGAAGTAACTGAAGCTGATTACCAAGAATTTGTGGTCAAATATTTAAAAGCCTTTACTGATAGCAATGAAAAGCCAACGCTTGCACCGGCAACTCGTCTATTAGCAATGCGCCGCCCAGATGTTTTTACACCAATTAATAACACCCGTTTAGATGCACTTTGTTCAGCATTGGCTATTACTAAATTAAATAATCGTGACTTTGCGCGTTATTGGCAGGATATTGTTCAAGCAGTTCATGGTATGTCTTGGTTTAAAATGGCAAGTGGTGACAGCGAGCTGGATCAACAACTTGTTGCAATCAAAGCGTTAATTCCGTGCTTTTTCTATCACGCGGACAAAAACACGCCTGAAAACTCTAACTACATCAAGTTATTGAGCAAGCCAAAGCGTACAACAACCACTGGCACTAGAAAAGTGCGTCGTGGTAAAGAGTCTGCTGAAATACTTGTAGATCGCGCACTTGCTGCTGACGATATGCCTGAGCATATTCGCGCAAAGCGTGATTCAATTATCAGCGAAGTACAAAAAGGCCGTGGCGTGAACGAAACAATCAGCCTAATGCGTACTATTTTTGGTTAAACCACAGTAAAAAATACAAAAACCCGCTGCAACTGAGTTGTGCATGCGGGTTTTTTTACGCACCAATAAAGTGCGCAAGCTTCGTAAAAAACAATCTCCTCCTTTCACTATAAATATTTATACCGTTGTTTATAAAGTAATTTAAATATAAATTATTGCTTTTCATTTAACTTGGCACAAGCAGTGCAATTATCCTGGTAGACAACTAAAAATAGGATCCGCAATTATAGACTGCAATCTAATTAATAATTGCGAGCCAAAAAATCAGCATAACAACAGGATACCAAACATGTTAAAACTAAAATCAGCAATTGCGATCAGCACACTTGTACTCATGGGTGCAACATCTACAGCAGCATATGCAGAAGTAACAGCCAATGCCGCAGCAACTTCAAACTACTTATGGCGTGGTCAAGAACAAACCGGTGGTGATGCTGCAATTTCAGGTGGTATTGATTATGCCAACGAATCAGGTTTTTATGCTGGTACTTGGGCTTCAAATGCAAGCTGGGCCGATGAAATGACCTACGAGCTTGATCTCTATGCTGGTTTTGGTGGCGATATTAATGAAAATATGAGCTACGACGTTGGCTACATCTATTACGCTTACCCTGATGCAGCTTCTGGCGCAGACGCTGATTTTTCTGAAATTTACGGTAGCATCAGTATGGGTGGCTTTAGCTTTGGCGCATCAGTTCTTGCAACTTCAGCCGCAAGCGGTGATGGCACAGACTTTGGTGATTCGTTATACCTGACTGCAGATTACGGTTTCGCAGTTGGTACTAATGGCACTGAAATGGCCTTACACTTAGGCCATTACTCAGGCGACTTTATTGGTGATGACGACATCATCGACTACGGCGTATCTATCTCTAAAGATGGCTTCACTTTTGGTCTATCTGATACCGATATGGATGACAGTGATATTAAGGCTTACGTTGCTTTTTCAATGGACTTTAGCCTATAAAAAGAATGTGTTACTTGCTGCAACACTAAGGGCCGTAAGGCCCTTTCTCGATCTTGGTAAGCGGTAAAAGCGACTAAGTTCAGATTTTATGTCAATACTTACCCTAAACTCAGACTGCTTAAAACTTACAACTCCTATGGCACACTGTGCCCTGTTGAACCTTGCCAAATACGATACCATTGTTCGCGACTGAGTTTTAACTGCTTAGCAGCAACAGCCGATTTAACACGCTCAATGTTGCCAGTGCCCAGTACCACTGATGGGGAACTTGGGTGCATTAATAACCACCCGTAAACCACTTGATCAATAGAACTTGCACCAATTTCGCTGCCGACTTGTTCGAGTACATGACGCAGGCGAATCGCTTTTTCATCATTTTCTGCAAAAATGCGACCGCCAGCCAAAGGTGACCAACACATAGGTTTAATATCAAGTAACTGACATTGGTCTAAACTACCATCATCAAGTGCTTGCATTTCATACGGTGAAAATTCAATTTGATTGGTCACCAATTCAAAATCAAGACGCGACTGCAATAAACTTAGTTGTGATGGCGTAAAGTTTGATACACCAAAATCGAGTACATCACCATTTTGCTTAAGAGTAGTGAATGCCTCAGCTACTTCGTCTGCATTCATCAAATAATCAGGGCGATGAATAAGTAATGCATCTAATCTATCGGTATTAAAATGCTTTAACGATTGCTGTGCTGAGCTAATAATATGTGCGGCACTCGAATCGTAATGATTAGCTTGGCCTGCTAATCCTAAGCTTGCAAAAGCAGGTTTAATACCACACTTGGTAATAATTCTAATCTCATCTCGAATACTTGGCTTTAAAGCCAAGGTTTTACCAAACTCTGCTTCACAGCCATATCCACCGTAAATGTCAGCGTGATCGGTGTGCCTTACGCCAGCTTCAATTGCTTGCTCGAGAAAAGTTAAACACTGTTGTGGAGTAATTTGCCAATCTAATAATCGCCAAAACCCAAGTACTAGTTCGTCAATAGCGCGATCTGAGCTGTTCATAATTCCACCTTTATTTTTGTAAAAAATATTGTCCCGGCAAGTTCAATGCAAGTACCAAAACAGTATCCCTATCAGATAATTAATAAGTCATGATAATTTAATTGACCTTATTGATGTATTATTCTACATAATAAATAAGGTATTAATAGCTGAAAGTTATACCAGCACATGCATTAGCACATCAGTTTTATTCAGAGCTTTACCTTTTTTTGATGGCACAGGTAACGTAATAAATTTTTTGGATTAAATGAGGCTACAGATGAAAGACTTAACCCACACTATATACAGGCTGATGGCTTGCCTTTTACTCACGGTTAGTCAGTTGAGCTTTGCAGCAACCACTGAACAAGAAGTCACTCATTTGCTCAGCTTTATCGCGCAAAGCAACGCGACTTTCATTCGTAACGGTGATCAACACACCAGCACCGAAGCCGCTGATCATCTTGCTATGAAATACCACAAAGGCAAACGCTACGCTAAAACTGCTGATGAGTTTATTGAAAATCTTGCCAGTAAAAGCTCATGGAGTGGCAAACCTTATACCGTAATTCTCAAAGATGGTACAAAAATAATCAGTAAAAAATGGCTTGCAAACGAGTTAGCTCATTTTAGAACCACAGAAAAGCCGCAATAAGTGCGGCTTGGTTTCACTCTTAGGAGAGGTGAACTTAAATTCTGAAGTAACACTAACTCAAAGCTGTATTTAATACTGCGGTAGTTATTTTCATCATCAGTTTGCACTAGCGATAACTTTATATAACTAAGTTATCGACAAAATCTGCCTGCACTAATGATTTTTGAATGTCTAAATAATGACTGCCGGTATGCTCGGCTGAGTATTCAAAGCATGTGCTTGTAATAATGTTGCTTTGTTTTTAGCTACCCATGCATTCTTAATTTCGAACTATACTGTATGAAAATATAGCTGAACAATCTGTGAACACAACGTGCAATTAATAATCATTATTTTAGGAAATAACATAACTGTAAAGTAGATATTACTTGCACCTAATCTCGCTACTGGGTATAAAAATAGTTATCAACATTTAATAAGAAGCGAAAAGCCATGCAGCAACATGACCACCAACCACTTACAGACTTTATTGAATATCCACATGAACAGATGCTTGAACGCGCTAATGAGTTTTTAACGACAAGCCAGCGTCGTCATACAATTCGTAGTTTTAGCGACCGACCGGTGCCAAAAGATATTATTCAAACCTGCATTAAAGCCGCAGCTACAGCACCAAGTGGTGCAAACCACCAACCGTGGCATTTTGTAGCAATTAATAGTAGTGATGTGAAAAAGCAAATTCGTGAAGCAGCCGAGAAATTAGAACGCTCATTTTATGAAGGCCGCGCTGGTGAAGAGTGGTTAGATGCTCTAAAGCCATTAGGCACTGATGCCAGCAAACCTTATTTAGAGCATGCACCTTGGCTAATTGCCGTATTCAGCCAAAAGAAAGGCGGCTTAAATACTGATGATAAAAACACCAACTACTATGTGCATGAGTCAGTCGGTATTGCCACCGGCTTTTTAATTCAAGCATTACATCGCGCAGGGCTTGCAACACTAACTCACACACCTAAACCAATGAGCTTTTTAACCGACATTTGTGGCCGCGACAAAGACAACGAACGCCCCTATATGCTGCTCATTGCCGGTTACCCAAGTGATGATGCTACTGTTCCTAATCATGCCTTGGTGAAAAAATCACTCGATGAAGTTGCGACCTTCATTTAGGTTTAAAATCCACCGCTAATGTGTCGCCGGCGTTAAGCCCGGCGATAATATGCTGTTTAGCATTAATCACCTCCCCTAAACGAACAAAGCGGCGCTCAATCTTTTGCTCGTTAATAACATATACCATGGCTAATTGACCGTACTCATGCACCCAACTTGGCTCAATTAAAATTCCTTGCTCGGTATCCAGTGGCAAGTGAAGCTGTGCATATAAACCAGGCATCAAGTTTGATTGTGTTGGCAACTCTAAACGAATTAACATACTACGTGCAGCACTATCGGCAATCGGAACAATTTCACTCACCACCGCAACAGCGGTTATATTAAGTGAAGGCAAACTGACCGTTAAGCTTTGACCCAGTGTGAGGCTAATTGCCTGACGTTCTCGCACATTAAATTCAAGCTGTAATTGTTGTGGATTATAAAGTGCCAATAAAGGTGAACCAGGCACTGCGGTATCACCTGGTTCAACTAACCGCTCTACAACAACTCCAGAAATGGGCGCTTTTATACGGGTAAATTCAAGTGCGACTTGTGCTTGGGTTTGCTGTTGCTTGGCAACAGCTAAGCTTGCGGTTAAGTTATCAAATTTCGCTTTTGCCTCATCATTATCACTAACCGATACCAACCCTTGTGAATATAAGTCAGTTACGCGCTTAAGCTGTTTATCAGCTTGTGTAAGTGACGCTTGAATGGCTTTTATTTGCGCATCACTTTGTGCCAATTGCGCTTTAAAATCGTCTTGCTGCAAAGTAATGAGAACATCGCCTTGCACAACACTATCACCAGCACGTACATTTAAACGTTCCACTTGTGCCATCACTCGTGACGAAATTTGCGTGTTTTGTTTTGCAATCACAGTACCGGGAACATCTTCACTGCGCTTGATCGCCGTCAGCTCAACGGTAGCGACTTTTCCCTCATATCTCGTTGCTAATACGGGTTTATTTCCTGCGGCTTGTTTATTTGAAAAGCTGCCTGCCATATAAAGCACAGCAACAATAATCACTAACAACGCAATGATTGAGCCAAACAGTTTTGATTTACCTTGCATGAGCTTCATCCTCGGTTGTTTGTGTGTTCGCAAACACTAAATAATAAACTAGCGGCACCACAAACAACGAAAACAATGTTGATGCCACAATGCCAAAAATAATAGCGATAGCAAGACCACTAAATACGGGGTCTAACGTAATCACTAAGTTGCCTAATAAAGTTGTGCCAGCAGTCAGTAATACTGGCCGCATCCGCGTTGTGCCTGCGGCAATCAATGCCGCTTTTATTGCCATCCCTTGCCCGCGAGCTTGATTAATAAACTCAACTAAAATAAGCGAGTTACGCACCACAATACCAGCAAGTGCTATCATGCCGATCATCGCTGTTGCGGTGAATAGCACAGGCTCTGGAGCACCGGCTATGGAGCGCTCACCAAACTGATTTAATAACCAAAAACCCGGCATAATACCAATCACAGTAAGTGGAATAGCCGACATAATAATCAGTGATAAACTGGCAGATTGCGTTTGTATTCGTAAAATAATAAAAATGGCGGTTAACGCAAAAGCAAACGCAATTCCCATATCTCTAAACACATCAATTGTGATCCGCCATTCACCTTCACCACTAAACGTTACATGCGTGCCTTGTGGTAATTGCCAAGCCTGAGTTCCACCGTTATTAAAAAAGCTGCGGGCTAACCAATTTGTTTGCTCAAAATCATCGCTACTTACATTTAAATCAGCGTTTACGTCCGCAATGATTTCTGCAGGAGTACGGCCATTAAGCTCTGCCATCACGTATACAACCTCGCGTTGGTCTTTACGCATAATCGGTTTTGCGACATTTAGGTTATGAAATTCACCCAGCTCAGATAAAGCCACCAACGGTCGTGGCGCACTAGTTAAACCAAACTCATTAGTTGATTTTGCCAGCTCTCTATCACCTCTGATTTGTATAGCAAGCAGTTGCGCTAATTGGTTTCGCTGCTGATATGGTAATTGCATTTTGATCTCAACGGGCTGCGTTTCACCACTGACATACATTACGCCCACATTTTTACCCGCAGATGCAATCGTTAATGTATTGGCAATATCTTGTGTTGATACCGCCGACAAAGCCGCCTTGGCTTTATCGGTAATAAAGCGCTGCATCGGTGCCGTGGCTGCAATACTTGTATCAACTTCAACCACATGGGGCTCTTGCTTCAGTCGTTGTGCAACTTGTTGAGCCGCTTGATGGTGGGTTTGCGTATCAACAAACGGATCACGATACACTTCAGCCACTAAGGTGCTAAATACTGGCGGCCCGGGTGGAACTTCAACCACTTTTATCACAATGCCATTAACGGCCAATGGCTCAAGCTGTTTACGTAAACGCATCACGACACCATGAGACTGTTGCTCGCGCTGCGCTTTGTCTAATAGTAATACTCTAAGCTCAGCTAAATTAGCGGCCTCACGGCGATAATAACCGCGCACCATACCATTAAAATCCATGCTTGATGGTTGCCCAACATACGCAGCTATTTCACTTACTTCACTAAGCTGCCATGTTATAGCTTGTACTTTACGAACGGTCAGTGTTGTTTGCTCCAGATTCGTCCCCTCGGGCATATCTATCAGTACTTGTAGTTCATTTTTATTATCAAACGGCAATAACTTCAGCGGCACCATTCGCATCACGGGCAGCAATGCACTGATAATAAATAATCCTAAGGTTGCCCATAAAATCAGTTTTGCGCGCCCTTTACTGGCCAGTAAAGGCGTTAATAAGCGTTCATAAATAGCTACTTTAGGGGAAGTTAAATCATTGTGCTCAACAACCGGTTCTTTTAATAACTTCATGGCAAGCCAAGGAGTTACAAAGAATGCCACAATGGTTGAGACCATCACGCTTACAGGCACATTAAATGCCATTGGTGCCATATATGGGCCCATCATGCCAGTGATATAAGCCAAAGGAATAAAAGCCACCATGATGGTCAGTGTCGACATTAATAATGCACCACGTATTTCGCTCATTGCAGCGACAATCTGTTGTTTTTTATTGCCTTTGTTTTGTAAAAAACGGCTAATATTATCAATGCCCGTTATCGGATCATCCACCAGCAAGCCCAGTGATAATATCAATGCAAATAACGTTACTCGGTTGATGGTGTAACCAAACGCAAAATCGAGGCTTAAGGTTATGCCATAACAAATTGGCACAGCTAAACCAACAACGATAGCGGGTCGCCAGCCTAAGAACACGCCAACAAAAATCACTACGGTAAATACCGCAAACACTAAGCTTGAGGTTAAGTTATTCACTTTTTCGTTAGCGGTTTGCCCGTAATCTCTAAGTATTGTGTAATCTATTTGCGAAGGTAAAAAATTAGTTTTTAAATCAGCCATCATTGCGTGTACATCATTTGCGACCGCGACTGCATTTGTGCCCGCTTTTTTAGCAACACTTAAGGTGACTAAAGGATGCTCTTGTGTGGTATCAGATTGCGCTAGCCACTGATAATTTTCAGGCTCACTTGGTCCATCGAGTACTTTTGCAATATCTTTTAAATAAACACTTTTGCCGTTAATAACATTTACAACAAGCTGCTCAATCGCGGCTTTTGTTCGTAACACATCACCAGCTTGTAGCATGATTTGTTGCTCTGCATTAACAACACTGCCAACCTGAGATAATTGATTAGATACACTCAGTGCATAATAAACATCGCTGAGCGTAGTTTGATGAGCTGCTAGGGCCGTCGCATCTAAATTGACCGTTAAAGTGCGTTTGCGCCCAGCAATCACTTTAACTTCACTGGTGTTTTCTATGCGCTGTAAACTATTCGCAATTTCGTTAGCAAAACGGGTTAACTCATAGTCGTTATATAATTTAGGATCTTTACTAAATAAGCCTAGCATCACAATCGGCACGTCATTTACTTCGACCGGGCGCACCTGCCATGAGCTAATAACTGACGCCATGGTATGTTGATAACTATATAGTTTGGCGTAAGTATCGAGGATTGCTTGTTCACGATCATGACCCACAGTAAAGCGCAATGTCACCACAGTGCCATTACTTTGTGTGGTTGAATAAATATGCTCAACACCGCGTAATTGCGCCAATAACTTTTCGAGTGGTTGCGTGACCAGCCTTGCCACTTCGGGAGCTTCAATGTTAGGAGCTGAGACATAAATATCCAGCATCGGCACCACTATTTGCGGTTCTTCTTCACGGGGAGTTTGCTGTAAAGCCATAATGCCAAGCAACACAGCCATTACAAAAATAATGATAGGAATACGCCCGTTAAGACTATTTTTTACTGCACTGTCGAGCTTATCCATTTGGTTATTCCTTACAAAATAAACCATAGAGCGTGGCTAACATAGCCTGTGCGTTGTCGTTAATCACCCGATAATAGATGGTCTGGCTTTCGCGACGAGTACTAACAATATTTGCTTTTCGTAGTGCAGCCAAATGCTGCGATAAAGCAGACTGTGCCAATGGTACAGCCGCATTTAATTCAGAAACACTCATTTCACGCCCCTGCAAAGAGCACAAAATCATTAAACGGTTTTTATTTGCTAAAATTTTTAATAGCTGCTCAGCATGCTCTACGTTATTAGCCATAGCTGCAAAGTCGATAGTCATAGTTCCACTCTTATATTCAAAGTACAGCAGATTATAGTTAGCTATATTAGAAAAGTCTAATATTATAATTTACTAATGTAGCTTTATCTAATATATTAAATAGTAACAGTCACTATTACTAAGGTTAACCGTGAAACTAAACGATGCTCTTCGCTTGATAGCAGGTGCAATGATTTGCATATCATTGTTACTACAGCAATTTCATGATCCATTGTGGATTTGGTTTACAGTGTTTATTGCTCTAAACTTAATTCAATCAGCATTTAGTAAATGGTGCCCGATGATCACTCTTTTAAAAAAACTAGGTTTCGAGGAATAACATGCTTACTTCAATCCCAGATCTAATGAAAATAATTACGCCAAATCAACGCCGCATTGAGGCTACACAGGCCAAGCAAGAAA
The DNA here is from genome assembly GCF_028885455.1 of Pseudoalteromonas rhizosphaerae. Taxonomy (NCBI): domain Bacteria; kingdom Pseudomonadati; phylum Pseudomonadota; class Gammaproteobacteria; order Alteromonadales; family Pseudoalteromonadaceae; genus Pseudoalteromonas; species Pseudoalteromonas rhizosphaerae. The sequence goes on from NZ_CP118496.1 coordinate 5,299,005, forward strand.
TTGCTGACAACAAAGGGCTATTAATTGACGTACGTGAACCCGCCGAACATGCGGCAAAAGCAGCTATCGGCGCAATTAATATTCCCCGAGGTTTACTAGAAATGAAGTTAATGGAAATCGAAAAAGACCCAGCTCGGCCAATTTACTTACACTGCGCCAGTGGCGCACGCGCAACATTAAGCGCTGAAGCACTTACCCGCGTTGGTTATGAAAACGTCACCGTTATTACCTGTAATGCAGAACAGGTTTGCCAAGTATTTTAATGCAATTGGCATAACAGCTTCACATAAAAGTCATACTGGTCGGATAAGCTCTTACTTTTAAATTTAGCGGTACAGAGCAATGACGTTTACACGAAGAAATTTTTTAAAAGCCTCGGCGGCAGGATTTGGTGTCGCCGTTTTATCATTAGGATTAACAGCTTGTCGGTTTGACGATGAAGATGACGACATTCTTGACGTGAGCTTTGCTCATGGTGTTGCCAGTGGTGATCCATTAGCTGACAGCCTAATTCTGTGGACTCGTGTAACCCCTCTAGATCCAACAACCACCAGCATTAAAGTACAATGGCAAGCAGCAACCGACCCTAACTTTGCTAATATCAGCCACAATGGTGAAACACATATAAGTGCAGCTACAGACTTCACCCTAAAAGTCGACTTACAAGGCTTAAACGCCAACACAACTTACTATTATCGCTTTAAATCGAATGGCAAAACCTCACCTATTGGTGCAGGTAAAACACTACCAACAGGCAGCATTGATAAAGTGAAATTTGCTGTTATATCGTGTGCCAACTACCCCGCAGGCTTTTTCCATGTGTATGGTGAAATAGCCAAGCAAACAGACATAGACGCTGTATTGCATTTAGGTGATTACATCTATGAATACGGCAATGATGGCTACGCTACTGAAGATGCTGGTATTTTAGGCCGTTTACTGCCAGAAGATAACAGTGACGAAATAATTAGCTTAGCTGATTACCGTAACCGCTATGCCCACTATCGTACTGATTCAAACTTACAAGCTGCGCATAGTAACTGTGCATTTATTACTGTTTGGGATGACCACGAAATTACCAATGACACATGGCGAAATGGCGCAGAAAACCATAATGAAGGCGAAGGTGAATTTAGCGAACGTAAGCTACATGCCCTACAGGCCTATTTTGAATGGATGCCAATTCGTAATGTAGCAGATAAAGAACGAATTTACCGTCGCTTTGAGTTTGGTAATTTAGTCTCTTTATACATGCTAGACACGCGTGTACTCGCCCGTGATGAACAGCTAAACTATGCTGATTTTGACCTAACCAGTGCACAAGGACAAAGTGATTTTGCAAACGCACTAAGCTCACCATCGCGCGCATTACTTGGCAATGAGCAGCTAACATGGCTCACTGATGGCATGACAACATCAAACTCAAAATGGCAGGTACTTGGCCAACAAGTACTGATGACCAAAATGCATTTGCCGTTTGAAGTACTGCAACTACTAGTGAGCTTACAAATAAGTCAAGCAAATGGCGGCGACACAAATGCATTATTAGCACAAGCATCGGCATTATTTGCTGAACTTGCACAAATCAAAGGCCGCGTGCTTGCAGGCGATCCAAGTGTTACTGATGCCGAACGCGCTCGAGTTGATACTACTGCACCATACAATTTAGATGCATGGGATGGTTACGCCTACGAACGTGAAGTGCTGCTTGGTACTGCCATTGCCGCACAAAAGAACTTAGTGGTTTTAGCGGGTGATACTCATAACGGTTGGGCTGGGCAATTAGTTACTGATGCTGCAAACCCAATTGCAGCGTCACAAAATGCCGGTGTAGAATTTGCTACCTCTTCGGTGTCTTCGCCTGGTCTTGAAGAATACCTAGCACTGAATACGCAAGGGCCAGAAGCAACCGCACAAATGGAGCAAGTAATCCCATTATTGGTTAATGATTTAATCTATAACAACCTCGTAGATCGTGGCTACTTAACCGTTACCTTTACCCCAGAGCAAGCCACCGCTAAGTGGAATTACGTGAGCAGCATTAAAACCGCTTCATACGAAATGCAAACCGAGCGCAGTAAAGAACTATGTATGCTAGCAGGTCAGCCAGTAATACAAGGGTAAAGATTCTAGGTGCTAGGAAAAATGTTTAGATGAAAGATTAAAACAGCCCGGCGATCACTCGATCGCCGGAATTTTTGCGTTACGACTTTAATCATTGGTAATTCCTTTCATATTCTTAGTGTCGCTATTCCTCTCAAAGTGCATGAATAAAACATGAGCGATACTTGATAGCACGATCAATACAATGCCTGCGATACCCAATAAAGTTTGAGTTTGTTGAAGAAAAATGTAGCCCAAAATACTAGAAAATAGAATTTGCGCATATTCAAGCGGCATTAGCTTAGATAAGTCACTTTTATTAAAAGCGAAAAAACGTGCTGCAAGTTTAGTAATAAGGAGCCCACCATATAGCATAATTAGTAGAGCACTATTTGTATCTAAAGGTTTCCACACAAAAATAGCGACGGGTAATAAGATAATCGCCGAATAGAGGGGAGCAAAAACCATTTGAGGCACAACTTTCTCTGCATTGCCTATTTTCTTTAAATTAATATTATAAATGACTAAAATAGCTACCGCTGACAGTGCAAAGATCAATCCTAGATAGAGGTTTTGCTGCGTTACTTGGCTCGCCATTAGTTTTGGAGAAAGCAGCATCATCACTCCAGCTAAATTCAAAATAATAGCGATATAGACATAGGCTTTTGGTTTTTCTCTAAAGATAAACACCGACAAAATGGACGTTATAAGTGGCACAAAAAAGTTAATCGCGGTTACTTCCGCTAAACTTAGATATTGCAGAGCATAAAACAAACATATTGTTGAACTAACACCAAGCAGTCCTCTGAAAATATGTAGCTTCATTTTTTGGGGTTTGATATTTTCCCATTTGCCTTTCGAGAATAATATAATGGCCGCAAAAGCTGCAATTACATTAACCAAAAAGACAACTTGGAATGGGCTGATAGCTTTACCTAAAAAACCACCGATTAGTAACATCACACTTAAGATAAATGAATCTGACAACATCCAAATCACTGCGGTTGACTCTTTACTAGCCATTTAACTTCTCTCCATGTGTTTGTGTAGCACAAATATATGCTACGAAATTAGAGCCCTATTAGAAATCAACTACTTTGAACCCTAATAAAACTGCATCCTTTTCAGATAAAATCGCTTTAAATTACACCCACAAAAGGTACAAAACAAGGGGTTTAGAGATAATTTGAGCTAATAGCATAAGACACTTTGGGAGGGTTAAAACAACAGGAACCAATGATAGTTAATGTAATAGTCTTGGGTTATCGAATGTAAACTTAAGCTCCCTGTTTAGTGAATACATTGGCATAGCACTGTATTAATTTCGCGGATACTCGCACATTGCCATATACCAATTGCCAGTTACATGTTCGTAATTACCATAATCTTTAGCACCGTAACCGAGCACACATAAACCTATTTTCTCAGGGTTACCAAAAACAAAATAACCTTCTTGTTGCCTATCCTGGTATGAAAAGGTAAATGCTTTTCTAATCAACCAAACACCCTGAAAATATTGAATCCAAAGAACATCTATATTTTTATTCAGTAAAAACTCAGTGAGCTCATCCAAACTTGAATCGGTCACCTTCACGAATTCTTTACTGCCTTTTTTTCTTATTAACTTATGCGCGAAACGCTCACCACTTTTATCATCAACCCATTGTACAGCCTGAAGATCCCTTTGCTCTGCAAGTAAAATGGCGTGCTCCAAATCATTCTCGTGTTTTTTGAGAAAGTTTTTAGCTTTTGATTCAGGGCTATTAACCGTAAAAAATAAAAAGCTTGCTAGAAAAATAACTACAAGCACCGAGAATAAAACAATGAATCTTGGTATCAGAGTCTTCCTACGAAACAGCTTAATATAAGGTGTATTTTCCATATGTTCCTTAAAGCAAAATAAGATTACTCATATCTAACTATTTCCGCTCATCCAATAACGTCACTAACATTTGTTCAATATTTTTCACACTGTAAGTAAGTGCGCGTATTAGCTCAACTTGGCTTTGTGGCTCATCACTGTTCGCTTTTGTTGGTTGCTGTGCGGTTAGATTATCTTTTTGAGTTAAGATTGCCTCGCGAAACTCACTGGCATCAACTACCCCAAGTAACGATACTAATGCGCCATGACCAGACTGACCTGCGGTTTCAAAGCTTAGTCGATATAAACCAAATAAACGCATCAACGGGCCTTGGCTTAACCCGACGTCAGTTATTTTTTCAAGTGGGATGGACTTTTCTTCTTTGAAAAATACACCGCGCTTTACTACCAGTTTACGCTCAAGTAATTGAGCCGACATAGCGGCTAATATACTGCCACTTACAATCCAAACAATCAGTACTATTACCGGGATAAGCGGAATAGTCACAACTCCTAAGGTGCTTGCACATACTGCAAAAATTAACCAATAAGGCTTTATTTTAGGATCAAACGTAGCACTTTTTAACATAGCTTCTGACATCGTAGTTACCCATAATCGTATTATGATTATAAATTACGCTAACTTTGCCTAGGCTGCAATTTGATCATAAAAAAACCGAGCATCTAGGATACTCGGTTCTGATTGTTTATAAAGTGTATTAATGCTTAGTTCTTATTGATCAGTACCTGCACATTATTACGATTAGGGCCAATAACCGTAAAGGTATAATTGCCTGCGTCAGCAATGGCTACATTAATATTTGCCCCTACAGCTTCAAGCAAACTTTGCTCGCCAACTATAACCTGTGGAGATTCACCTTTGCCGCCATAGTCCACAGTGTTCCAATCTTCAGAGGCTATTTTGAACTCATAATCACCGGCATCTAAATCAAGTGATGTACTATAAATAGCATTCCCTTGATAGATTAGGGGGTTGTCGGTACCCCAGCCATTTAAGCTGCCACGTAAGTAAACTTGAGTGTCTGCAAACATTTGCGCATTAAATACACTCAGCGTGGGTGCATTCAAATCACTGGCATCAAAAATGAACTGATATTCACCCTCGGTTGCAACATCCATCGTCATATTAGCGCCTTTAACAGCTAATAACTTATCTTCGGCAACGGTTACGATTGCATCCGCTTCACCGGAACCATAATCAACGGTATCCCAATCTTCAGAAGCAATTTTAAATTCATAACTGCCTACACTGAGTATTTTAGTAAAGGTATAAACGCCTTTACCTTGATAGATTAACTCATCACTGGTGCCCCATTCATTTAAGCTGCCACGAACAAATACAGGCGTGCCAACGAATCGTTCTTCGTTATAAATTCTCAGCGTTGGATTGTCTTTATCGCTGGCATCAAACGAGAATACATAAGTTGCATCAATTGCGGCATTAAAGGTCATATTCGCGCCACTGCGCATTAAAGGCTCGGTTTGATTTTCCAACACTGCTTTATCAGCATCAGACAGCGCGCCAAAATCCACACTCGACCAATCTTCAGAGGCAATTTTAAATTCATAATCTCCCGCAGTTAAAGTAATAGCGATACGGTATTCACCATTGCCCATATACTCAAAGCTGTCAGCTGTGCCCCAATCATTTAAACTACCTCGCACATATACTGTGGTGCTGCCAAAAGGCACTACGTCTGGCGCGCCCACTGTTGCATTCGCACTTAAGCCTACACCTTGGTTCTCGCCTTGTGGTTTTACAAATACCGCGATTGTATAAGCTGGGACTGTAAATGTACCGTCGGTTTCACTGGCAGTAAAACTCACTCCAGACATACTGCTATCGGTGCTGTTTTTAAGTATTGGATGTAATTCAAACCCAGCAGCGGTTGGTACTGTATGTGAAAGCGCTTGCTCAGTTGCATTAATTACTACTACGAGCGCGTCAACTTGGTTATCTAAATCTGCAAAACCTTGACCGTCATCAATGCTCATTACAATCAAACCATGTTGCTGGTTTTTACCAACATTGTGAAAACCTACACGGTCAATAACATCTTGCTCTGTGGTTAATCTAAATAATGGGCTGCTACTACGAATAGCTAAAAACTCTTGGAACACATCCCCTGCGTAAGCTATATCTTGCGGCTGTGCAGCAGCTTGTGGATTACCTGAGACCTTAATGATTTCAGGCCATTTCTGTTGGTTTTTCTCAGCATTAGGTAAACCAATATTCCAATTATTATTTTCTTTCGTTAAATCTACCGCATTAAACCAATCCCCTGCATTGTAGCTGTCACGATCCATTGATTTTGAGCGTAGTAAATCAGCCCCAAGTTGCATAAACGGGATACCTTGGCTTACTAATGGAATTGCTAATGCCATATTATGCGCACGCACTCGTTGCTCAATACTCATACTTGTTGCATGTTTATATTGCAGTTGATCCCATAAGGTTTCGTTATCGTGCTTTGATACGTAGTTAATGCTGTCAGCAGGGTCTAAAGCATAAGCCGTCGGCTGAGTATTCCAGCTAAAGCTATTACCTTTTGCCGAATTACCTTTAAAGTCTTTCAGGATATAGTTTTGTAAATTACCCGCCAGTGATAAACGCAGAGTATCTTGGTCTGCTAAATTACCATCGGTCGGGTTATTGCTAAACATAGCCCCACCGCGCACAGCCTCACGGATGCGGTCATTGAATGTGCCAACTTCAGAGCCTGCCATATCAGCTTGCTTAGCTTGAGTGAACAATCGGTTATTAGCGACTTCACCAAAATCCCAGCCTTCGCCATAAAAGTAGTTGTCAGGGTCAACAGCTTGCACCGCTTCACGCGCTGCTAAAATTGATGATTTAGGCATGTGCCCCATAACATCAAAGCGAAAGCTGTCGTAACCAAAATCACGGGCAAGAATGACCAGTGAATCGCTAACAAACTTGTCCATCATCACATGTTCAGTCGCGGTGTTTTCACAACAGGTTGAACGCTCGATATCCCCCGTTATTTCACTGTATCTGTGGTAATAACCCGGCACGAGTTTATCAAACACTGATTTTTCCCAAATGCCTGATGACGTTGTATGGTTGTATACCACATCAAGAACCACGCGAAGGCCGATCTCTTGAAGTGACTGTACCATGGCGCGTGTCTCTTTAACTCGGGCAACCCCTTCACTGCTTGATGCATACGAACCTTCTGGGGCAATAAAGTGATGCGGGTCGTAACCCCAGTTAAAACCGTCTAAATCACGCATCGCGCTGGCAAGTGCTTGAGCATCATCAGAACCCGGAAAGTAGCTTTGCATTAAATGAGCAATGATGCTGTTTTTATTTTCGATTTTACAAGCATCGGCGGCATCGTCTATTCGCTCACATAACTTACCTAGGGTGTCAGTGATTTCAACGCGCTTATCCGCATCTTCTTCAATGGTGCCAATGTCTGTTACAGGGAGTAAGTGAAAATGCGTTAAACCTTTGTCAGCTAGTTGCTTAAGGTGCTGCATAGGGATGCTTTCAAGCTCAGTAAATGCTAAATATTTACCTTGGTTTGCTGCGCTTACTGACGTATCGCGAATACTAAAATCACGTACATGACCTTCATAGATAATGGCATCTTCCGGGTTGGTAATTGTTGGTACACTGCGCTCATCCCAGCCTTGTGGTTTGGTATCGTCATCATTTAAGTTGATCAACTGCGAATACAGGCCATTGCTTGATACATTCAGTGAGTAAGGATCGGTACTCCATAAACTTTCAATCGCTTGAGTAGTAGGGTGGTAAACATCAAACGCATAGCGGTAATAATGACGGTCGTATTTGCTGTCTAAACTCACTGACCAAATACCTGTATTGCTGTCTAACGTCATGGCAGTGCTATGTACTTGTGCTTTATCGGCGTCAAATACATTAAGCATCATATTGCTAGCGGTTGGTGCCCATACTGAAACATCAATTGCATTGTTATTATAATGCACGCCTAGCATGGCTTCATTTGCGTCGTTTTCACCTTGGGTGTAAAGTGCATCAAGGGCTTTGGCGGTTTGCACAAAACTTGCTTCAAGTAGCTTGCCTTCTGCATCGTAGCCCGCTACAACGAGCTGTTGTTTTATAAGTTGTTTTGCAGTAGCGGCATCCCAATTACCTTGATAGGCAGTCCAATCTGTTAAGTGCGGTACTTTCGCTGCTTGTGCATCGGTTAAACTCGTTGCCATTAATTCAACGGTTTCACCATTTAAGCCAGTATCAACATCAACAACCAAATCGGCAGCAGCTGATGAATGCAGCTTAATAATCTGCGTAAGCTCATTACTTGGCTTATACAGCACAGTATTTAAATCAATCCAGTGTGCTGATGCACCGTCAATTGCAACGGGGCGTTCGCCAAGCGCTTCTACTGGGTATTCAAATACTGTTGGCTCACCGTCAAAGGTAAAGTTCATACGTACAAAACGCTCGTCGTCCTGCATCAGTGGCATGGTTAAATCCACATCACCATGGGCTTTACCTGAACCTTCTGTGCCAATATGAATAATAAAATTAGCGCACTCGGTATAACCGTCTTTTAGCGCGACAATCCAATAAGCTCCATAGTTTGGATCGACACCATTATATTCATGGCCATTAGCCCAATCGGTGGCATCAAACGGCGGCGCGTAAGCATCACAGCCGTCGGTATTCCAAGAGTGTAAACGATAGCCTTCATAACCCTTATTTTCTGGGCGCTTATAAAATAAAATAGCCTCACCTTCGCCTGCAAATACCACAGGGTCTGGTAAGTCGGGGTTATAGCCACTGGTACAGCTTTCATTATTTGCATCTGGAAACAGCGGTGCGTCACAAGAGATAGGCTCAGGATCAACACATTGAGTGCCTGCTGCATTAGGGACTTGCGGTACATCACAAGTCAATAAGGCTTGGCCTGCTTTTACATCGCTACTGCCTGAGCCTCCACAGCCAAACAGTAGTGTTAAGCTCACTGCTAATAGCAAATGAGTCAATTTAGTTATTTTATTCATTATTTATGCTCCAATTTGCTATTAGTGGCTATAGGTAAAACCTAAATAAACCTGACGACCAAAGTACTGGGTAGTACCGGTGATGTTTTCATTGCCAAAGTAACTTTGGGTTGGTTCATCAGTAAGATTATTAACCTGTAGCAACATGCCAAATGAGTCTGTAAATTGATAAGAGGTTTGAAAATCGACCACGGTCTCGGCATCAAAATTAACCACTTGCTCATTGATCGCCACTTGCTCTGAAACAAAGTCTGAGCGGTAACGCACATTAAGGCGGGTTTCAAAATTATCTAAGCTGTAAAATAAAGTGCCGTTTAACACGTTTTTAGACAAACCAGGTAAACCTTGTGTAACCGTTTCACCACCTAAGCTGGTGATAGATTCAACTTCGCTCTCGGTGTATGAATAGCTACCGTTAAACCCAAGGCCATCAAACGGGGCGGGTAAAAACGAAAATACTTGCGTGTAGGCAAGTTCAATACCGCGAATATAACCGCCATTGGCGTTATTTACCGCCGTTGTGTAAGTGCCGTTAGTTGTGGCAACTTGCTCACCACTGACTGGATTTTCTATATAGTCAGGGACGTTAAAACCATTACCTTTAAAGTCAAACCCTTCAATGGCGATGGTATCGATAAACGAATCGATGTTTTTATAGAAACCTGCGATCACTAGCGCACCATCTGACTCATCAAAATAATGCTCGTAAGAGATATCGTATTGGTCGGCATAAAATGGTTTTAAGAATGGATTATTGGTACTTGAGCCGTTAATTTTGCCACTGGTTTTATCAGCTTGCGCACTGGCGTCCCCCGCTAGGCGATTAATCGGTGGGCGCGACATTACTTTAGCCGCCGCAAAGCGTAATTGCGTGTTATCCGTTAGCTGAAAGTTTAAATTAAGGGATGGCAGATAATCGGTATAAGTTGTGCCAAGTACATTAGGTAAATAATTTTTATTTATGATGCCGATACTGTCGGTAATGTTTTGTGCACCGAGTGATAAATCACCATTAACATTTTCTAAAATAGTGGCCGATTGGTCGGTATCAACACGGCGAATACCAATATTACCCAGTACCGGCATAGCACCAATTTCAGTATTAATATTAAGCATGGCGTAGGCTGAAAGCACTTCCTCATATACTGAGCCACTTTGTAGCATGGTCCACGAATAGTTAGTGGTGTAACCTTGCGAGTCAACTACCCCATCTGCATTACCCCAAGTTTTAACTGGCTCTGGTGCGCCTTCAGGAAACCAAGCATTAAGCGCTTTGTCTAAATCAATCGCCAAATATGATGGGAAATAACTAAAGTCACCTTCCCAGTCAACAACATTTACCATGTCATTGGTTAAACGCAGTGGCGGCTCACTCACTGAAAAATCACCATCATTACCGTATTCAAACACTGAGCGGTTATTGCTGTATTCGCGATCTGAATAACGCGCGCCAAATTCAACAGAGCTAAACCAGCTGTTATTCAGCTCGTATTTAAAATCAAGGCGATAAGCGCTTACTTCATCTTCATTTTGATAAGGGTAAATACCGTATTTACTAACCATTACTCGGTCGATATCGCTAAATGCAGCCGCTTGATTAAAGCCTACATCAGGTAAATTTAAACCATTAAGTTGGTAGTTTATTGATACGTTTTTATCTAACACAGGTTCTTCGGCTGAGGCGTCTTCGGCAACCAACGCCCACAATAAGCCATTGCGAAAGTTACTTTTAGCCCGTGACAGCGACACATCAACATTAACGTTTAAACGTTCTGTCACTTGCCAATCGGCGTTAACACCGTAGCTATCTACTTCATCAAAGTCTTGGTTATCATCATTCACAATTTCAACGCGAGTGTAGCCTTTTGAAGTACGATTAACAGAGGCACCAACTACTGAATTTCCCTCTAGCTGAGCGTTTGTATAAGTGGCCGTTGGGCCACCTAATTTCACTCGTAACCCACGGGCAAATGACTCAGTATCAAAGCGTGATAAAAACACGTCCCCTTTTAATTTAAAATTATCCACCGGTGCCCATTCAATCGCCGCCATATAACCGTTACGGGTTTCTTCTCCACCTAAATGCTGAAGCTCAAAACCTTCGCTGATATACTCATTTTCAGGTTTAAGTTCGGGGCCATTAGTATCATTTGCAACACCATCAACGTCTTTATTATCGTTATAGGCAAGGCCAATAAACTGTGTTGCTACGCTGGGTTGAAATAACCGTGCATAACCAAGTGCTACACCTAAAGTATCGTCAAGATATTTACCTTGATAGGAAAAACTAATGCGGTCGCCAAACTCAGTGGCATCGTTCACCTCTGACGCTCGGTCGTTGTACATACCTCTGGCGTTAACCACAAACTTATGTTGCTGATCATTATCAAGCGGGCTAGCTGTTTGCAGTTCTACCGTACCTGCAACACCACCTTCGATAAGCGATGCTTTTGGTGATTTATACACGGCTGCTGAGCTGATCAATTCAGACGGATATTGGTCAAACTCAATACTACGGCTGCCACTAGTTGATACCTGTTCACGGCCATTTAAAGTTGAAAATACAAATCCACCGGACATACCGCGAATGTTGATTTCTGCCGCCTGCCCGCCGGTTCGTACCGCTGAGATCCCCGGTAACCGAGTGAGCGCATCAGCCATAGATACATCAGGCAAAGCACCTAAGTCATCCGCCGATAACTGCTCAGATACCGTATCAGTAAAGCGTTTTTGATTAAGTGATTGGATTAAACTACGACTAAAGCCACGCACTTCAATGACTTCAAGATCTTCTTCTAGTTGTGGTTTTTTTACGGTACTTTGCGCGTCACTTTCAACCGCAGCTAATACACTGCTGGCTGCAAACATTGCGAGCATTAACGCACTTAGTTTGAATTTCCCCATGAGCTTTCTACCCTATTGATTTTATAATTGTGTGCTGTTTGTTTTGAAATTATGGATAAAATAAAACCAATAAAGTGTAACTAAAAAGTAAAATAAGTGTGATGAATACGTATGCAGCAGTAAGGGCAATAGCTAGCAAGGTGAGGAACTTAGTTTAGAAGTGCTGCGATCATGTAGATAACGTAAAATAAATCGACTGACTAACGGAATAACTCAGTCATAAGCCACTATTACACAGGTGAATTAGAAATTGCTAAAAACAGCTTTAAAGGGAAGTAGTAAGGATTAGTTAAGTTTAATAAACTACACCATTAGCACCACCCTTATTGCTAGACCAATAAAAATCACCGCTAATATTTTATCAAACCATGGGGATGATTTAGTAAAAGCAAAGCGCTTCTTTGAAAGCTCTGTCAATGCTGCAACAATCAGATACCAGCCAGTATCAATAGTAAAAACCGTTAAGCACATAATCAAACCGACCTTAAAACTGAGATTGGCAGGATCTATAAACTGTGAAAACAGGGCTAAAAAGAATACCGCTAATTTAGGATTTAGAAACGCAATAGCAAAGCCGTCTTGCAAGGCTTGTTTTGCACTGCCACTTTGCTGAGCCACTTTTAACTCACTATTACTTGGTTTAGCTAATAAGATTTTAACCCCTAAATATGCCAAGTACGCTGCACCTAAGTAAACTAACACTTGATACACAGTAGGAAATTGCAACATTAGTGCACCAAGGCCAAGTAACGATGCTGCAGCATAAAAACCGACGCCAACACCATGACTCAGCGCTGCCAACATGCCGTTCTTCATACTGCCATGAATGCTGTGTTTTAACACCACAGCCAAACTTGGCCCAGGAGACATTGCACCCATCATACAAATGGCGACTAAGCTTAACCACAGTGATAACGTCATTTATATTCCTTATAGTTCTTCATTTTCAATAAGTAAGATGTATGCATAAACTTGGCCGTATAATCCTGTAGAGGCGCTAACATTTATTACTTTCCAGCCATCTTGGTTTAATTGATAAATTCGCTCATTAAGTGCGTCAATATCAATACCGCCTCTAAAAAAGCCACGCTGCTTTTTAAACTCAATTATTTTCTGCATGGCTGTATCGCTTATAATTGATACTCAAAATCATAAATGTGTATACCTGCTTCGATGCGAATTGCCATTTTTCCGCTAAGGCCTGCAAGTTCATTACTGCCAGAATCTGGCACCACGTTTAAAATTAATGAATCTTGGCCTTTATCCATAGTGCCAAAATGTTGCAGCACAAAGCTGCCTTGAAGACCTGCAAGTGTGCCAACTACTTGTTCAATTGCCACATAACCGGCACTGCCTTGAGTTGCGGTCATGGCACTGAGCATTTCGCCAGTGCTGGTTGCATCAAGCTCACCTGTAAACGTTTTATCAATCGACATACGACCCAGGTTTACGCCATCAATGCCCTTTGCATAACCTTCAATAGGATTGAGTTTAACGTTAAATTCGCCCGTTACTTTTTCAGTTGTCATGGTTAGTCCCTTAGTTAGTTATTGAAATTATGATTTAAGTAACCATATCTATACCCTATTCATCTAAAAGAATCCACTATGAGCAATAGTAAAACCGAGCAAAAAGACAAAGCTGCTTTTAGTAGTTTAATTCCTATTTTTCAGTTTATTAAGCCGTATAAATGGGTGGTTTTTGCAGCTCTTGCAGCATTACTTGTTACTGCCGGGGTTAATTTATCATTGGGCCAAGGAGTTAAATTTGTTATTGATCACGGCTTTATTGCGGGCTCTCAAGAACAATTAAAACAAGCCATAATCGTGCTAATTGGCTTGATCAGCTTATTAGCCATAGGAACATTCAGCCGTTTTTATTTAATGTCATGGATTGGTGAGCGCGTCAGTAATGATATTCGTAAAGCGGTATTTGATCGCATAGTCACCCTGCACCCGAGTTACTTTGAAGAAAACCGCAGTGGCGAATTAATGTCGCGCTTAACAACCGACACCACTTTGTTGCAATCAATCATTGGCTCGTCATTTTCAATGGCACTGCGCAGCGCTCTGATGCTAGTCGGTGGTTTAGCCATGTTGTTATTTACTAACTTAAAACTCACTTTAGTTGTAGTTGCCTGTGTGCCGCTGGTGTTAGTACCCATGATGATTTTTGGTAAAAAAGTACGCAAACTTGCCAGCTCCAGCCAAGATGCGATTGCCGATATCAGCACTTATGCGGGAGAAATAATTCAAAATATTAAAGTAGTGCAAAGCTATAGCCACGAACAACGCGAACAACACGCTTTTGCACTAGAGACCGAAAAAGCCTTTAACGTTGCGAAAAGCCGCATTAAACAGCGCTCATTTTTAATTGCTGCAGTAATATTTTTGACCTTTAGCGCAATTAGCGTGATGCTGTGGATAGGTGGTAGTGATGTACTGGCAGGCACAATGACTGGCGGTGAGTTAGGTGCATTTGTGTTTTACGCCATTATGGTAGCGATGTCGGTAGCAACCGTTGCTGAGGTATATGGCGAGCTACAACGTGCAGCGGGCGCTGCCGCGCGGTTACTTGAACTGCTCGCGGTTAAAAGTGAGATCACAAACCCTGCAGCACCACAAGATCAGTTATTACATAACAACTCTAACGCTCCAGCCATTAGTCTTGATAAAGTAACTTTTAATTATCCATCGCGTCCTGATGTGAGCGCCTTAAAAACTATTTCATTAACGATTGAACAAGGCCAAACAGTAGCAATCGTTGGTCCGTCAGGTGCTGGTAAAACCACGTTATTTGAATTACTACAACGCTTTTATGACCCTGCAGGTGGCGACATTAAGTTTCATAATATTAATATCAAAGATCTATCCCTTAATACGCTCAGAAACAGCATGGGCATGGTGGCACAAAACCCGATTTTATTTAGCTCTGATGTGATGCATAACATTCGTTATGGCAACCCAGATGCAAGCGACGAACAAGTATATGCTGCCGCTAAGCATGCTCACGCGGATGAATTTATTGCACAATTACCTAACGGCTACGAGAGCTTTTTAGGCGAGCAAGGGGTGCGCTTATCAGGCGGCCAAAAACAACGAATTGTATTAGCAAGAGCAATATTAAAAGACCCAGAAATACTGTTACTCGATGAAGCAACCAGCGCTTTAGATGCGCAAAGTGAGCATCATGTACAAGCTGCGCTTGAACATTTAATGCAAAACCGTACTACGCTTATCATTGCCCACCGCCTCGCCACAGTAAAACATGCTGATATGATAGTGGTAATGGAGCACGGAGAGATAATCGCAACAGGTACTCATCAACAATTGCTAGCGAGTAATCCACTTTATCAAAAATTATGTGAGCTGCAGTTTAATAGGGATTGAAGCGGTAAGTGGTAAGCGGTAAGCGGTAAGCGGTAAGCGGTAAGCGGTAAGCGGTAAGCGGTAAGCGGTAAGCGGTAAGCGGTAAATAATCTCAATCATTTGCTTAGGTAGCAAATGATTGAGATAAAACATTAACCTTTAGTATTTGGTACAATTTGAACTTCCACGCGGCGGTTTTGCGCGCGGCCGTTGGCGCTGTCATTGCTGGCAATTGGGCGAGTTTCGCCGTAACCACGTGTACTAATACGCCCAGCTAGAATTTGCTGATTCACTAAGTAACCTTTCACACTCTGCGCACGCTGTTGCGATAACGTCATGTTGTAGCTATCTTTACCTGTGCTATCGGTATGGCCTTCAATACTTAAATAAGTTTTTTCGTACTTATTCATCACTTTAGCAATAGCATCAAGGGTGTTATGAAAGCCAGATGAAATATACGATTGGTCGGTGGCAAAAGTTATATTAGCTGGCATCACTAAACGTAAGTTATCGCCTTCACGCACAACTTCAACACCGGAGCCGGCTAACTCATCACGAAAAGCCGCTTCTTGTTTATCCATATAGTCACCAACCGCAGCGCCGGCTAGTGCGCCAATAGCGGCACCAATGAAGATACGTTTATCATCATGATCTCCGGTTGCCTTACCAAGTACTGCGCCTGTAGCTGCACCAATACCAGCTCCCATTCCTGTGTTGGTGGTCTCACAACCCGTTAATAATAATCCAACAATAGTCGCTGTTAGTAATGGTTTGGTTAAAGTCATGGTATTTCCTTGGTTATTAATTCTTTCATTAACAGCTAGTATGCAAACATTGTAATGAACGAAATATGAAGAAGATGTTAAAAGCTCAGCGCTTGCTCGTTAAGAGGAGGAAGTTCATAGGGAGCAATTAATGTATTTAGCTGACCAGTGGCAGCCATTGTTTTCATTAGCGCATCAACCTGCTGCGCTAATGGGGTTACTGAAAACTGTTTACTTAAAGCGAGATAACCATAGATTATGTCATTAAAACGATACTGCATTTTAACTAGTTTATTGGCTGGCTGATTCAGCACACTCATAGCATGATCCGCGGTATCTTCAACGGCAATAACTAAATCTGCACGCCCTTTCAATAATAGGTTAATAGCTGTGCTTTCTGTTAAAACAGCTATTTTAGTCAGTTCATCGTCTTCATCAAAACGTTTAAAATGTACGGCACCTCGCATAATCGCAATTTTTTTACCATATAAATCGTCATAGTTGTTGATTTGTAATTGGCTATCTTCGCGTGCATAAAATACAAATGACGAGGTTAAAACCATATAAGGTGGGGTTACAAATTGCATTACTTGCTGACGCATAGGTGTGAGGATCAAACCTCCCATCGCATTAACTTCGCCTTGCTCTAACATTCTTACACAGCGTGAAAATGGGCAACCAACCAGCTCTAACTTAAAAGGAAGTTGCTTTTTCATCTCTCGAAAAATATCAACAATCGCGCCTGATACTTCACCATTTTGATTAATTTGGCTATACGGTGGTGCATGATCCACGGCTAACGATATTTTTTGCACAGCCGCATTAGGTTCATTTGCAGCATAGGCATAGTTTATAAAGGCAAAAATTATAAAAATATAAACAATAAATCGCATAACTACTTAACTTTAACAAAGCCTTTTTTACATTGTAGACAGGTACAAAGATTAAAAACCATAAAATTGTCACGAAATTTTGTCATACTTAGCTGTTACGGCAATAAGAAACGAGAGAATTCATGTTACTAGCTATTTTTAAGCAGTTTTTTTTACTTGGTTGCATGAGCTTTGGCGGGCCAGCTGCACATTTAGGTTATTTTAAACGTCATTTTGTTGATAACTTGCAATGGCTCAATGCTCAACGTTATGCACAACTAATCAGTCTTAGTCAGGCTCTGCCTGGACCTGGGTCTAGCCAAGTGGGTTTTGCTATTGGTGTGGAGCGAGCAGGCGTATTAGGCGGTATTGCTGCTTTTGTTGGCTTTACCTTACCTTCCTTTTTGATCATGGCTTTATTAGCGATTAGCGCCCACCAATTTGATGCTATTTACTTTGCAATAGTTGCCGGTTTAAAACTATTTGCCGTAGTAATTGTGGCCGATGCTACGCTGAGTATGGCAAAAAGCTTTTGTACTAGCTGGGTACTCAAAGCGCTTGCTATGTTAAGTACCTTAGTGCTGATCTTATTACCGAGCCTGAGCAGTCAAATATTGGTTCTATTAGCAGCCGCTGCTATTGGCGCAATATGGCCATTGCTTAATCTAGCTCAAAGTAATCAAACAGCAACTAAGCAGCGCACAGTTAACTGGCCTGCACTCATTCTATTTGCACTATTATTGCTAGTGAGCTTTGTCCCACTAGGTTCTCAATTTGCAGATTTTGCACCCTTTTATCAAGCTGGGGCTATGGTTTTTGGCGGCGGTCATGTGGTATTGCCGATACTTCAAGCTGGCTTACCAAGTTTAAACACTGAGCAATTTTTATCAGCTTACGCCAGCGCACAAGCGGTGCCTGGGCCAATGTTCACCATTGCTAGTTATTTAGGCGCAGAGCTTAATAGCGAGCAGCCGCTTGTTGGTGCGGTGATTGCAACCTTACTGATTTTTACTCCTGGTTTTTTATTAATGTTAGCATTTCAAAAAAGCTGGCTGCAATTATCTGAACGCCCCCGCTTTGCCAGCTGTATTGCCGCGCTTAATGCCGCTGTGGTGGGTTTTTTAGCGGCTGCATTGTATTCACCAATTTGGACATCCGCAGTTCACAACATTTGGCATATTGTGATTGTTGTTGCAGCTTTTGCATGGCTAAGGTTAGCAAAGCCACCTATTTGGTGGCTATTAATCGTATTTGTTAGCCTTGGCCTACTTCAGTATTATTTGCCACTTTAATGGTAGGTTTAATAGCGGTTGGGGTGATTGCTGCAGGACTAAATTGCCCCGAGACACTTTGATAAGCGCGTAGGTCAAAAATAGGTAATACCGCAAGTAGATGATCCATGATCTCTGCTTGCAGATGCTCGTACGATATCCAGCGCTTATCTTCACTAAAACAATAAAACTCTATCGGTAAGCCATGATTTAACGGTTGTAACTCCCGCACCATTAATGTCAGTGACGTGTTTATTTTACTGTGCTGCTTTAAATATCCTTCAGCATAACGACGAAATAACCCTAAATTTGATACCGGATCAGGTAAGGTATTCATCTTAATATATTCTTTTAACGCGATAGTTTGAGAAATCGTTTTAGTCAGCTCGTCATCAGCTAAACGAATGCTATTCATATCTATATTGAGTGAGCGCTTGATCCGACGACCTCCAGATTCTTGCATACCACGCCAGTTTTTAAATGAGCCGGCCACCAGCATATAAGTGGGGATAGTGGTGATAGTGTTATCCCAGTTTCGTACTTTTACGGTATTTAACCCAAGGTCAATTACTTCGCCGTCAGCACCATAGTTATCTACTTGGATCCAATCACCATAGGTTACTAAACGATTTGCTGCAATTTGAATGCTGGCTACAAAACCTAATATAGTGTCTTTGAATACTAACAAGGTCACCGCAGCAATTGCCCCGAAGCCTGAAAGAATATAGGTTGGCGATTTTTCCAGTACGATACTGACAATCAAAATCACACAAATCATAAAGGTAATAAGTTTTACTACTTGGATCAGCCCTTGAATCGGCACTTCGCGAGCAAACTCTAGTTGGTTATAAATGCCACCTGCAATACTTACTATGCTGCTGATGATAAAGCCAACATGAATAATTAATAAAGTTTGGCCAATCGTCTTCAGCACTTCAGCAGCAAATTCAGTAACTGGATAAACACTATCAAATGTTGCTAAGAATAATACACAGCACAACATCCCGGCAAAACGACGATTAAGTTTTGTCAGCATAGGCGCCAATAGCCCAATTCGCTCAGGAGAAAGTTTAGTCACCACCTTTTGAATACCTGGTAGCATTAAACGGCGGGTAAATAAATACACCACTAACAGCGAGAACACTCCAATTGCAGTGGCTGTAAGAGAACTGAATAATACTGTGTCAGGCATACCCTGAAACCAAGGCTGCACAAATTGCTGTAAATGAGTTGGAGTCGTCATGATAATTCTAATTCCTTGCTGCGGGAGGCTCAATAACAGTCATTTTAGCTATATTGATTGTTGCTTAACACTGTAACAAACCCAAAACCAATACAAGCTTAACAGTACTGATTTGGGCCGTTACCTATTAGCATTTGCGACTATGACTTAAGTTTTTGCTCAAACTCGCTAAGCTGTTGTTCTTTCTCTTGCCATAAGCGATTTAATTCTGATTGAAAACGCACTCTAAATTCAGAATCTCCCGTGTAATCACCTATCAACTCTTGGCTTACCGGCATCACTTCTACATAAATATTAATTTGTTTTACTCGTCCACTGGCAAAATCCATAAAGGTAGGAATGCCCTCAGGATACTGAATAGTGACATTTACCACTTTAGAGATTTGCTCACCCATAGCTTGCATCACAAACGCCACCCCACCCGCTTTAGGTTTGAGTAAATGAGGAAACGGGCTATTTTGACGCGAATGTTTTTGCGCTGTAAAGCGAGTACCTTCAACGAAGTTAACCACACTCACCGGCATTTCTTTGAACTTTTCACAGGCTTTACGGGTTGTTTCTAAATCTTTACCACGTAATTTAGGATTCTTTTTTAATTGGCTTTTGCTGGTACGAGTCATAAAAGGGAAGTCGAGCGCCCACCAACATAGCCCCAAAACAGGAACGTATATCAATTCTTTTTTCAAAAAGAAGTTTAAAAATGGAATTTTACGATTAAACACACGCTGTAAAACTAAAATGTCCACCCAGCTCTGATGATTGGCAATCACTAAGTACCAGTCTTTTAGTTTGAGCTCTTCAAGGCCGGTTACACTTAGCTTGGTTGGTGTTAATAACTTTTGATTTAACGTATTAAACGTAACCCAAATAGAGGCGCATTGCTTAGCTGTCCAACTCATTAACTTTTGTAACGGTTTGATAGGGATAAGTTTAATTAGGCCACAAATAAAAATGGGAACAAACCAAATTAGTGTATTTATGGTGTAAAAGAAAATACTAAAAACACAACGGATCCAAGACATTACTACTTAATTCCTTTCATTAAAACTGTTCGGCAATTTAGAATGCAATACAAGAGTATCGCAATTAATCTTCAAAATATGTATACCCTTCAAGGCCCGCATTTAGCTCAGCTAAATACTGCTGCTTAATAGAGTCACTAATGTCGAGTTGCTGTACTGTGGTAGCAAAGTTATCCGAGAAAATATCGCTATCATAATCAACAAACTTTAATACATCCTTAACGCTATCACCCTTGATCGCATTGGTTAGTTGATAACCTTGTTCGGTGAGCTCTACATGGACTGAATCAGTATCACCAAATAAGTTATGTAGATCACCTAAAATCTCCTGGTAAGCTCCCACCATAAACATCGCAATGTGGTATTGTTGCCCAGGTACATATTGTGGAATAGGTAAGCTTGTTTCGATCCCTGCTCCCTCAACATATTCACGAATTTGCCCATCTGAGTCACAGGTAATATCTTGAATGATAGCGCGTTGCGTTAACGGCTTATCAAGGTTTTCAATCGGCATTACCGGGAATAATTGCTGGATCCCCCAGACATCAGGCAATGACTGAAACAATGAAAAATTCACAAATAATTTGTCGGCTAATTTTTCGTTTAAATCATCCAGTACTTCACGGTGAGCACGCGCATTGCTTAATGACGCTCGCACGCGATGCAAAATAGTAAAATACAGCTGCTCTATTTTCGCCCACTCCAACATGCTTACTAAACCATGTACGTATTGGTCATGCGCTTCGCTAAATAAGTGCATTGCATCATGGTAAATTTCTAGCGCCATACGTGGGTTTAAGCGTTGTAAACACTGCCACATTTCATCTAACACTAACGCACTATTTGGCTCAGGTGCACTAGGGTTGCTGTGATTTGGTGCTTGCTCAACATCAATCACATCAGTGATCAGCACTGCGTGGTGAGCAGTTAACGCACGGCCTGATTCAGTAATAATAGCCGGATGCGCTAAGTCATGCTGTTCGCACACTTCAGCAAACGCATTCACCACATTACGAGCATATTCCTCTACTGTGTAGTTCATTGAACAGGCACTGCGCGAGCCAGAACCTTCGTAATCAACGCCTAAACCACCACCTACATCAACGGTATTTAATGGCACACCTAACTGGCTTAATTCTGCAAAGTGGCGTGAACATTCACGTAAAGCACGATGAATATCGCGAATATTGGCAATTTGTGAGCCTATATGAAAATGCACCATTTGCATTAAATGCAACTTATTGTGTTTTTTGAGTACTTCGACGGCCGTTAATACTTGCCCAGCTGTTAAGCCAAATTTACCTTTTTCGCCACCGGTATTTTGCCACTTCCCTTTACCCACTGAGTTTAAACGGATGCGAATACCAATGGCAGGCTCGATGCCTAGCTCTTCAATCTCGGCTAATAACGTTGTTAACTCAGATAGCTTTTCAACTACGATTTTAACTTTATGGCCCATCGCTTGGCCAATACATGCTAAACGTAAAAACTCACTGTCTTTGTATCCATTACAAACAATAGTGATCGGTTGTTTTGCCACACCTAAAATCGCCATTAACTCAGGTTTTGAACCGGCTTCTAAACCGACTAAGCCACTTGGGTGCGCCAATAACTTACTTACTACTGAACGCTGCTGATTTACTTTGATCGGATATACGCAAGTATATTGACCTTGGTAGGCACGGGCATTGCGCGCGCTACTAAATGCGCTGGTCATAGTATCTACACGATTTTGCAAGATATCGGTAAAGCGTACTAATACTGGTAACGTTAAACCCTGCTTTTTAAATTGTTCCGTTAACTCGGTTAATGAAATAGCGGCTTTCGTTTGATCGCCATCTGGGAAAGCAACCAGCTCACCTTGGCTATTAATATCAAAGTAACCATCGCTCCAATGAGCAACGTTATATGTAGAGCGTGCTGTATCTAAACCCCAAGTCATGGCAAATTCTTCTATAGTTAACAAGTTTCGCGGAATCACGCATTTTAGTACGTCATAACCCTCTACGCTAACAAAAAATGACCTTTAAGCCAAAGCTAAGATAAAATATATTCGCTATACTGATAAAATTTCATTGAGCAAAACGCCAAGCACTGGCAGAATTGCCCCTTTTTCATACTCAACTCAAAAGTGTAACTAGCGACATGGCAAATTTAGATCAAAGTAAATGGTTTACAGAAATCAGTGAACGTGACGGCAGTGCGTTTTCTATGCGCATCAACAAAAAGCTAGAAGAACAGCAATCGCCTTTTCAAAAAGTCGAAATGTACGAGACAACAGACTTCGGTAATCTAATGATTATTGACGGTTGTACGATGGTAACTAGCCGTGAAAACTTTTTTTACCATGAAATGATCAGCCACCCTGCACTACTTGCACACCCAAACCCAAAAAATGTAGTTATTATTGGTGGTGGTGACTGCGGCACTTTACGTGAGGTACTCAAGCACCCGGGCGTTGAGTCTGTTACACAAATCGATATCGATGAAGTAGTGACGCAAATGTCACTTAAATACTTCCCTGAGTTATGTGAAGCAAACCAAGATCCTCGCGCTACAGTAATGTTTGACGACGGTATTAAATACATGCGTGAAGCTGCAGCAGAATCAATCGATATCGTGATTGTTGATGGCACTGATCCAGTCGGTCCAGGTGAAGGTTTGTTTAACCATGCCTTTTACACGAGCTGTTTAAATGCACTACGCCCTGGCGGCATTATGGTACAACAAAGTGAATCACCGCTTATGCATATGCCATTACTGATTGAAATGCGCGATGCGATGACTGATGTAGGCTTTAACGACTTACAAACACTGCCATTCCCACAACCTATTTACCCAAGTGGCTTATGGTCAGTAACACTTGCTCGTAAAGATGAAGCATTCGCCGGTTTTAGAGAAAACGCAGCAGCAGAGCTTGCGCAAACTACAGAGTATTACAATAATGGTATTCACCATGGCGCATTAGCAACACCGAACTTTATGAAGCGCGCTTTCGAAAAAAAGTAATCGTTATAAGTTACTGACCATTTATAGCGACAGAAAAATACAGTGGTAACAAGGCAGATATTTTGACATGTAGTTGTTCTCGGCAATTGCTCCTGCATTGCTCTACCTCTTGCATCCATGCAGTCGTACATGAAAAATTACTAACGCAGTTAGCGCTTTATTTAGCGCGCTAGAATGGTTAAATATTTAAGTCGATTGGTATTAGATACTAACAACGCAAAAAAGGGTTCTCTCGAACCCTTTTTTATTGCCTACAGCAAACAATTAAACTTTAAAGCGCTGCACTAGGCGGCTTAATTCATCGGTTAATTGGTTCATTCTTACCGCAACTTCTTCAGTTGAACGTGCCAGCTCGCCACCTTGCATGGTTTGATCGTTCAATGATGATAAATTATGACTGATTTCTTCAGCTACTGCTGTTTGCTCATCGGTAGCTTGGGCTGTTTGCATAGCCATATCATTCACTTTCACTGATGACTCTTGCATCGCATTAAGTACATCATTGGTTTGCGTAAACGAGTCTACAGCTTCATCCGCAAAGCGTTTGCCACCATTAATTGCCGTTAAAGATTGCTCGACACTATTGGCAAATTGCTCAACCATTTTTTGAATGTCGTTGGTACTTTCTTGAGTGCGCGTTGCCAAGGTGCGTACTTCATCGGCGACCACCGCAAACCCCCGCCCTTGTTCGCCAGCACGCGCTGCTTCGATAGCAGCATTTAGCGCAAGTAGATTAGTTTGCTCTGCAATCGCGCGGATCACTTCCAGCACTTTAGCTATATTATCAGAGCTTTGTTGCAGTTCGGTTGATTTGTTACTGGCATGTTCCATATTTTCAGATAGCGCGACTATTTTATCACTCGAATTAGCCACAGCCGTTAAACCTTGCTTAGCCAGTTGCTGTGAGTTATCAGCTTCTTTTGAAGACTGCTGTGCCACATTAGCCACTTCGCGACTAGCAACACTCATTTGATGAACCGCACTGACAATTGATTCTGATGCTTGGCTGAGTTTTTGAGTGATCTGATTATTTTGATTTGCGAACTGACTTAAATCAGTACCTAAATGGTTAAGCTCATTAGCTTGGCCTAAAATATCACGGATCAGTTGCTGCAAATTATCTAAAAAACGATTAAATGCCGTTGCCAGCTCGGCAAATTCATCTTGGCTTTCTATCGCTATACGTCCTGTTAAATTACCATCACCAGAGGCAATATCATTAATTCTCGCAGTCACGTAATGCATTTGCTTCGTTAACTGACGTGGGATCACATAACTGAACCAAGCTGAAATGGCTAACAGCACCACCACCATAGTCAGTAAAAACAATTTCGTTGTAGTTATCTTCTCAAGCAATTTTTGTTTTTCTTGTTTCGACGTCAACTCAGCTTGTTCACCTGCTTTGTCTAAAATATCGCGCAGCGCTGCAAACTCTGTATTGGCCTGCTGATTTTTTTGCTTGTTTTGCGGGTCGTTGATAAACGCGTTTGATGCTGATAACCATTTTTCAAAGGCACTATCAAAGCCAGTAAACTGCGCCGTTACTTGCGGGTAGGCTGATAAGAAATGTAAATATTGATTAAAACGATCGGTCACTTGCTGTGCGTTTTCTTGATGATCTTGCAGTTCTTCGGCATTACCTATCTTATTGGTTACTAAGTGTAATTCAGCTACTTTAGCTTGGTAGAGATCACGATCACTATTAACCACTACTGAAATAGCATTTAAAAATCGCTCAGATTGTGCTTCTAACGCATCTTTTTGTAAGTTAATTAAGTGGGTATAGCCTGCTATCAGTACTATTATCGCAATCCCAAGTAACACAATTGGGAGTGAGCTCTTGATTCGAATACTCTGTAAGTTCATTTTTCACCTTTGCATAAAATACAACATCAGCCACACCTTAATATAGTTCAAACTATCTGAATTACCATTAAAAGCGCCACTGAACATTTAAGCTAATTTGTTGCTGTGATAGGTTTTTGGGATTATTCATCGCCATGCGATTATCTGCTTGGGTGTGTAATGCAGAACCTTCAATCCCTAGTTGCCACTGCGGCGTTAATTGATAACGCCAGGTCGCGGTTATACCTTCACCTTCACTGGCATTAGGATCAAATTGCCAGTCGTCATGATCGGTTACCTCAAAATAATCATAACGCATTGAAATGCGATGCTTGGCCATTTTATGACTTACTAATACAAAGTGACTATAGAAGCTATTATTTACACCGCGTTTAGCACCCATAGCGGTAGTGCCCGACATCATTTGCGCAATTAAGCGCGTATTCGCAGTAAATTTATATAGCCACGCGACGCTGCTAAAACGAGTATCCCATGCATATTGCCCAGTACTTCTATTTAGTGCTGCAGGATCGCCATTATTATCGTAATAATAAAAACGAAATTGTGATTTTTTTAAATAATCCCAGTGAATTCCTGCATAATAACCAAAGCGCCCATCAACCTCCTCAAAGGGCAAGACCTGATTTGCCTGATACTGAAGTGCGGTGGTATTAAATGAAGCGATTGGTGCAAACGCAATACTTTCATTAAAGGTCGTTTGGCGGTCATGCATTGCAAAGCCACGCCAAGCTAATAATGTTCCTGCAGGATCATTACCTTTAAATGTCGCGCCAACCAATGCAAAGCTATGGGTACTGTTAAAGCTGCGCCCTGGCCGCTTGATAGTGGCCTCAACCCCAACGGTACGTACCTCTTCACCTATCCATGAGTTTATTGCTGAGTTAGTGTAATTATATGGTGAAAGCCAGCCCATATCTGGATTTTCTAATGATAATAACGGGTAAAAACCACCCACCCGCAGATGCCATTTATAGTTACTCGCTGTTAGCGGCTTATATTGCAAATATGCTTGGCTAAAACCTAAAGTCGGCTGCGGATCTTGATAAGCATTAATAACCCCATGTGCTGACCAAGCGGTGGTTAAATCAGTTCTAAAATCAACGACTCCCTGAGAGAGAACAATGCCATCATTGTCACTATCGTACCGGTATAGCCCTACGCCACCTTGTTGCCAACTTACGTATTGATCACCCTGAACTGCACTTAGTTGCACTAAGCCCTTTACTTGTGCAAAAGCATTGCACGTTAATGTTAGCCCCACTACACCTAGGTAAAAGCAAGCTTTATTCATAATCGTCAAATTCATCAACGCCCACCGCAACACGAGAAATAATCGCCTGTTTTATTTGATAAACAACCGGCGCACTAGTGAGTGAAATGGCTTTGCTTTCAGTTTTGCTGATGTCACTAAATTCGGAGTGCCAAATATTGAGTGTAAAATCTCCGGCCTCAAGCGCCAGCTCAATTTGTCCTTTTTCATTGGTCATTGCGTAATACGGACTATCAACCACCACAATATACCCCAACATCCAATCATGAATATTACAGCCTAATTCAACTACGCCCGTTTGCTCAAAACTGATCGGATCCTGTGGTTGCTCTCGGTATAGCTTTAGCTCAAACGATTTAGCTTTGGAAAACGAATACACGTGGTGCATGATTGAATCTGCATTTGGAAACTCAACTTGAGCATTTTGCGGTACCACCAACACATGGGGAATAAACTGCCGGTCTTTTTGAGTCATTATAAAGGGTGTAGTTGGCGCGGGGAATTCAACACTTTTATCCGCAGGCGTTAACCAGACGACGGCATTAGCGAGCGGTTTTTGCTGTTGATCATTAATGGTGATAGTACCAGCGTAACTATTAAAAACCATTAAACACAATGAAAGAATGAAGGTCTGCTTTAACATTTTAATATCTTCTTATTTAACTTCATTCATTATAAACCAATTAGATTAATCTTTTGTTAATTATATTCTGTTAAAAATATCTCGTTAATTATTTTTCAATATTTAACCTAAGCTAACTAATGAGCTGAATACGTATGCAGTCATCTCGTAATCTAGGCCCTTGCGCTTTATGCTAAATGCTTCAATTAGGTTACACCTCAAGGAACAGCTATGCGATTACCTTTGCTACTTCTGCTTGGACTTTCAAGTGCTTGTTTTGCTAAAGACGCGACGATTCAATCCCCAAACGGAAATATAACAATAACCATTTCGGATCAGCAAGCTACACCAAGTTATAAAATCAGCTTTAACGGCAAAGATGTTATTGAAAATTCAGCTCTTGGCTTCGAATTTAAACAACAAGCCGCCTTTGCTGAAGGTTTTACAATAACCGACGTCAACAACTCCCAACATAACAGCCAATGGCAGCAACCTTGGGGTGAACGCCAAACTATTATAGATAAACATAATGAGCTCGCGGTTACGTTTAAAAAGCCAGCGCCACAAGGCGGCACTTACACGGTTCGTTTTCGAGCTTTTAATGATGGCGTCGGTTTTCGTTACGAAGTACCTAAACAAGCTGGATTTGAAAACATTGAAATCACTAAGGAGCTAACCGAATTTGCAATTAGTGGTGCGGATAAAGCCACCGCATGGTGGATCCCAGCTCGTGGTTGGAACCGTTATGAATATGTTTATAACACCACTCCACTGCAACAAGCTGCTCTTGCACATACTCCATTTACCTTTAAAAACGCTGATGGCGTCCATGTGAGCATTCACGAAGCTGCATTAGTTGATTATGCAGGGATGGTGCTCAATCAACGTCGCCCAGGGACTTTACAAGCCGACTTAACGCCTTGGTCTGATGGTGTTGCGGTTAAAAAACACGGCGCATTTAATACTCCGTGGCGCACCATTCAAATTGGTGACAAAGCCGTTGATTTGATCAACTCAGATATTATTTTAAACCTCAACGAACCAAATAAACTCGGTGATGTATCGTGGGTTAAACCAGGTAAATATGTCGGTATTTGGTGGGGCATGCATATCAATGAGAACACTTGGGGCAGCGGTGAAAAGCACGGTGCGACCACCAAAGAAACCAAGCGTTACATGGATTTTGCAGCTAAATACGGTTTTGATGGGGTACTTGTCGAGGGCTGGAATATTGGCTGGGATGGCGACTGGTTCTTCAATGGTGATGTTTTTAGTTTTACCAAACCTTACGCTGACTTTGATATTGCAGAGCTAACTCGCTATGGCAAAGAAAAAGGCGTACAGCTGATTGGCCACCACGAAACGTCTGGCAACGTAACCAACTACCGCAACCAGATGGAAGACGCCTACGCACTGTACGAAAAATCTAACGTTAGCCAAGTAAAAACAGGTTACGTAGCAGATGGCGGCAACATCAAACGCATTGATGAAAACGGCATTGCTCGCCATGAGTGGCACGATGGCCAATTTATGGTTAATGAATACCTACACAGCGTGCAACTGGCTGCAAAACATAAAATCAGTATTAACACCCATGAACCGATAAAAGACACAGGTCTGCGCCGTACTTATCCGAACTGGATAGCCCGCGAAGGTGCTCGCGGCCAAGAGTTTAATGCATGGGGCACACCGCCAAATCCACCAGAGCATATTCCAATGCTCGCCTTTACCCGTATGTTAGCTGGGCCAATGGACTTTACACCGGGCATTTTTGATATGAGTTTTAATGGATTAGGTGGTGATACAAATCGTCCACAAACCACACTTGCGAAACAACTCGCGTTATATGTCGTAATGTATAGTCCAATCCAAATGGCCGCTGATCTTCCGCGTAACTATTTAGCCAAACCGGACGCATTTAAATTTATTCAAGACGTACCAACAGATTGGCAACAAAGTATCGCACTAGCGGGTGAGGTTGGCGATTACGTGGTGTTTGCTCGCAAAGAGCGTAAGCGTGATAACTACTCTGGTAACGACTGGTTTTTAGGAGCAGTAACCGATGAGCAAGCTCGCAGCATAGAGATAAAACTCGACTTCTTAGAGCAAGGTAAAAAGTTTGAGGCACAAATTTATCGTGATGGTAATAATGCTGAATGGAAAAACAACCCATACGATTTAAAAATCGAAAAGCGCATAGTCACAGCTGCTGATAAGTTAACGCTTAAACTTGCCACCAGCGGCGGCACAGCAATTAGATTTAAAGCTTTATAATAGCGCGAAGTCGATAGTGAAAATAGAAGGCGTGAGTTTCTCTCGCGTCTTCTTTTTAATAAACAACCGGCAAATAAAGAGCTTCCAATTTATACTGTTAACGTATGAGTTAACCCTTAAAATAATTGTTCAATGCTACAGTTCATGACTTCATTAAACTGTTGGCATCATCATTACTGCAACCAAAAGCAACTATGCTTATATTGATGGCTCTGTTGTATCACCCCCTGAAAATACCTAACACATCCTATAAATAGCACGTGAAATACCGTGTAATAGTTTTATTTCCATTATTGC
Organism: Pseudoalteromonas rhizosphaerae; assembly: GCF_028885455.1. Taxonomy (NCBI): domain Bacteria; kingdom Pseudomonadati; phylum Pseudomonadota; class Gammaproteobacteria; order Alteromonadales; family Pseudoalteromonadaceae; genus Pseudoalteromonas; species Pseudoalteromonas rhizosphaerae. Next base: position 5,328,788 of record NZ_CP118496.1, read on the forward strand.
TCTACTTTTACAGATTAAAAAGTTAGTTAATTAGTAACAGTAGGAATACCAAGCATGGCTGTGAGCCATATATTTAATAATTTTGAAAAATTACGCAGCACTAATAAACAACTAAATGTGCAGTCAGCTCAATAATAGTGAACTTGCTTAAAAGGACTTTTAGAGCTAATACCTCTAGAGCCGCTTCAATACTATAAGGAATATAATAATGGCTAAGAAACCCAAAAATCTCAGTATTAAAACGCTAGCAACTGCTAACAATGTGCCATGTTGGTCAAATGACAAAGATGTTGAACTAGCCTGCCAGCGGTTAACTGAAATGTTTGTTGGCCTTGGTCAAGTGCCGCGTATAGACAAAGGTCAACAGCCAGCACAACGAGCTGTATTTAGAAAGCAACATGGCATCGCTTACGGCCACTTTATTATCAATCCAGATATAGACCCACAATTTAAAATTGGCATTTTTGCAGGCAAAGAATACGAATGTGCAGTGCGCTTTTCAAGTGATACGTTACCATCATCACCAGATTTACACAGCACATTAGGATTGGCAGTGAAGCTCTTTGGAGTAGATGGGCCAAAGCTGATTGGCGAAGGTGATACCGCAGATTTTATTTTTCAAAACATGGATCGATTTTTCACCAAAAATGCGCAACAGATGTGCCAATTCACCACTGCAGGCGTGATCGATAAAAACTATGATGCCTATTTAAATAATCCAAAACACATACAAACAGCCAATATTTTACAGGCTATGCAAAAAGTTGAAGCAAGCTGTTTAAGCGCTAATTATTGGGCAATATTACCGTTCAAATTAGGCGAACAACAGATTGTAAAATATCGCTTAGTGCCTGAAGGCAGTGAACTTGGCGCACCCAGTGTCGATAATAATTACCTCGCTTTAGATTTGCAGCGACGTTTACGTCAAGGCAGTGCAACATTTCGCTTTGAAGTACAATTAAGAACAAACCCAAAAACAATGCCACTTGATAATGCGCAAGCCGTGTGGAGCTGTGAAGAAAGCCCATACGTATGTATTGCACGGCTGCATTTAGCACAACAAAATATTACCGCGATTGGTCAAGCTGAGCTTGGTAATAACTTAGCGTTTAATATTTGGCGTACTTTAGCCGCCCATGAGCCTCTAGGTAGCATTGCATTGGCTCGAAAGTCAGCCTATGCGGCCAGTGCTCATGCCCGACATACAGCCAACGGTCAGCAGCTACAAGAGCCTAAACAGTTAAGTGAATTTAAGCCACAGCAAGATCAAGATACTGACTCTGAGTGTATTGTTTATGCCGGTATTTATCCGCCTATTGGTGTAATGCGCGTGGGTAATAGTAAAAAAGGCTACTTTATTGGCCCGCAACAACCGCAGCCCATAGCTCATACTGATGAATACAGTTACCGAGATAAAACAGGTGCATTAAAGCGCCAAGCAGCTGAGTTTAGAATTTACGGTTTTAATGCCGCTGGTAAAGCGATAAAAGAACTAACCCTCGATAATGCAGACATTACTTGGCATGCTGAATTAGCAAATCAAAAAGCCTGCTGGTACGAATTTCAAATTGCTTTAGATATTCCAGAAGCCGCAGATGCGCCGCCATCGTTACTGCGTAATAACAATGTAGCCGATCGTAGCAAGCTGTTAATCAAAGGGGGCAAACACAGTATAAGCGGCAAAAACGTAAAATCTAAGCATGAGTTTATTGGCCAATTTATGGATCAGGATGTGTACTTAGGCGAAATGCGCAGTGATCAATACGGTCGCTTACTAATGCTCGGTGGTCATGGCGTGTCACGCAACGTAAACGGCGATATAGCCATTACCTTTGCAAATAATGAAGGCTGGTATGATGACACCTCAGATGGCCCAATTACAGCAGAGGTTGTATATCAGGGGATATCGCTAAGAGTAGAACCCGCTTGGGTTATTTGCGCGCCACCGGATTATGCACCGATGCAAAAATCAGTACGCACCATGTGGGATTTAATGCGCGACGTTGCTGTAGATGCTGGTATGCTGGCAAGACCACAGCGACCTTCTTTTACTAACGACATTCAACCCATATTTGCCCGAATGACGGATTTACAATGGGTTAATGACGGATTTGCTGGCGCATTTGGCTGGGGGGGTCAGTTTAATTACACCACGAATGAATGGCTAGAAAAGCTTAGCGATCCATCTCCTGCCTATCAGGAATTACGCCGTACACTGTCTAATAACTTTCGTCGTTTTGATGTTCCCGGTGCGCAAGCTCCACAACTATGGCCTTGGCTGTATGGCGATGCGATTAGCATTCCTCCCACGGGCTCAGTGCGCCAGCATGCAACGCTATCAAATTTGCAGTTGAGCTTTTTAGAGCAATGGGTGAAAGGTGATTTTATTAATGATTACACC
>NZ_CP118497.1:0-23860 GCF_028885455.1 Pseudoalteromonas rhizosphaerae
TTCTTGGTTAGCTCGTATGGTAATTCACCAACCGAAGAGCAATATGCAGAATTTGCAACTTCGTCATAAAGGTTGTTTTGATTAGCTAGTGCTTTAAGTCGTTTGGCAACGACATTTTCCATCAGCAGTTGCGCCGTTGGATGGTAGGCTCCTGTGTCAGGATTTAAAATATACTGAGCTTTATCATGACCTGATTGGAACGCCTGAGTGACCAGTGTTTTGTCTTTCAGTAACTTGTTGAGATAAGGGCGCACATTGGCATGAGTGGTATAGGTGTGACCTTTTTCAATTTCTTTGCGAATCGCGGTTTCAAGTGCGGCACTTAGTCTGCGGTGATCACAAGCTGTGATCTTAAACTGGTCAAAATTAACCAGTTTATCGACATCCGTAAACGACATCCCAAACCCAATAAGGACATACGGATTTTGTTTAATAGCCTCAATGGACTCTTCTCCATGATGCTTCAATAAGCGCTGCTGAATACTTGCTGGTATCTTGTGTTCGGTCATCCAGTTGCAGTAGGCCAGATTTTTATATTTGGCGTAACCTTCAAATAACGCATTGATAGAATCTTCACTCAGGACACTTCTAAGGCGCTCTCTTGATTCACGAGTGTCTTTTCCAACCGTTGGGTGAAAATCCTTTCCTAACAGTTCCCAGAGTGCTCTAGCTTTACTTTCACCGATACCTTTGAAATCACTTTCTCTGGCAATAAAGCGAATAAGCTGTTCACCCGTTTCTGGCAGGCTGCATTCGATGTGTTCTGGTGATTCATAGGTATGCTGCTGCATCACGTAATCACCCGTTTCCATTTCTTCTATTAAACGATGGCCTTTAACCGACCAGTGTTGACCGAGGGCTGGTTGAACGGGGATGGCATCTGGATCAGCTTTGATGGTGACGTAATACTTGCCACTGTTAGTTTTGTATGAGTTTTTTTTCAGTGGCACGCCACTGAATATCACCATTTTGGTAGAGCTGTAAGGAATACTCGTGACACGCATTTGGTCTTGATGGAGTGCAACATTCATCGTGGCATGAACCCCATTTCTGACAAGGTTTCATTCAGTTCGCCAAACCGCTCTAGTTTACCTTCCAGCTCTTTAACTTTGGCTTTTAGCTCAATGTTTTCAGCCTCTAAGGTCGATACTCGTTTTGAGTCGAGCAGCTTGCGATTAGCCGTGTTGTCGTATTGCTTTGGTTTGTCAGCATTGCTCTTTGCAGATTCGGTCAGTGGCGGGAGTATACCTTTATCACGCAGTTTGTCTTCTAATGCCTTGAGCGCTTTTCTAAGCGCTGGATTTTGGTTAAGGGCAGACTTGCCGCAACCGACCCCTTTTGCTACTTCGATGCGGTTGAGCTTGCCTTTAAAGGCGATCTGCTTAAAGTCATCATCAGTTTGAGTGGCTTGCCATACTTCAAATGCTTCGAGGTTCTGCTGCGCTCTTTGCGGACCGTTCGCCATTAATCATCTACCTCACCTAACAACTTGCGTAGACCTGTCGCAAAGCCTCTAGGGAATATTTCTATGTTGTATTCCATGTCTTTTACTTGGCCAGCTTGTGTGGTTTGCCAGTTATGTTTTTCCATACATTCGTCAGAGATAGCGTAGGCTAAGGCTTTCTTCTCGGATTCGGTCAAGATGCCAGATAGTGAAGGCAAGACTTCAACACTCGGCTCTGCGCTTGCATCAAACTGACGTACAGGACGCTTATCAATGGTAATATTCGCGTGCTGTTTTAGCAGATTAACCTCTTTGCGATAACGGTTGCGCTCGGCAATAATCTGACCAAACAAAGCCCGTACCGCAGTGTCTGGAATACGCTCAAGCAGTTTATTATCCTGTGGAACAGACTTAGAGCGTGAGGTTGGCGATAACGGCTTTTTGGTGGTTGTTTTGCACTTTGCTGCCCATGCTTCAATCAAGGTGCGGTAGTGCTTGTTTTTGGTTGCTCGTAACGCTTCGTAACCTGGGCCACCCTCTGCTGCTGATACTCGCCCCATTTGTGTAATGGAGAAATCACGCTGCCCCGATTCTACATAGGCTTTCAGGATGTCGTTAAGCTTATCTAGGTTTTTTTGGGTTCTTGGCACTTTGTCGTCTTTTAAGTCAGCCAAGATGATATCAATATTAATGTCCATTAACCCTCCAAGAGCGCAGGTTGGGTGAGATTTTCTAAGCGCAAGGACTTATCCGACAGTGCATTCATGCCAGCGTTAAATAGCTTGTGATTAGACAGGTACTCACCCGCTTCGATGTAATTAGCCACTTTACGGTAGCCTTCCATTTTATCGTCAGGGTCGGCTATCTTTGCCATTTGGCGTAGCATGGCATTACCAGCGATTAGCTGCTGTTTCTCATCCATTTCCATAAAGATAGGCTCAAAGCCTTTCTTTATCAGAGCACGACTAAGTTGGCGGGAGCGCTTTTCAATAGCGGGCGTTTTACGAAGTTCATCCTGCAAGTCAGGGAAGAATTCGGCATCGTCACATAGCAAGGAGAGGTGTAAAAGCTCTGAGTCGGTTTCGATAAACTTCAAGGCGTAGCTGATATCTTGCTCCGCACCCACGGCAATCAGCTTATCTTTGGTGTCATCCTCATTTCTGGCTTCCTCGACACGAATGATTTTGCAGATTAGCTCGAAGCACGCTATCCAGTCTTTTGCGTACTCATCCGCTTCGACTTGCTGCTTCTCATGGCGGCGTTGCAGCGTCTGTAGCTCACTGTGTTTGGTGAAGGGTTTACCTTGCTCTTCACAGAAGAACTGCTCGTCTTTGAGTGCTTCTAGCTCACCTTCGATTTCAACCGATAGGTTAGCCGCTTGGTGCGCCTTGTAACTGAGTTGATTAAACTGAGCATTAAGCGCTGGCAGGTATCGCGCCTCAGTAATAAACCAACGGCAACGAATGCAGTTTTCAGGGCCATGCGGCACGCTGTCATAGATGCGATTACTGGCAGCACTTGAATCTCTAATCAACTCACCGCCGTTCCAGCACCCGCCCAGCGTACTGACTTCATCGGATTTTACGGTGTTGCCTCCGACCAAACATAAGCCAGCTGAACGCTCCTCCCAGCCGATGGGATTACGGTTAACCAGTGCTGCCTGAATACTGTCTTCTTTGTGGTAGACCATTTTGCATTGAATTTGCGCTAGTGAGGCATCTTTGAGGAAGTTGCGCACTGACTGCTTGGCTTTACCCTCAAGCTCCCCTTCGGCTTCACTCATTTTTTCCGCCATCACGGACGGGGTGATTTTGTTGTAGTAGATGGTCATCAACAGGCGTGTATGCCCTGCTAGTAATTTAGAAATCACAGGTAGTGGCAATTGCGTGTCCATCGTATACGCCGTGATGAGCGAGACACGCAAACTGTGCAATGGAAAGTGTGTCGCAACCTTCGAGCTTTCAGTAGTTCCTTCTGGATAATCCACTACTAATTTTAATCGTTCTCCGTTATCCAAGGTATTACCTTGCTCTGCGAGGTGATTTTCTAATGCCAATAGGAGTCTATACCATAAAAACGCAGTAGATATATCTTGGACTGGCTTGTATTTATCCTCACCATTTGCTGATGCATCACGAAACAGAAACGCAATCTCGCCCATACTTTCTAGCTGTTTTTTCGATTTTTCCTTGCCAATGTGCTTTTTGAGTAGGGTGGTGCAATCGGTAGGTTTTGCAATCGGATTGTATTTTTCTTGCCAGTTGCGCAGTTTTTCCAGCCAATACAACACTTCTTCGTTTTGCCAAGGGATGATGTAACCACGCTCCAGTTCATCTTTGTTCTGGTCGGCGGTCTTGTTGGTGTTGATATACAAGCCTGTGGAATACAGTCCTGTCATAGTGTCGTGAATGCGGCGGAAGATACCTTTCCCAAATGGGCGTTTTTCGTTACCAAGTGCAAAATCATGCTGAGTGTTTACTACCCACTGACCGTTTTCATAGCGCCATGTATCCGCTTCACCGCTGTCTAGCATCCACACCTGATAGGTACGCAGTGGTAGGTGGAGCTTCATGAAAATCACCATCGCTTTGACGGGCGACCAGATTTGATGAACGGTGATTTTATTACCTTTGCGAGTCACTTCTTTAGTGCGCCACACGCAATCGGGGTCGGTTTTATCAATCAAGTCAGGCTCGACCTCGAACCAGTCGCCACTTTGACCTGCTTTGCCTTGCCCTGTCTGCTCTTGTGCCCATGTCCAATGCTTGAAATGGCGGTAGTGATAGCTAGGCAGTAACGACTCGCCTTGTGGTAGGTTTTGCTCAATCACCGTCAGTTCCGCTTTATCTGGCAATGGACACAGAATTTGGCGCAGGTCTTGGATGTAACGATACGGAAGTGGGTTACGTACGGTTTCAGTGTGTGAGTCTTGCCTCTTAATTTTGTTCAGCGGATTGCGAACCAGTGGTATTAAGTTGCCGATATCATCTCCTTCAGATAGATGATGCTCAATGACGTAATTAATGAAGTCACAGGGGTAGTTGATAGATTTTGATACTCTGGCGGGGTCGTTAATAGTTTTTCTCACAGTAGCTTCTAGCTCTTCAGTGGAGCAGATATGGCCATTGTAGCCCTTAAAAAACAGACCAATATCAGTTGCATAGGGAGCGTACTCCAACAGGTAGGACTCAAAAAAAAGGCTCAACGCGGAAAGCTTGTGGTCAACTCCCACATGCTGTGTCGCCATCCACTCAGCGGCTAATTCCTGCCATTGCTGCCACTCAGGGCCAAGGGTGGTGAGCATCCATTTAAACGTTAAGTCCGATGAGCGCCCGTCACGTTTCTTGACTTTTTTTGCCATTATTTACCTCGTAATTTCGGATGCTTGCCTGTGAAATAGCCTTGCGGGTCAATATCGTCAAAACCGTGCTCGACCAACTCTTTCCAATCTAGCGATTTTACTTTGGACTCAGGATTTGCCAGTTGTAGCGTGGCCTTGTTGAGTTCATCGGAGATTTCCTGCTGCCCTTTACCTGTGTAGGGAACTTGAGACTCCAGTGATTTATGGTGCATACATCGTCGTATCACCAACGGGTTAAGTCCTGAACGCTCTAAGCGTCTGCCATAGCTATGACGATGACCGTGCGGGTTTAACCCTTCCGATTTGCTTGGCTCTAAGCCAATGCGCCTTAATCCCGCCGCATAGCTTTGGTGAAACGCATTCAAAGTGTATGGGTTTCCAAGGGCGCTGTGATGGAATGAAATGAACGCATAGGGGTGATGGCAGTCAATACTGGCTCGATATTTTTGGTAGCTCTTCCACAGTGACATAAAAACCTTGCCATAATCCGTTGGAAACCACTGAACTTGTATGTAGTTATCTCGATGGTCTACAACTCTTGTTTTCCAGCCAACGTATGCCGTGCCTTTCATTCGTTTGCGTGGTATACGAGCGTATTTTTCTTGTAAATAGGCTTCTCTGGTTTTTGTCCCTGAGCGACTACGCCAACCTTCGGGTGCTTTACCATCGACTTCGTTGTAAATTCGAACTATCGCTTTTTCAGGGTCATACGGATCTTCAAGTACATCAGTCACCCACAGCATAATAGCTTCACTTTCACGCAAACCGCCACCGTGCATCAAGAGCAGCATAAGCTTATCTCTCAGCGCAACTCGTGGATCTTTTGCTCCGCCAATACCATCTTTATAGAATGATTCCCAATGCTTATCTGGGAATGCTAAAGCATCGTCTTCGGCTTTCGTCAATGGAGTGCGTCCTTTCATTGTGCGAGCTTTACGGATGGTTCTATTAACGGTTTTATCTTCAATATGCCCAAGGAAGTCATTTTGGTTTTTTCGATACCATGCCGCATAATTCAAGCGTTGTTCATGAGGTGTGGCATCTCGCAAAGGGTTCATTGACTCTTCGCCAAGCTTGTTAGCCAGCCAATCAGTAAATGCCGTTAATCGATGAATATGTTTATTGACGTTATCAGTTGAGCTTGGCACCCAGTACAAGCCAGAGGGATCTAAACCATCTTCACCGATGGTGCCTGTGTAAAGACGCTTAGCAAAGGTTTGGAATAGCATTTTAGGATCTTCAAATAATCCTTTGTTGGCTTCCATGTAATCCAAGAGCAAAGAAGTGGCTTGTATAAAACCATTCATTAAAGCATTACTAGCACCATCAGCTTCCATCTTTAGCAAGTAATCGGTAACTGAACCAACTTCACCTTGTTCGGTGATTAAGATGGGGAGCTGACTTTTAATGCCAGTATTATCTTCTACGATAGTTGCTTTGACTTTAACCGATGACAAGGTTCATTCCTTTATACACATCAAACATACAATACACTATAATGCTAAAGTGTTTGTTGTCAAATAAAAAGGCAGATTTCTCTGCCTTAATACACAATATACATAGTTCAAGGTACTATATATAACAATTGGGCGCCTTTAAGTGTAAAGAAAGTTAACTATCTATCGTAAACGTTTCAAGGTATTTTGACTGAAGTCTTGCTCATTTAACCCTGTGCTAAAGCGGTAGTTTGTCATTAACAACACGGTACTTTTACCATTTAGATGGTTTGTCATTTCCAACTTATCTGGACGCCAGAACTTCCCCTGATATCGCTTGTAATCTGTTAACTTTAATGTTTTCAATAAACTGTCTTTACGGTCGTAATATTCAGTTTTAATTGGTTGATACATTTCTTTATCTAACCAAACAACTTGACGTGGATAACCCGAGTATTTATCTACTGGATAGTATTCTAAAACAAAGCACTCACGATCTTCGGCTATTTCATCGCGTAAATACTTGTATGTGTATTTCTCAACTTCAAACGAAGACATATCTTCGTATGAAAATTCACTGCCCATAAACGGGCCAGACTTATTACGCGACGAAATACGCTTGGTGCGTTTTAACGCCGGTAAGTAGAGCCACTGATCGTCAGGCTCAATGGGGTTGGAGAAATTTAAGAAAGCAGTGCCTTTTACATCACGCGGTTCATCAAAAATAATCAGGCTTTTATCACCTTCATCTTTCAACTCTAAATTTTTGCTACGAATCGCTCGGCGGCTTTCTTGACCATGCTTATTGCGCAAAATCATTTCCACTTCTGATTGAGAGTCACCCCAACCACTATCCAATTTTTTGGCTTTTTTCGCAATGCGCAAGCCTTTTTCTTGGGCAGCGATATCAGTGCTCTGCACACTATAAGCTTGACCACTGATGAGTAATGCCACGACTAATAATTTAGATAACATAGGTTTAAACATGTGTGTTTCTCCTTAATTTTGCGTAACTATGCCGCTATTTTCTTCAACAGGCTGTGGATCTTTTCTTATTTTGTCTGCTGCAATCAATAATGATGGCAATAATAAGAAATCAACAAGTAAGGCAATCACAATGGTAATTGCGGTCATCACCCCCATGTCTGCATTTACACGATATGTCGATAAAGCCATGATCAAGAAACCTGCAACTAAAACTAGCGTAGTAAACCACAATGCAGGTCCCACACTTTGAAAGGTATAATGCACAGCTTCTTCCGGTGACATGTTTTTCTCTCGCCGCGCGGTTAAATATTTGCTCATAAAGTGCACCGTATCATCGACCACGATACCCAATGTCATACCAATAACAACCGATAAGCCAAGCCCCACCTCAGCTGATAACAGTGCCCAAATACCAAATGCAACCCCAGCTGGAAGAAGATTTGGCAGTAAACTAATGACACCATATTTTACCGATCCCATCACCATACCTAAGATGGGTGAAATCAACAAAAGCGCCAGCACAGAACCTAAGAGCATGCTATTAATGTTCTTTTTACTAACATGTGCAAACATCAGTGAAATACTGGCAGCCTCTAACTTCAACTCGGGATAGTTTGTCGCAAACCATGTTGTTGTTAGTTCCTCTAACTCTAATAACTCATAAGTAGGCATATTTTCCAGCGTTGCCACAACTCGAGTGCCTGACTTGTCTACATTAATTTGGTTATTAAGATCTAGACCAACCGGTAAAGACATTTCATATAATAATAAATATTGTGCTGCCAGCTCCTTACCCTCGGGTAATTTATACCAAGCAGGGTCATCCCCGTGCATATTTTTGTTAAGCCGTTTGAAAATATCACTGAGCGTATTTACATGATCAACTTCAGGTAACGTGCGTAGCCATTCACTGAAGTGATCTATTGCCGCGATTACTTTAGGATCATTGATACCATTAGCAGTGCCTGTTTCAATAGAAAACTCGATTGTATCGACACCACTTAGTTCCTTGCCCATTAATTCAGTTGCCATTCTAAATGGGACCGACTCGTCAAAAAACTCCACGTATCTATCGTTTAACTCATTACGCGGGATCAAAAACAATATAACCAACATTGCACACAATGTACTGGGTAACAAAATGCGATAGTTCTTAACCACAAAATTACTGACACCAGCCATTAAACCAGAGTGCTCTTTGACATCTTGTTTAAATGGTCTGATAGGTAAAATAGCAAGCAAGGCAGGGAATAATGTCACTGAAAACAAAAAGGCCATCATCACCCCAAATGCCACCATATTACCTAAGTCTTGAAACGGGGGGACATCCGAGAAGTTCATACTTAAAAAACCAAGGGCTGTTGTAGCACTGGTAATAAAAATAGCCTTTAAGTTATGTTCTAAGCTGTTATAAATCGCCTGTCGCTTATCAAACCCTTTTCTCATTTCATGAAACATGTTCGCTAAAATGTGAACACAATCTGCCACCACCACTGTTAAAATCATAATTGGTGCAGCTGCAGAGGGCGGTGTTAAATAAATACCCAACCACCCAGTCACGCCCAAAGTAACCACAATCGCAACAATGGCAATCAATAAAGTAGAAATAGTCCCCGTGATAGTGCGAAGTAAAAGGCCAATCGCGACCATAACAATCAGAAACATAAGCGGCATTAAAGTGTTATTGTCTGCAAGTGCCGCCTCAGCAAAGGCCACATCCATCATTACAAGACCGGTTAAATGAATTTCAGTATTAGGATACTTTTCAAGTAAATCATCGCGGATCTGGCGAACAAAAGTGCTCACATCAGTCAACTCTTGTTCAGCATTAGTACCTGGCATTTGCACCGTGACATTCACTAGGCTGACATGGCCTTCAGTAGAGATCAGGCGTTTCGCAAGTAAAGGTTCATTAACAGCGATAGCGCGAATTTCTTCAATTCTTTGCGTATCAAGTACCTCAGGGTCAAGTACCAAATCTTCAACAATGAGATCATCACCCGTTGCAAAAGTGTGCTGATAGTTAGTAATAGAATCAACACGACTTGAATAAGGTGTTTGCCAAGCTTGCTCCGTTAGATCGTAAATTAAAGAAAGGTTTTCTTTGGTAAATACATCCCCGCTCTTTGGCACTATCAAAAATGCGACATTATCGCTTTGGGAATATACGGCTTCCATTCGGTCAAATGCTTGTAATTGAGGGTTGCTTTCTTCAAAGAAAACCCGGCTATCACTTTTAAAAGTTAGATAGCCTGCTCCCCAACTTGTAGCAATGATAAACAGCAAGCTTGCTAGCAGTGTTACAAAGGGTCGACTGACCCCACTCTTTAATATAAATTCACGCATTGCACTCCACTCCATTTAGAATTTACCTTGCGGTTTTAAAGTTAAAACACACCGACATAAGTAATTAGAAAGCTACTTATACAGTGTATTTTCGAATTTTTTAAAGTGCTCATTTTTCTCTACGTTGAATGCAACATGGAAAGGGCGAAGCGTATTGCCAAACAATCCTCTATCAGCCATTAAGTGCATCCACGGAGCCAATAAAACGTAATCAAAGCCGTAAAAATAAACCCAAGCAACAGAGAAGGCGGTCCAAGTCAAATAACTGTGTGATGTGTTGTAAATGATGTAGAATATTTTGGGAACATTCTTGTTAATATACTTGTAGTAAACCATGCCAGGGTAAAATCCAAAGAGGTCAATTCCCCAAAATAGTGCGTTAAATAAATACCAATTTATACTTTCGTAGTTGAGAGCTGCGACCCCAGCCATAACAATGAGCAATACAGAGTGTTCCATCCGAACAAGGTTATGAGTATTCACTGTCTCATATTTATTGTTAATATCCATGTAACTTTTCCTTAGATTATTAGTTACTTTTTAAATGTTACATTACTCGCTTATTGATTGTAAATACGACAAACACATCTAAAGACGATAAATCATACTAAAGTTGAATGCGAAAATTCATTATAGATTCAAAGTGATAGGAGAAATAAAAGTTGAATTAATTGCGTTTTCCACATGTGTTTAGCAACCAATCTGCCGAGCCAAATTTGATAACTTACTCACTAAATTCTACCCATATACGCCAACTTTTAAAGCACAGCAGCACTTTACATAAACGCTAAATAAAATAAACTTGTCCTGCATTTATAACTAGGTAATATTGCATTTCTATGAATAAAAGGAGTAAAAAACAACACCATTAGCTAGCATTTTTGGCTGTGCGTTAGGCTATTCTGAACTCACAATCTACGTATAAAAAACTGTATTTCCTTACATTTAATGTTGAATAAGTACCCAGTCACTCTCATAGCCCTTTATAAAAATTAGGGGAATTGACTCTAGATAAAAAAGGTGCAAAGATTCCGCTGCGTTTTATTTCACGTAAAAAATAAACCGAGCGAAAGAGTGCAAACTAACCATGACACGCTTTGGATTCGCTAGCGATATTTTTCACTGCGTGGAAGGCTAACACCTAAACGACTTCAAGGATGTAACATAATTAATATGAATACGTTAAAAAAGACCTTACTATGCTCGCTATTTGTACTACCTAGCCTTGCTCAAGCTGTCGATATTGCTGGTAAAGTAGGTGCACAAAGCCGGTTTTTCACGCACGATGAAAAGCTGCAAAGCTCTTTACTCGTAGAGCCTGAACTCTACTGGAGCGATGAAGAGAGACGTAACAGCTTCACTTTCAAGCTGTTTGCACGTTATGACGCGTTAGACGACGCGCGCACCCACCTAGATATTCGAGAAGCATTATGGCTCCATGTCGGTGATAGCTGGGAATTTCGCGCGGGTATTGGCAAAATATTTTGGGGTGTGACCGAATCTAACCACCTCGTTGATGTTATCAACCAAACTGACCTAGTCGAATCTATCGATGGGGAAGAAAAGCTAGGCCAGCCCATATTACAAGGCACTATTTTAAGAGATTGGGGTGTACTGAGTGCATTTGTACTGCCTGGTTTTCGTGACAGAACGTTTCCCGGCATAGATGGGCGGCTTACTGGTCAAATAATCATTGATACACACAATCCGCTTTATGAGGATAATGATAAAAAGGATCATTTTGATTATGCTCTGAGATACACTAACTCAATCGATATTTTTGATTTTGGTCTCAGCTGGTTTAAAGGCACCAACCGTGATCCACACATGGTGTACCAATCGCTAGAAAATAATCTTCACCAACCGTCGGCTATTCCTTTATATGATCAAATGCAACAATTTGGCGTCGATGCTCAAGCTACGATCGGTAATTGGCTATGGAAAATAGAAGCCATCGCCCGCGACGATTCGATTGGCAACGTTGGTGCATTTACCGCCGGATTTGAATACACCATGGTCGGTTTCGTAGACATCACCGACCTTGGCTTGCTTATGGAGTATAACCGCAATTCACGAAATGAACGCTCACCATCACCGTTACAAAATGATATTTTCGTGGGTGCACGATTGGCGTTCAATGACGTACAAAGTTCACAGTTATTAATTGGCTATACACAAGACTTAACGGAATCGAGCTCAAAAAGTGCGTTTATAGAAGGTAGTCGTCGTTTGGGTGAATCATTGAAACTCACTTTAGATGTGCGACTCTTCACAACCGACAATCCGACTATGCCACTCTATGGTATTAGAAATGAAGATTATGGCTCAGTAACGCTGGAGTATTATTTTTAAATTATTAATTTAAAAATATGCATACCAAAATAAACAAACCCAACCGCGATGTTGGGTTTGTTTTTAAGCGATTTAAGTATCGCCTCTTTGCAGCTGAATAAAGTCGAAAAACTCTCTCGCCGAATACTCTTTACTATCTGCATTATTTACATCCACACAAAATGGTGCATTATCCTAAAAGCGTGATGCATATTTCTGTGAAGCTCCATGTGTTCGCTACGATCGCTAAACCACGAACCATCAAGGGCAGTAAATAAACTTAACTGCTTTTAGTTCGCCTCCCAATGCCTTAACTTTTCGAGTTAAGGCATTTCTTATCTTTAACTAACAGCCGTCTTAGAATAAGCAAACGCATAATTAGCCAATTAGCGCATCCACACTTTGATATCTGCTAAACCATTGGCTTGTAATACGCTCAGTTGTTGCTCAACATTATTGGTTTGCTCAAATTCAAAGGCATCTAACTGTTCATCAAAGGTGATGTTTGCAATACCATCGCCACCGCGCTTTTTAACTTGATGTAGCGCGATATCCGCTAAGTTGACAGAGGTTTCCCAACCAATAACCTGACCACCTAATAATGGTAATGGGTAAAATGAAAAGCCAATCGATGCAGTCAAGTTTATACTGTCACCACTGGGCAACTTAAATGTGTGATCAGCAATTACTTTACACAGCTGTGCAACATAACTGTCGATTGCAGTGCGTTTAAAGTCACGTAGCAGTAACAAGAATTCATCACCACTCCAACGGGCAACATAATCGGATCCTTGCGTACGAGAGTTAAGCAATGCAGCCATTTGCTGCAAACAACTATCACCACCAATCGGTCCATAAGCGTCATTGATGCGGCTAAAATTATCAAAATTAATGATTAGCAACACCAAGGATTTCCCCTGCGCTTGTAATGATTGTGAGTTACGCTGGAAGTGCTCTATATCTTTTGGTAGTTGATCAAATAAGAAGCGGCGGCTTCTCAGCCCAGTAAGTTCATCAGAGTGACTCATAAGCTTTAGCTGAGAGTTAACTTGATTAAGCTTATCATTAGCTTGGCGCAGCTCCCCGGTGCGTTCTGTGATTAAACTTTCAAGCGCGGTTTGCTTACGGCGTTCTTGCTTTCTAAATACCCAAAACACTAAATAAAATAATAAAATAAAACTACCAGTGATCAACAGCCGAAAATAAATTGTTTCATCAAACCGTCTTGGTACTACAAATGAATATTCCGTACTTTGCGCTTTTTGCCAACCTTCACCTTGTCGTTTAGCCTCAAGTTGAAACAAAAATGCACCAGGCGGTAAATTGGTATAAATAGCTTCACGGCGGGTATTAGCATAACGCCAATCGCTGTCTAAACCAGTTAAACGATAGCGAAACTCAATACTGGTCGGTGCATAATAGTCTATCGCAGTGTATTTAAGGGTGATATCACGCTCATCGATTTCTAATTCAGGATTACGCCCTAATGCAGCTGTTGCAAGTTTACGTATCCCAGTATTTAAACTCTCAACCTTTGGCTGTAATGGTTTAACGCCAAACAGCTCAATATCTTTAGGGATCTCCACGACCCCCTGTAGGCTCGGATACCACATTGAATTGCCTAACTCCGCCACAGCATCATGGCCAAGGCCGGTACAACACTGGCTGGCCTTACCGTCTAGTTGACGATCGTATGACGAAATAACCTGCTCTACTTTTAAGCTTTCAATATCGTTACTAAACTGCTCAACCGGCATTCGGTAGACACCTTTCATGGTACTAACCCATATGCGCTTGAGCTTTTCATCATAACGTAAACTAAAAATAGAACCGTAAGGTAAGCCATTGGTAGCATCTAACTGACGCCAATGCCCTTGTGTGCTTCGATAAAATAAACCATCATTTAATGAGCCGATTAATATACCAACTCCATCAATGTTTAAGATGCTTGTAACATAAGCACTTTCAAGACTCGTTTGATCGCCAATTTTTTCAATACCACGATCAGTAAAGTAGTAAGCGCCTTTGCTAGTGCCAATTAAACCAAAATTAGCTTCATCAACGACATAAGTAATAAACTTACTGCCTAAAAATGCGTTATAAGCAAATGGGGTTAAACCACCGTAACTAAGCCGATACATACCCCGGCCAGTACCAAGCCAAAAGCCTCCTTTGCTGGAGCGACTAATCGCAAACACCGGGTTATCTTTTAAAGCGCGTCCAGGGACAGTGAACAAGGTGTTGTTTTCATAAATATACACACCACGCCCAGTGGCGATATATAACCGTGAGCCATCAAACTGTAAATCATGCACGGCTGCACGTCCGTATTGATTACTTGGGATTTGATTGATAAAGTTTTTATCTAAATCAAAGTAGCCTACACCACTGCGGTTAGCGACCCACAATCTCCCATCGGGCGCTTGGCTAATGGCCATAACCGCTTCGGTCATTTGTGATATAGCTGAGTGACGTTCTATTCTGCCTTCGTGCGCAAGCCATAATCCTTCACTAAAACTCGCAAGCCAAATATTATTATCATTATCGCGATATAAATCAGCAAACCAAATACTTTGGTCAAGTTGGCTCGGTTCAACCCATTGCCAATCGCCGGAGTTGTCTCGAAACAGTAAGCGCCCATAGGTCGAAATCCACAGTGCTCCATTTGAGTCACTCATAAATTTATAAACCGCTGAGTTATTCGCATTGGGAAGTGGAAAAGGCCTTAACTCGTCATCTAAATCTAAAAAGTAAGCACCGAGCTCTGACGCTAAATATAAGTTTCCTTCCAGCCATGCTAAATCGTGAATAATCGTTTGTGCTAAACGCTCAGGTATCGATACCTTAGCAGTTAGTTCTAAGCGTAACTTTGCAAAATCAGAGGAGGAATTAGTTAACCGTAGCAAGTATCGTTCATTCACCAGCCAGATCCCTTCTGGCGATAATGCCAGCTGACTGACAGTACCAACAATCTGCTTTACTGAACTGGCACTCATCACAGGGACTAGTAAGTCATGCACTGCGCTGACATTGATCTGATTGCGAGATACAAAGTACAGGCCATTCGCTGCTATCCAAATACTGCCTTTCGCATCTTCGATAACATCGCGTACAGGGCCTTTTACACTAAACTCTTGCGCTGCCATAGTGGTGGGATCGATGACCACAATACCATCTTTAGTACCAATCCATAAATAGCCTTCGCTATCGACAAGTAATTTATTAATGCCGTTACTGGGTAAAAAATTACTATTTAAGGTATTGTAATTAGTGAATGTATTGCCATCAAAGCGACTGAGGCCAAACTGAGTTCCCAGCCACATATAGCCTTGCTTATCTTGCACGACACTTTTAAGTGACTGCGATGGTAAGCCATTTTGCATATTCCATTGTTTTACAACATAGTCGGTAATTGACGCCTTACTTGGCATACTGCAGAACAGCACAATAATAACCAATAAAAATCGCATCATAACGTCAATACCTCGTTGCAAAACTAAGGTTAAAAGGGCAAATAACCCATTTTAAACAATGCCTGAACACAAATTAAAGAAAATATACCAGCTAAAACATCATCCGCCATAATACCTACACCACCATGAACCCGCTTATCAAGAAAGCGAATAGGACCTGGTTTAGCGATATCAAAAAAACGAAATAACAAAAAACCCACTAACAAAGACTGCCAACTTAATGCAGCTCCGATCATGGTAATGTAAAATCCGGCAACTTCATCCCATACAATCGCGGGATGATCATGTACGCCCAGATCATCAGCGGTTTTGCCACATGCCCATATACCAAAAATACTAATAACCACCGCAAATACAATTTGTAACCACAGCGGGAAATACATAGTAGTAAAAATAAACGGTAGCGCAGCAAAGGTACCAAACGTACCCGGCGCTTTAGGCGCTAACCCTAAACCAAAGCCCAAACCAAAAAATTGATGAGGAGTATATAGTAAAAACAGTGTCTATTCGCGTGTGAGTGAGTGGCAGCCCTTTACTGGAAATGCTTCTTTGGGGTATATAAAGCGTACACACTATGTATAATGGTGTGTACGCTTTTTTTATCCCTGAAGGCTTAGCAAGGCGATGGTCTCACTGCGTGAAGACCATCACCCTGCCAAAAGGGTATTTAAGGGAATGATGGTAAAGTAAAATAATAAAGCCACTCCTGACGCTCGCACAGCTCACTACTCGCTAGGCATTTATGATTTTTCTTGACCATCCGCTGAAACACGTTTCTGGACAAAAACGAGTTAGAGCCGAAGGTCGGCTCTGTGCCCAGACTGTGTAAAAACTAATTTTTAATAAATTGTCTTGGGTATGTTCTTAGTTTGAAACCATTTAAGATGGTTGCGATCGATTTTTTCTCAGTATCGCAATTTTCTCCGCGCGAGCGAAACTGCTATGGCAACGCTACTCTAATTGCTTTACTTAGGCCGTTAACTCCCATAATTGTTATCATTCTTCTGAAGTTGTAAGCTAGGACATGAAGACTTATTTCTGTCCCCACGCTTTTTAAACCTCGTGTTAGTAAGTGGGTAGCTCCCATCCAGAGTTTAATTGTGCCAAAGGGGTGCTCAACAGTTTGCTTTCGATGAAGCATCAATTCAGGTTGATTCTTTAGCTTTTGAAGCATTTCTTCTGTCAGAATCTCATGCACCCACCGCCTTATTCGCCTAGGGTCTTTTTTAGAGTTAGTGCACTGACTTCTTATTTTACAATCTCGACAAGCAATGTGATTGAAGTAAACATCAAGGTATTTACCTTGCTCAAATACCTGCATTCGATTTTGAAGTTCATTACCAGCGGGGCATAAGTAAATATCTTTATTTGCATCGTATTTGAAAAGTGAGCGGTTAAATATCCCTTTCTTTTCAGAGGACGATGTATCCGTCTTGGGCATGATTGGCTCTGCACCCAAATCGATAGTGTCTTTTATATCAGGCTGACTGAAGTAACCTTTATCTGCTAATACCCGTATATCTTTCTTGCGCAATGCTTCTTGTGCGAGTTTCGTCATTGACGCAAGCTGGCCTCTATCTGGCACGTTGGTCACGTCATGCGCCACTATGAGGTGATGCTTGGTATCAACCGCACTTTGTACGTTATAACTCACAACTCTTGTAAAACCTTGAGTTTTCATTAAACGTGAATCAGGATCAGTAGTGGATATTTGCTTATCAGGATGAGCTTCAACTTGTTCTTTAATCTCGTATAGTTTTTTTAACTGGCTGCGAAAGTCAGCTAGTCTCTCTTTTGTGGCTTTAATTTTTGTGACGTTAGCTTGCTCTTTATCGGCTTCATCAAGTAATTCAAGATAACGTTCAATGTTCTTTTCGACTCGGTCGATGTGAAATTTAACTTTGCTTGGCGTAAAATTATTGCCTTTGTTGTTGCTAGCTTTAAACTTACTACCATCGATGGCAACAACGGGTTTCTCAAACATATTCAGGCGACGACAGACTTCAACAAACGTTTTGCATACATTTTTTATACCGCCTCCGTTGTCTTTTCTAAAATCAGCAATCGTTTTAAAGTCGGGTGCCAACTTACCAAGTAGCCACATCAGTTCAATATTGCGTTGGCATTCGGTTTCTAATCGGCGGGATGATTGAATACGGTTGAGGTAACCATAAAGATAAAGCTTTAATAGTGTGGCTGGATGATACTTAGGGCGGCCTGTGGACTTTAAGGTTAATCCTTTAAACCCCAATTCAGCTAGATTTAGTTCCTCAATGAAAACATCAATTACTCTGACCGTATTATCTTCACTGACGTAGTCTTCCAACGATTCTGGAAATAACGTTGATTGGTTACGATCTTCACCGCTTATAAACTTTGACATATTGCCTCAACCCTCGACTGAATCAATAGTCTTATTATATAAATATCAGTATATTAAGTGAACTAAATGTATAGATTAATCGATCATAAGCAGCAGATACTTAGACCAAAAGGTGATCAGAGTTTTCACACAGTCTGTGCCATAAGTGGACAGTGCTAACGCTTTGCTAATTGGCTGCCGCAGCGCAGCGTAGGCAGTCCAGTGGAGGCCATGCTGTTTGTGGCCGGAACGAAATTAAGCAACTTGTTATGTTGAAACATGCTTGATAAGCCCCTTAGCTACGAAATAAAAAACAAAGCAGACAAATAACAGCCCAAGGAAACGAATTGCTTTTGGTGCGTCTTTCTTAATTTTCACCTGAACGGCGATGCCAAACTCATCACCGATGAGCCACAAAAATATCTTGTGTAAACTCCATAAAACCATAAATACGTAAACACTGAGGAGCCCATAAAATTCAACATCGGCTACCATCAACGTGATCGTAATGATTAATGCAGCTACTAATACCCCAAAACTGATTGTCTTAATACGAGCGATCAATATGCTGCTCCAACATAACGCCCCAATATGCCGACGAAAAGAGCGCAGCGAGTTGAGGTCGGAATAATTGGTTTGTTAGCTTTGTATATCAATTTCAACAACTTGAGCCTCTTTAAATATACTTTTAGCTTTTTCAAACACAGTATCTTTATTAGCTGGATGCACCGTAATATCGATTGCGTTATCCGATAATGTAAAAAGTGTAAGACAACCCGCTTTTTGGATTTTTGCTATATCCGACTTTTTTACCAATCGTCCTTTGGTGTTATAAAAACGAGAGTAAGAATTTGTTCTTACCTGCACGTTTGCACCTAGGTCGTTAAACGTTCTTTCTGCTTTGTCCAAAAAGTTGATGGGAATCATTGATTCCAACTTTATAACCAAAACAAAGAATAATACTGAGGCGATAACTAATATTAAAATGTCAATAAAGCCTCCGCAAAGCTAACGCCCGCCACACGGGCGAGCAACTTGTTGCGAGTCCAGCGCCGCAGGCGCGATGTGCTGGCGCTTGTTATGTGCGTACATGCTACAGAACATGAACATCGTTGATTGTTGCAGCATAATTGTTGTTCCCAATTGGTACAAACTCAAATTCAACAGTTAGGTCGGTTATCTCGCCATTGGCGGGTAAATAAAAGCCGAAGATCAATGAGCCTGAATCGGTTTCTAAAAACTCAGGGTAACAATTCGCTATATTTTCGTTTTGAAAACTCACAGGGGCATCGCTACCAAAGTAATCATGCACAGCGTCTTTGAGTTCAGATTCTGCCCATACAACACCATAGTTATTGTTTATATCAATGAGCTTTTCTGCGTCTTCAAATTGATTTGTGGCTAATAAGCTCAGCCAATGCTGACAATAACTTTTAAGTTGATTCTCTTTATCTTCACTGGTGATTGAGAGCATGAGATACCTTAGAGCACATAACGCCTGCAGTTGCGGCGGGTGCGGAGCGCAGCGTAGCACACGTCCGACAACCTGCACTTGTTAAGCATTTTGCGACTTACCAGCAATTACTCCGAATTCACCGAGTATTCTTTGCTCTAGAATTCTAGTTACTGCTTCAAATGATGAGTTCGTATCGATAGCTTCTCTTTGATCGACTAGTTCATATTCAAATGGCAACTCTATCGCCATTTTTGAGGCATAAAACTGACCTAGCTGAAGGCGCCAAGGATAAGATGTGTACTCTGGAGTATAAACATGAAACAAAATCACCTTTTCATAAGCTTGATACTGGCTTAAGAGCCAATATTTTCCAACATTTGTATCAGGGTGAGTTTGTTTTACCTCCACTTCCAAGGCTATAACAACATTCCCATCAGTTAGCAGCCCATCAGCACGAAATCCATTTGAAGGAAAGCCAGGGATTGCTTGAAAACCATTAGTGAACGACAACTTTTCGCTAGCAAACTGTTTCATCCAGTCTGCCAACCTCGATTCATATTTTAGCCACGGTGACTTCACTGGACATGGTTCCTCGTATGCTTAACGCCCAAATTTAGCGCGGAAAGCCGCGCAGCGGGTTGACGTCGCAGCCAGCGCTTTTTGCTGGCGATAAAATTTGATTGTTATGTGTCTGCTGATTCATTAAACAATATCCTGTTTGAAAACGGATCTGTTACGGTAAAACACCTTGCACCCCAAGGGGCATCTTCAATGCTTGGTTTGTTGTATTTGTAAGGCTTTGCAGTAACTTGTGCGAAAAGTTGATCAAGATTGCTTACATTAACGAAGACCTTGCTGCCCGGTGTGCAGTCACCAGAGTGTTCACTCAGATGTAAAACAAAATCGCCAAGCGAAACTTGCATGTAAATTGGGTAACCATCCTCAAAACGATGCTCCCAATCTAGTTCCATACCGAGAAAGCCAAGGTAAAACTCTTTTGCTTTATCTTCATCGAAAATCCGCATTATTGGGATCGTCTGAAACTCCATGCCATCTACTCCATTACACATAACAATTTAATAGTGCGCTCATCGCGCATATTTCTGCCGACGCTACGCTCATTTTTCTACATTATATAGTTTTAACAAATAACCTAAGGTATTACTATCACTAAGTTTTCTAAAACTTTAAAGAAAAGTTAAATAGAACAATATGCGCTCGGCGCTCATTTTCATGAATATATGCGCAAAGAGCAGTTTAACCAATCTATTAACGACGATATTTAGCCAGTATCAATGACCGATTATCGCTCAAAGCCGACCTATAGAGTAATTACGTTAACACGTCTTGGGGCGTGCGACGTGAAGTCGTATGAAGCGCTGTTCACCGCTTAATGAGTGAACCATCTGTATCACCAGATGATCCTAGGAGCCTGAATAAAGTAGCGGCTCTGACAATGTAACGAAGGTTGGTATGCGCCAATCGGGATCTTAATCGTGAGAGGACGATCCTCCTGATAACCACAAATCGGGTGAGTGCTAGGCAGTCAGTATGATGAACATAAGTGAATCCGCGTAAGGTGCGTTATACGATGAAACAGCGGAAGTGGTTAATACGCTGTAGCCAAAAGGCGCGAGAGTCGGAAAGAGATTGCCCCATGCTCTTTCGTGATCACTGAACTCTCCGCACTATAGCGGGCATCTAACCTGACATTGCGCAACATACGGAACACGGTAAGCCTGTATCACTCCCTTTGGGAAAGCTTATATAGCCGATAGTGATGCAGGTAGAGGATGTTGGAGAAAGCAAAGGCTGGATTGTAATGATGCAGATACAGACGTCTGTCTGGCACGAAAGTGAGCTGACTTCCGACTGGTCTTCCTTTGCAAGAGAATTTGAAGAACTTTATTCAAGGAGAAACGCAAATGATGATTTCAAAAGAGATTAGTGCCTCTCCTGACAGTGCTCAATGGCAATCCATAAATTGGAAAACTGTTGAGTCACACGTTTTAAAGCTTCAGATGCGTATTGCAAAAGCAACAAGAGAAAGTAAACACGGCAAAGCGAAAGCGTTGCAGTGGATACTGACTCACTCGCATTCGGCAAAACTTCTTGCTGTTAAGCGAGTATCACAAAACAAAGGCAGTAAAACGCCCGGAATAGACGGCGTCATCTGGAATACGGATACGCGCCGCATGAAAGCAGTCAATCAATTGAGCAGAAAGGCTTATCAAGCCAAACCGCTCAAGCGTATCTACATCCCTAAGAAAAACGGCAAGCTCAGACCTTTGGGTATCCCGTGCATGGTCGATAGAGCGCTACAAGCGCTTCATCTTCTTGCACTAGAGCCTGTGTCAGAAACACTTGCTGACCCAAATAGCTACGGCTTTCGGCGCAATAGAAGCACTGCTGATGCTATTGCTCAGTGTTTTCTCTGTTTGAGTAAAAAGCAATCCGCGCAATGGGTTCTTGAGGGAGATATCAAAGCCTGTTTCGACAAGATTGGGCATCAATGGCTTATGAATAATATAGCTGTAGATAAACGAATGTTGGAACAATGGTTAAAGTCTGGTTTTATGGACAAAGGGCTGTTCTATCGCACTGACGAGGGAACACCACAAGGCGGGATCATATCTCCAACCTTGATGCTGATGACTCTTGCAGGTCTTGAGCAACGCATAAAGTCCACCGCACTTAAAAATGGGGCGAGAGCCAACTTTATAGGATACGCCGATGATTTCGTCGTCACTTGCACTTCAAAGGACGTGCTGGAGAACGATATCAAACCGTTGATTGCTGACTTCTTAGCACACAGAGGCTTAACGCTCTCCGAAGAGAAAACGCACATTACTCACATTAGCCGTGGTTTTGACTTCCTAGGCTTTAACCATAGGAAGTACAAAGGAAAACTGCTCATTAAACCGAGCAAATCTAACACGTTAATATTTCTGAGTAACTTGCGCGAACTCATTAAAAAGCACGCAACTACCCCCGTTAACGATCTAATCAAGTTGATAAATCCGAAACTCAGGGGCTGGTCGAATTACTATCGACATTGCGTTGCCAAACAAGTATTCGGATATGTGAGTCACAAACTATTTCTAGCGTTATGGCATTGGGCTAAAAGGCGTCATCCAACAAAATCAAAAACTTGGATCGCCATGAAGTACTTTATCAACCGTCGAGGCCAATGGCAATTTCACGGTTGGCAGAAGAGCATGAACATGAACATGGATTGTCAGTTTAATCTATTTCAAATAGCTAAGGTGCCAATAGAGAGACATGTGAAAATCAGGAGTGAAGCTACGCCTTTTGATCCTTTATACCAAGAATACTTGGCAAAGAGAAAAGCAAAGAGGCAATGCCGCAACTCTTGGAATGAACCTAATCTCGCTGCTTTATAAGTTGCTGGGTACCAATTAGGTGCCTTCGTGAAGGCTTGAGCCGTATGCAGTGAAAGTTGCACGTACGGTTCTTAGGAGGGCGACACTTGGTAACAGGTGTCGTCTATCCGACAAAAACGAGTTTGAAACTGCTAACCCAGCAGCTCTTTCAGATAGCTATTCCGCTTGTGAGAGTGACTAGGTGCCTCGGTGATCTGCTTCATATCATCGCTACTACCAACGATATGGATTTCACTTTCAGCTCTCGTGATTGCCGTATAGAGCCATGCTCTATCTACTATTCTTCCATTTTGCAGAGCGATGATGATGCGTGGAAACTGTGACCCTTGAGCTTTATGTAGGGTGATTGCGTAACCCAACTCCATGCAGTCGAGAACGGATTGTGTTATCTCGACCTTTTCACCTGTATCTAGCGTCACTTCACCGTAACTATCACCAGAAGGTTTGGCGTTGGTTAGCATACCAAGTGAGCCGTTCTGAATGCCTTTGTCGTAATGATTCTGCGTAAATAACACCTCATCATTCATGCGAAGTGGCAAAAAGAACTTGTCACCATTAATTTCAAACTCAAGGCTGTCACTGTTTGGGTTGACCGCTTGCTGGATGAGTTTATTGATTTCTGTTACGAGCGCCTTGGTTGGAGCCATGACACGACTGCTTTCAGGAGATTCTTGGTAAAGTTCGCAACAGACTTTGGCAATGTCTGTTTTACTGGTTTCGTGAAAGTGTATTGCACCTGTGCTTAATTGGTCAGGCATCACACCTTGATTGATGAGTTTTGAGTATTCGGGGATACCCGTTGAACCTTCCTGTCTCTTGACGATATCTAGCATGGTATTAGCCACCGTTTTCGCTTCAACGATGTCTGCCAACACCTTGCCGCAGCCGATGGGTGGAAGTTGGTCAGGGTCGCCAGTAAATATCAATCGTACAGAGGGATGAGTGTGATTAACAAGGCGATACATGGTCGGTAAGTCAATCATACTGGCTTCATCTATTACCAGTAAATGCTTTGGCTGGTCTGAACTTGGCTCAATAGGCTCTCTACGTAATAACTTAGCGATAGTTGAGGTGATAAAGCCAATTGACTCATGCAAGCGCATAGCGGCTCTGCCACTCAGCGCGACCGCATGTATTTCAAATCCCATTTGATGGTAGGCTCGAAGTGCGGTTCTAAGTACCGTTGTTTTACCTGTGCCAGCTCCGCCCGTAATACAGCTCACGGCGTTATCCAAACACGTTGTCACTGCTTCAATCTGC
>NZ_CP118498.1:0-3934 GCF_028885455.1 Pseudoalteromonas rhizosphaerae
CTCATTAGGTTTATCTAGTCCAGCCCGTACGCACACTGCTTGCCATTTCTCTAAAAGGCGCTCAGTGTCTCCAAGTATACTATCTCGGGAAAATACTATTAAATGAAAGTGAGGATGCCACCCATTAGAGCCATAGCGAACCTCGAACGCTCTTATGTTACCTGTAACGGCTCGCTCTTTTTTCCATTTCGCTATTTGACGTTCACGCCAAAATGAAGATAGAGCTTCTCGCATCTTCGATGACAATTCATCTATCTGATCACCCGCGGTGTGTGGGGCTGTAAATGTTACTAGGTGCGCCTTTAACCCAAGCTCTGGCGCTTGGTTAAATGCGACTCGCATCTCACTTGCTTTGCGCTCGTTTATCTTCGCTGCACACAGTGGGCAAGTCCAAACCGATGCGCATTGCATAACGCCCCCAAAAAATGCTTTTTTGGATTGCTCTGATTTCAGTACCTGAGTTGTAGGAGATAACCTTGTTCTATGGCATGTACAAGTGCGGTGTCTCTTTTCATGGCCATTAGCTTTAATAGGTGGCTCTTTACCATAAAAACCATGCAGTACACTTGCTGACGCATCGAGTAGTTTAAAGCGTGCGCGTCTTGATTCTCTTACGGAATCACTGACGCTAGACACCGTTATTTCGCCCGTCTCCGAGTCTATCGACTCGAAGCGGCTCGTAACTTGGTGTTTATACCGAGAGGGGTTTTCAACCCCCTGTAAAGCTTGCGAGGAGGGCTTACGATTGCTACTATTAGTCACGTAACAAGCCTCCCTTGATTGTGTCTGTACTTTCCTGTGAGTTGTTGCATAAAAGCCCTTTTGCTTCGAGAAGTCCGCGAAAACTTTGCTCGAAGTGATTCGAATAAGAAGAACCCGCTGCGTCAACAGCGGGTTTTTTCGTTCTAAGCATCATGTGCTTTTTCGTCATACTTTTCAATACCGTTAACGCTATCGAGCGCTAACAGTATCAAAAACCGAATTAGTTAAAATGTCTTTGCTGGCAATGATACTTTGTAGCTCAGCAGCAACCGCTTTTGAAAATTTGCCGTATTCACTTCCATCGTCTGGGAACTCAGCAAGCGGAACATGAGAAACACCATTTTTAAGCATTTCACCTCGCAAATATTGCACGGCCATACAGCAAATAATCTTATGAGCATTGTCACCATACGAATCCAAGAAGCCAATCGAAGGTAATTCGCCAGCAGCATCACTAAGGAAAAACTCATTTAGCAATAAATCACCTTGGCTTAGCGAAGAAGCAATTTCATCAGCCCCTTCAAAATAATAAGTTTCATCATCTTCGTTAATTTCACTTTCAATATTTAGCGTTTCAATTTCATCGATTAAATCGCCCACTTGAAGTAACAACTCTGATAACTCAACCGCTTTAATTGAAACTGTATCAGCATCAACAAGCGTCTCCTGAATTCCTTCTAATGCAGCCTTTGCACTTTCTTTGTAGTCACCTTTTTCAGAGTGAAAAACAAACCCTAAATCTTCGTAATAATCACGAAGGACAGTAATTTCAGAGTCTGTTAATTTTCGAATTCCATTTTCAAATTGCGATAAATATGCACGAGAAATATTTGTTTCTTTTGCTACTTCACCCTGACTTTTAGCCAGTGCTGCACGAGCGTCTTTCGACTGTATGCCTGTGATTTTTTGATTTTTCATAATTAGCCTTTTTGCATCGAGACTGATTTTTCAGTCATATATATTAAATGATTGAAATCTACTACATTGACCTAGTATCATTCACAGAGATGATAGATGATGTTTAACAGCACTTCAAGGAGGCATTGATGAGTGATTTTAAATGGGCATTAAGAAGAGCGGGTTTCGTAAACGAGCGCGGGCTGATCGATAGGAAAAAGGCTATGAAATTTTTATCGATAAAAAGTGAGCGAACGCTAGAAAGATGGATGAATGAAAATAACCCTTGCCCTCGAGCGCTCAAGCTTTTGGAGCATTACTCTAAAGACACTATGGTTCACGAAAAGTGGGAAGGTTTTTTCGTATGCCGTGAAGGTTTGCTGTGGACTCCGCAAGGAGATAGGTTTGAGCCTGAATTTATAAGCAAAATAAGAATTATGCAGCGCTCAGCTGGGTATCAACAATCACAAATAATGCAGCAAGAAAGTAAATTGAAAAACCTAGCTCACGTAGAGAAAATGAAAAATGAAATAGCACGTTTAGCATCTGAAATCCAAAACATAACCACACATACAGAACCAGAACTACACGCCTTTGAACTTACTTTATTAGACCCGCAAAACCCTCCTAAATTAGCTGTAATAAAATAACCCCTTTAAAAGTCACAGCAAAAGCAACTGCGACTGATGCCCTCTAGGTTACCTTTTGAAAAAGTAACCTAGAGGGCATCAATAAAGGGTTTCATAAGATTCCTTTCTTATTTTTATTTCCGATTAAATAGAAACAGATAAGTGTAATTATCTGACATTTTTTGGCTTATCAGGGGAGCGCTTGCTGCGCTCGGGGTTCTGCCTTTAATTTTATTTTGGTTCCGCTTTGCGGGTTGCGGCCGACAGGCTATAGAGGAAAGGTTTAGATTTGAGTTCGGCCTACAGGCGCAAGCGCCTAATGTGACATGCCTGGTCTTTTTAGTGTGACTTAACCCTGTGGTTATTTTCTTAATACACTAATAGGGTTCAAGTTACCTGAGAATATTCCATCCAACAATTCAGTTATAGCAACATCAAAGGATTCAATGTCCAGTGGCTCTTTATTATCTGCCACTCTTATTGTATTTAATTTATCAACTACCAGCTCTCTAATGCCCTCATTATTCAAAGCATCCTCTACAAACTTTTTGCAATCTGCTGCTTCACTAACAAAATCGTGCCCCCTTTCCGCAGCGGCCAACCTAAAAATTGTATCTCCAATTAATCGTTTCGATTGTTTACTCAGCCTATAAAAAGAAAAGATGGTCCTTACTAGCATGGCTGCATTTTCAACAACTTCCTTTTTGGATTTTTCTTTGTCTGGAACTGGGCTTTCCAAACCACCACAAGAAAAAATATCATTAGGAGTTATATCGAGAACTTGGCACAAAGAAACAACATCTTTACCGCTTGGCAGTCGGAAACCTTTTTCTATATCTGAAATGGTTGAGCGAGATATGTTCGCTGCCTTACCACATTCAGTTTGAGTCATTCCTTTTGATCGCCTTACATCAGATAGATAAACACCAACCGAATGGACGTACTCTTTTTCGCTCATTTTAAACCCTAGTTAACCGTGTTTTTGACTGTGTTAAATTTCGTTAAACCCCACGTTTTACATGGGGTAACAGTGTTTTTGTATATCTGAACATTTAAACAAATGTTTAACTCGGTGGTTCGCTCTGTCTTGCCATGAATTCGCTATAAAATACAGCGAACCAATCACCAGAAGTAGCCCCTACTTTGTTTTTATGAACGGTATCATAAAGGTAACGTGCTACCGCTTCGCTCCCACCTGTTTCAGCTAAATCTAAAACAACACTACGTGTTTTATTTTTAATTAAATGAGACCACTCAAGCGCACTTAAGTGACATAGTAATTTCGCTTTATCTTCATGTTCCGCAAGCAGCTCTTCATCAGACTTTTCCGCTTCCAGTTCGAATACTTTTCTTAAACCTCTAGACCATTTTAATTGAGAAGTTCCCTTCATCGCTCTGGCATAAAACAGAAATAGACCGCTGTACTTTTTGCGTTCCGCTTCGTCTTTTGTTTCAGAAACGACTCTCAAAATATCCCAAGGGCTTAAGCTACCGGTACGGCCTGTTTTTGAGTTGCCCTTGGTCATTTCGTCCGCTGCGTCCCAGCTTACCTTTTGGCCATCAGCCTTTTCTAAAACTTCTCCATCAGAGCCGAACTTACAGATATATTCACCTGCTTTACTTCCGTCCTGAACATCTAAACCGTA